>DATISN010000216.1:0-1831 GCA_035581765.1 Halomonas sp.
GTGCCCCGAGCGGCTGGGGCAGTCGTGCCGTCACTGCTGAGCCGGGTAGGAATTAGGCGTTGTTGCCTTGACGCCTCAACAGGACGTAAATGGCCCCCGTGCCGCCATCGGCATCCGTGGCGGAGCAGAAGGCCAGCACGCTTGGCCATTCGCGAAGCCAGGCGTTCACATGACTCTTGATCACCGGATAGTCGCTGGTGGCGCCCCAGGCCTTGCCATGCACGACGAGCACGCAGCGACGACGTCCCGCGGCCATCTCGCGCAGGAAACTCTCCAACTCGATCCGGGCTTCCTCAAGCGTATAGCCATGCAGGTCGAGGCCTTCTTCCCAGGTAATGCGGCCGCGCTTTAGCTGCTGGCGCGTCCGCCAGGGCAGGTCGGGGAGGGCGAAATCAAGAAATTCCGAGGGCCGCACCGCCTCCACCCGACCATCGGACGTGCGCCCGGCATGACGATCGTCTCCCTTGGCGATGGCGGCCGCGCGGCGCTCGGCGACCGAAGGGTGGGGCCAACGTGGCCGCCCTGGGTCGGCGCGATCACTTTCGATCGGACGCACGCCGGCCTCGCGCAGGGCCTGACGGAAGGCGTCGATATCGGCGTCGTCAGGGTGGTGGCGGTGTCGGCTCATCGGTGTCTCGTGGCGGGAAAGTGTGAATCAGTATAACCAGCTCGGCGTGGCTGTGAACCGTCGGGGCAGTTACAATCAAGCACTTTTAGCCATTGCTCGATTCATCACTCACTGCTCAGCCCTGAGCGCGGGAGACCCTGTGGCCGCTAGCAACGATGCCTCTACTACGACGCTGCAGCTTGCCGATAGCGAGCTTCGCGATGGGCTCGTCACCCTGCGCGATTGCCTGCGCTGGGCCGCCAGCGAGTTCCAGCTGGCCGGGCTCTTCCACGGCCATGGCACAGCCTCCTGCTGGGACGAGGCGGTAGCCTTGACACTGGGGGCGGTTCACCTGCCCTGGGATGTCGACCCGGCGGTGCTCGATGCCCGCTTGCTGCCCATGGAGCGCATGCGCATCGTGACCCTGGTACGCGAGCGCGTCACAACGCGCCGTCCACTGCCCTACCTGCTCGGTGAGGTGTTCTTTGCCGGGGTGGCGTTCTCTGTCGATGAGCGGGTGCTGATCCCCCGCTCGCCGATCGCCGAGCTGATCGAGGACGGCTTTGCGGCCTGGTTTCCCGAGGAGCCGCCAGCGAGCGTGCTCGATCTGTGTACCGGGTCGGGCTGCATCGGTATCGCCACCGCGCTGTATCTGCCTACCTGCGAGGTCGACCTGGCCGATATCAGTCCTGAGGCGCTGGCGGTGGCGAAGGCCAACATCAGCCGTCACGAGGTCGGTGAGCGAGTCAGGGCGGTGGCCTCCGATCTGTTCGCGGGGCTTGCCGGGCGTCGATATGATCTGATCGTCTGCAACCCCCCTTACGTGGACGCCCGTGATCTCGCGCTCATGCCCGCCGAGTTTCGCCACGAGCCGACCCTGGCGCTGGCGGCGGGCGCAGATGGCCTGGATATCGTGCGGCGCCTGCTTCGCGAGGCGCGCGGGCATCTCGCCGACGACGGCGTGCTGATCGTCGAGGTCGGCAACTCCGACCGCCATGTCGACGCTGCCTTTCCCGAGGTCCCGTTCCTGTGGCTTGAGTTCGAACGCGGGGGGCAGGGGGTGTTTGCCCTCAGTGCCGCGGAACTCGACGCCCATGCGGCGTCCTTCGCCTGATTCCCGATTCTGCTATCTCCTGGAGCGCCCATGTCCGGCAACACCTTCGGTAAGCTGTTTACCCTCACCACCTTTGGCGAGAGCCACGGACCCGCGCTGGGGGCCATCGT
>DATISN010000217.1:0-12354 GCA_035581765.1 Halomonas sp.
CATATGGATGGAGTTGCTGCTGTCGCGCACCTCGCCGACGATCTTGGTCAGGCTGAGGCGCATTTCGCCCATGGCGGCGAACAGCCGGCCGATCTCGTTGCGACCGCGCTCCGGCACTTCGTGGGAGAGGTCGGCCTGGGCAATGGTCTGGAGCCGCTCCACCGCCTCGCCCAGCGGGCGGATCACGATGGCGCGCAGGCCCAGGTAGATCAGCACCACCATGATCACCACCCCGATCAGCAGGGCGATCGCGACAAGGAAGTAGGTAGCGGTCGTGGCCTCGTAGTCGGCGATGATCTCGTTGCCGCGCTGGTTGGCGTATTCCACGAACTCGGTGAGCGTCTCCTCCTGGGCCTCGCTGACGGTCGCCATCTCCTCGCCGAACTGGTTGTAGCCACTGGTGTCGAGCCGGTCGAGCGCTCCGTACTGCTGGCGGGCCAAATCGAGCACGGCCTGGAAGGTCGACTCCACCCGCGCGCCCAGCGCCTCGCCCTGCGCGGTGCGGGGGACCGCGTCGTAGTTTGCATAGCGCGCCTCGGCGCGATCCAGCTGATCCTGGGCCGAGGCCAGCGCCGCATTGGCCTCGGTGTTCTGGCCCATCAGGAAGGCGTTGGCGGCGCGTTGCAGGTCGAGCCGTGCCCCGGCGAGCAGGGCATCGGCGCGGTTGATCTCGTTGAGCTGATCGACGTTGATCAGCTCCAGGGTGTCCATGGTCCCCGTGGCATTGCGATCGGCCAGGAAGGCCATGGTGGCGACCGCCGTGATGGCCGCCACGAAGCAGGCCAGGACGGTGATCATGGCCGCGTGGATGCTGATATTGCGTAGTGTTCGAATCATGCCGGCGTTCTCTTGTGCGTCGCAGTTGCGATGAGTCAATGTGATGTGTCGTTGCTATACCCGCTGGGCCCGGCCCGAGGCCGCCACCAGCGACATCAGTTTTGGCGCGATATCGTCGAGCGCCACCACGTCACAGGCGCCGCCGAGGGCGATCGCTTCGCGGGGCATGCCGAAGACCACGCAACTGGCTTCGTCCTGGGCGAGGGTCTCGGCACCCGCCTCGCGCATCTCGAGCAGCCCCACCGCGCCGTCCTTGCCCATCCCGGTCAACAGCACGCCGATGGCGTTTCGCCCGGCCTGGGCCGCGGCCGAATGAAACAGCACGTCCACCGAGGGCCGATGGCGATTGACCGGCGGCCCGTCGTCCAGCCGGACGATATAGTTGGCCCCGCTGCGCGCGAGCTTCAAATGCGTATCGCCGGGGGCGATATAGGCATGCCCGGGCACCACCCGCTCGCCGTCCTCGGCCTCCTTGACGCTGATCTGGCACAACCGATTGAGCCGTTCGGCGAAGGAGCGCGTGAATCCCCCGGGCATGTGCTGGGTGATCAGGATCGCCGGGCTGTTGGCGGGCAGCGGCTCCAGCACCTGGCGAATCGCCTCGGTGCCGCCGGTGGAGGCGCCGATGATGACCAGCTTCTCGCTGGTCATCAGCGGGGCCTTGAGCCGCGTCGGCGGCGGCGCATCACGACGGCGCGGCTGGCGTGGCCGCGAGCGCGCCGCGGCGCGAATCTTGTCGGCGATCTGCTCGCCGTACTCGAGCATGCCGCTGCGAATGCCCAGCGCCGGCTTGGCGACGAAGTCCACCGCGCCCAGCTCCAGGGCACGCAGGGTGACCTCCGACCCCGCCTGGGTCAGCGACGACACCATCAGCACCGGCATCGGGCGCAGGCGCATCAGGCGCTCGAGAAAATCGAGCCCATCCATGCGCGGCATCTCGACGTCGAGCGTCAGCACGTCGGGGTTGTGACGCTTGATCAGGTCACGGGCGGCGATGGGGTCCGGGGCGACGGCCACCACCTCCATGTCCGGGTGGCTGTTGATGATCTCGCTGAGCAGATCGCGTATCAGCGCCGAGTCGTCGACGCACAGCACCCTTATCCTGGCTGCACTCAAGGCAGGCCTCCTCTCCCTCGGCGTGACGGCGCGGAATGGCACCGCCTCGAGCTCTGGAATCTGTAGGACATATCGGCGGCAGGGGGCGGGACTTTAGCCGCCCCCTGCGTTTAGTCGGTCGGCTGGCATCACCATGGTCGGTTCAGGTCCGGGTATAAACCGTCTGGCCGCGGAGCCGAAACGCCTTGCTGATATAGGAGAAATTCTCGGAGTGACCGGCGAACAGCAGGCCATCCGGCTTGAGCAACGGCGCGAAGCGCTCGAGGATTCGCGCCTGGGTCGGCTTGTCGAAATAGATCATGATGTTGCGGCAGAAGATCGCGTCGTAGGGTCCCTTGGGCGCCCACCCCGGCGCCAGCAAGTTGAGCGGTTCGAACTCGACCATGGCGCGCAGCTCGGGGCGCACGCGTGCCAGCCCGGCCTGACGGCCGGTCCCGCGCTGGAAGAAGCGCTTGACGCGCGCGTCGTCGAGCTTGTGGACCTGCTCCAGGGGATAGATGCCGGCCCTTGCCTTGGCGAGCGCCTCGGTATCGATGTCGGTCCCCATCACGCGGGCCTCCCCGGCGCGCGCCCCCAGCGACTCGAGCAGCGTCATCGCGATCGAATAGGGCTCCTCGCCGGTGGAGGCCGCGGCACTCCAGACCCGGATCGGCCCCGGCCGGTTGTGCACGTGCTCGGCCAGCAGCGGGAAGTGATGCGCCTCGCGGAAGAAGGCCGTGAGGTTGGTGGTCAGGGCGTTGGTGAACGCCTCCCACTCCTTGGCCTCCGGCTGGCGTTCCAGGCGCGCCACGTAATCGCCGAAGCGCGTCAGTCCATAGTGACGCAGCCGCTTGGCGAGACGGCTGTAGACCATCTCGCGCTTGTGCTCGGCGAGCACGATGCCGGCACGCTTGTAGATCAGCTCGCGTATCCGGGTGAAGTCGGCATCGGTCAGCTCGAGGTCGCGTTCCATGGCCCCGGTGGATGACCAGCCGCCGGCGGCAAAGGCCGGCTGTTGCACGGGCTCGCTCAAAATTCCTCCCACTCCCCTACCTGGGCGACCGGCTGGTGCGCCCTGCGGGGTGTCGCGCGGCGCTCGGTTGCCGGCAACGCGCGCGGTGCCGGCTCGGGAGCGTCGTCGGCCTGTTCGGCTGTCAGGGCGCGGCGCTCGGCCAGGCGGGGGGCCTGTTCCTTGCCGGCGCCGCGCAGGCGAAAGGCGGCGACGGCGATCGACAGCTGCTGGGCCTGATGCTCGAGCTCACTGGCGGCCCGGGCGCTGGCCTGGACGCGGCTGGCGTTCTGCTGGGTCACCTGATCCATCTCGGCGATCGCCTGGTTGATCTGGGTGATGCCGCCGCTCTGTTCCACGGAGGCCGAGGTGATCTCGGCCATGATGTCATTGACGCGGCTGGTCGCCTGGACCACCGACTCGATGGCGCCCTCGGCCTTCCTGACGACTTCGGCGCCGCTGCCGATCTCCCGTGACGAGCCGTCGATCAGCGTGCGGATTTCCTTGGCGGCGGAGGCCGAGCGTCCGGCCAGCTTGCGCACCTCCTCGGCCACCACGGCGAAGCCGCGGCCATGCTCGCCGGCGCGGGCGGCTTCGACGGAGGCATTGAGCGCGAGGATATTGGTCTGGAAGGCGATGGCGTCGATGACATCGATGATCTCGGTCATCTGCCGCGAGCTTTCGGTGATGCGCGACATGGTGTCCACCACCTTCTGCATCAGCTGACCGGTCTCCTGGACCCGGCTGGCGTTCTCGGTGGCAAGGCCCCCCGCCTGGCGGGCATTGTCGGTGTTCTGCTGCACCGTGGTGGTCATCTCCTCCATGCTCGAGGCCGTCTGCTGAAGCGACGCTGCCTGCTGCTCGGTGCGCGATGAGAGATCATCGTTGGCCAGGGCGATGTCACGCGCCGCAGGGGTGACCACGCGGATTCCGCCCTGCACGTCGCCGACGATGCTGCCGAGGCTCTTGCGCATGACATCCAGCGCCCCCAGCAGCTTGCCGACCTCGTCGCGGCGCTGGTCCGGCACCCGTGCCGCCAGGTTGCCGGCGGCGATCTGCAGGGTGAAGGCCATGGCGGTGTTCAAGGGTCTTGTCACCGAGCGCAGGGTGATCACGCCGAGCACGATCAGCAGCAGCAGGCCGGCCACCAGCACGCCCAGCTGCACCATCAACATCTGTTGTTCGGCCGCCTCGGCCTGCTCCGCCATGCGGAAGGCGGCCTGGCGCTTGCTCTCGATCAGCAGGTTGACGGAAATGACCAGATTGTTGCCCCGATCGATCATCGGCGCCAGGTCGTTGTTGAGCGCGTCCAGCGCCTCGAAGGCCTCGCCGGACAGCAACCCGGCAATGCCCAGCAGGTGGTCGTCGACGTAGGCGTCGAGCCGCTCGCCGAAGGTCGAGGACTGGTCGGTCCGATTGACGTCGCGCGCGAGGTACCCCTCCCAGGTCGTGCGGATCTCCTCGGCGTCCTTCTCGAGCATGTCGATATAGACGTCACTGACCTCCAGCACATCCATGCGTCCCTGGGACGCCATGGCACTCGGGGTCTCGACCAGGCGCTGGCCGATCCGCTGCAGGCGTACCACGTCCTCGAGGCCGTCGCGGTTGAGCTCGGCCAACCGCTCGCCCGAGGCCTGCAAGGCGAACACGCCGATCCCGCCGCTGGCCAGCAGCAGCAGCGCGGCGACGGTTACCATGGTGGTGATGCGCGCCCGCATGCTGGCGAAATTCAGGCGCCCCAGGAAGCCCGCCAGACCACGACGGCGTAGGCGCCCACGCTCCAGCCGCAGGCGCTTGCCGCGGCCCTCGCGCAGGCGGGCGTAGGCCTGCTCGGCCTGCTCGATCGCCTCGTCGCTCGCCTTGATGCGCACCGAGGCATAGCCCACGACCTCGTCGTCCTCGACGATGGGCGTCACGTTGGCATCGACCCAGTAGTGATCACCATCCTTGCGACGATTCTTGACCAGCCCGCGCCAGCTTTCCCCCGCGGCCACGGTTTCCCAGAGATTGGCGAAGGCCTCGACGGGCATATCCGGGTGGCGAACCAGGTTATGCGGCGCCCCGATCAGTTCCTCATGGCGATAGCCGCTGACCTCGACGAAGGCCGGGTTGGCATAGGTGATCCGCCCCTTGAGATCGGTTCGGGAGATCAGGAAATGATCGTCCTGAAGCGGATAGTCCCGCCCGGTGACAGGCTGGTTGTCGCGCATGGTGTTGTTCCCCTAGGGCGACTGTCGTCGTCGCTCTTGTCAATCAATCGGTTCCCGCAGCGCGTTTTGGCTGATTGCGCACGTCCAGCGCAGGCTCGCGGGGCGGTGGAAAATCACGCATCCCTTGCGTCAAGAGAATCGGCCCGAAGGCCGGCTCAATCGCTGGCGTGCTCGACCAGGGCCATCTCGTCGCTGGTCAGCAGTTTCTCGATGTCCACGATCACCAGCATGCGGTCATCGAGACTGCCCAGGCCGCTCAGGAAATCCGAAGAGAGGGTCACGCCGAATTCCGGTGCGGGCTTGATCTGGTCGGGCGTCAGGGTCATCACATCCGAGACCCCGTCGACGACGATCCCCACCACGCGTTTGCCGACATTGACCACGATCACCACGGTCTGGCCGCCATATTCGACGCTTGCCAGGTGAAACTTGATGCGCAGGTCGACGATCGGCACGATCACGCCGCGCAGGTTGGTCACGCCCTTGATGAAATCGGGGGCATTGGCGATGCGCGTCACATTCTCGTAGCCGCGGATCTCCTGCACCTTGAGGATATCGATGGCGTACTCCTCGTCACCCAGGGAGAACACTAGGAACTCGCGATTCTGGTCATCGGCGGCCTTTACGGCGGCGCCACCATTCTGCTGGGTCATTGCGTCACAACCTCCTGGCGGGAAAGCAGGGCTTCGTTGGAGAGGGCACGCGACGGACGCCGCGCCTCCTTCTTGGTTCGGCTCAGGCGATGCAGGCCGGCGATATCGAGAATCAACGCCACCCGGCCATCGCCGAGGATGGTGGCCGCCGAGACGCCCGGCACCTTGCGATAGTTGGTCTCGAGGTTCTTGACCACCACCTGCTGCTGGCCGATCAGGTCGTCGACCAGCAGCGCATAGCGGCGCCCCTCGCCCTGAACGATCACGGCGATGGTCTCGGTGAGCTCGGTATGGGCGCCCCGGACATCGAGCGCCTCATGCACGGCGACCACCGGCAGGTATTCGTCGCGCACCTTGAGCACCACGTCGTCGCCGGCCATGGCGTAGAGGTCGTCCTTCGACGGCTGCAGCGACTCCAGCACGGTGGAGAGCGGCAGGATGAAGACTTCGTCGCCGACCTTGATCGACATGCCATCGAGGATCGCCAGGGTCAACGGCAGCACGATGCGGATGGTGGTGCCTTCGCCGGGCGTGGACATGATCTGCACCTGTCCGCCCATGCCCTGGATGTTGCGCTTGACCACATCCATGCCGACACCGCGACCCGACACATCGGTGACTTCCTTGGCGGTGGAGAAGCCGGCCGCGAAGATCAGCTGCCAGACCTCGTCGTCACTCATGCTGTCCGAGACGTTCAGGCCGTTCTCGCGCGCCTTCTCGAGCAGCCTCTCGCGATTGAGGCCCGCCCCGTCGTCGCTCACCTCGATGATGATGCTGCCGCCCTGGTGCCTGGCCGACATCACCAGCTTGCCGGCGCGCGGCTTGCCGGCGGCCTCGCGGGCCGCCGGGGTCTCGATGCCGTGATCCAGGCTGTTGCGCACCAGGTGGGTCAGCGGGTCGATGATGCGCTCGGTGAGGCTCTTGTCGAGCTCGGTGGCGGCGCCCTCGGTCACGAGTTCAATTTCCTTGCCAAGCTTGCTCGAGGTTTCCCGCACCACCCGCGGAAAGCGGCTGAACACGAAATCCATGGGAATCATGCGGATCGACATCACCGCTTCCTGCAGGTCGCGGGCGTTGCGCTGCAACAGGCTCATGCCATTGAACAGGGCGCTGTGGGTCGCGCCGTCCAGCTCGCTGGCGGTCTGGTCGAGCATCGATTGGGTGATGATCAGCTCGCCGACCAGGTTGATGATCTGGTCGACCTTGTCCACCGAGACGCGGATCGAGGTCGACTCCCCCGCCCCCTTGGCCTTCGGCTTGCTTGCCGAGGCCTTGGCATCGGAGGGCGCATGCTTGGAGGGAGATGGCTCGCCGAAAGGTTCGGACGTCTCGGGGGCCTTCGGCTTTGAAGCAGCAACAGAAGCGTCTGGCTCGGCCGAGAGTGTCGACGGCGCGGCCGGATGGGAAGCGACTTGGCGGACCTCGATCTGCTCCGGCTCGATGATGAAGCACATCACCGCCTCGATATCGTCGGGGCTTATCGTGGTCGCAAGCGACACTTCGTAGCGGGCCTGGTCGCCGGACTGGGCGGTCACCTCGCCCAGCTGGCCGAGCTCCTCGACCAGCAGCTCGCGGTTCTTGTCGTCCACCCCGAGCAGCGCCACGACAAGACGCTCGCCAGCGCCCCCGGTCGCCACCTCGGGCTCGGGGGCCGACGCGGGCGTCTTGGTCGACGGCGTCGGCGCTTTACCGCCGTCCACGCCCGTGCCGATCTCATCCAGCGCCAACTGCTGCAGGGTCCGGCAGATGCGCTCGAAGGCGGCCTGGTCGGGGTCTTCGCCGTTGCGATAGGCGTTCATCTGATCATGCAGCATGTCCTTGGTTTCCAAGAAGATATCGACGATGTCGCGGCGCAGGACGAGTTCTCCGCGCCGGGCATGGTCGAGCAGGTTCTCGAACAGGTGCGTGGTTGTCTGCAGGACGTCGAAGCCGAAGGTGCCGGCGCCGCCCTTGATGGAGTGGGCGGCACGGAAGATGGCATTGAGCTGTTCGCCGTCCGGCTCCTCCAGGTCCAGCTCCAGGAGGTGGCGCTCCATGTCGGCGAGCAGCTCTTCGGCTTCCTCGAAGAAGGTGTCGTAGAAATCGGTGATATCCATCCGTCGTTCCTGCTCCTGGATTCGCGGGCCGGGCTCGGCTTATGGCGCGCCGCCCATGGCCTCGCTCAGACTCTCGGAAAATGCCGCCACGGGCGCCAGATCCACCGTGCTGGACTCGCGCAGGCTGAGCGCAGATGGCACGCCGGGCGCCACCGAGGGCGAGTCGCTCAACATGCTCGGCGCGCGGATCAGCTCGCTCACCTCGGGAAACAGCACCACCAGTTCGATGCGCCGATTGACCGGCGCATCGGTGCCGGCATCGGGCATCGGGACCCGGTCGGCCATGCCCGAGACGCGCAGCAGCTTGGCCGAATCGAGTCCGCCCTCGACCAGCTCGCGGCGCGAGGCATTGGCACGGTCGGTGGACAGCTCCCAGTTGCTGTAGCCGCGATAACCGTTGGTGTACGCCAGGCTGTCGGTATGGCCGGTGATGCTCAGATCGTTGTCCAGTTCGTTGAGCAAGGGCGCCATGGTGCGTAACAGGTCGCGCATGTAGGACGCCACCCGGTTGCTGCCCAGGTCGAACATGGGCCGCTGCTCGGTATCGAAGAGCTGGATTCGCAGGCCTTCCTGGGTCATGTCGAAGCGCAGCTGCTGGCGTAGCTGCTGCAGCTGGGGGTCGGCATTGATCGCCATCTCGATGCGCTGCTGCAGATCGCGGAAGGTGCGCCGCTGGGTATCGCTGGGACGCGTCTGGGTGCGCAGGTCGACGCGGGCGCGCTCACCCTCGGCATGGACGGGATCGGGCCCGCCCCCGGGGATCGCGCTGGTGCTGCCGGTGCGTTGCTGGCCGCCGGTGATCGCGCTGATCAAGGGCGTGCTGAAATACTCGGCCACGCCCTCGCGCTCGGTCGGGCTCGCGGTGGAGAGAATCCACATCACCAGGAACAGCGCCATCAGCGCGGTCATGAAATCGGCCAGGGCGATCTTCCAGCTGCCGCCGTGGTGGGCCTTGACGATCTTCTTGCGGCGAATGATGATCGGCCGCTTGTCACCGCTGGCGCTCATGCGCTACCCGCACCCGATTTGGCGTTGCGCACGTATTCCTCGAGTTCGGTGAAGCCGGGCCGCTCATCGCTGTGCAGCGCCTTGCGGCCGAATTCTACCGCCAGCTGGGGGGCATAGCCATGCAGGCTCGCCAGCAGGGTCACGCGAATGCATTGCAGCATCTTCTCGGCTTCCTTGGCCTGGCGCTCGATACGGCTGGCCACCGGGTTGATGAAGCCGTAACCCAACAGGATGCCGAGGAAGGTGCCGACCAGCGCGTGGGCGATCATGACGCCCATCACGTCCGGAGACGCGTCGGCCGCACTCAGCGCCTTTACCACCCCCATGACCGCCGCTACGATGCCGAAGGCCGGCATGGCATCGCCGACCTTGGAAATGGCGTCGACCGGAATGTGCGCCTCCTGCTCGAAGGCCTCGATCTCGTGCAGCATCAGCTCGTCGAGCTCCATGGGCTCCATGCTGCCGCTGACCATGAGGCGCAGGTAATCGGTCAGGAAGTCCATGATCATGGGGTCGGACTGGATGCGCGGATGCTCGCCGAACAGCTCGCTCTCCTGGGGGTTGTCGATGTCCCGCTCCACCCCCAGCATGCCCTCGCGACGGATCTTGGAGAGCAGCTTGAACTGCACGGCCATCAGCTCCATGTAGAGCGCCTTGTCGTAGCGCTTCGAGCGGCGCAGCTTGGGAAAGATGCGATAGGTGGCCTTGATCGCCTTGCCGTTGTTGGAGGCGATGAACGCGCCGATGCCGGCACCGCCGATCATCAGGAACTCGGTAGGCTGAAAGAGGGGACCCAGGTGACCGCCGGCGAGCACGAAGCCACCAAACACGCTGAGAAGTACGACGATGTATCCGATTGGTATCAGCACTGCCGGTATCCTTCGCTCCGAGGTTGCTTGCTCAGCCGCCGACCCGTTGCCGACAACCACGTCTCGCCGGAGACCTCTCGCTGCCAGTTGCCTCGTCTTGCCAGAGCAAAGGGCACTTGCGCGGATGAGTATCGCTAGCGTCAATCAGGTTATCGGCAGGGGGTCGGGAGACTTGAGGGGAGCCCGGCAACTATCGCGTCGAGTGGCAGAAAGGTAGGGGAAGAGTCCCTCAGGCCTGACGACGCACCGATGGTGCGGATGGCGGCACGGGAGCCGCCGCCTTGGCCTTGCGGGTCTTGCCGGCGCGCGAGGGAGGCTGGCAGATACCGCACACGTATTCCTGTGAGGGGCTGTGCGCATGGGCGACGAAATGTCCGCTGCAGCGCGTGCAAGCCGAGAGCTGCAGCATGTCGCTCTCGAAGAAGCGCACCAGCGTCCAGGCGCGCGTCAGGCCCAGCACCGTCTCGGTCTCATCGATCTCCACCTGCTCCTGATAGAGCCGGAAGGCACGCACGAAGGCTTCCATGCGATCACAGCCATGATCTTGCCGCAGGCGCAGGAAGATGTTGTAGAAGAGCGAGGAGTGGATGTTGGGCATCCAGGTGATGAACCAGTCGGTGGAGAACGGCAGCATCCCCTTGGGCGGAGACATGCCGCGGACTTCCTTGTAGAGCTTGATCAGTCGAGCCCGGCTGATATCGGTCTCGGTTTCCAGAACCTGCAATCGGGCGCCCAGCTCGATCAGCTCGATGGCCAGTTGCACCTGATGCATTTCGGTAACCAGGCTCTTCTGCGCCATGACTCAGGCCCCCGCCAGGGAAGATGGCGCGCTGGGACGCGAGGCCATCAGCAGCGAGGCGTGAAAGCGCGACAGCCCCTGCTCGCGATGGTTATGCGTCACCTGGCGCAACTGCTCGGCACCGGCGTGTCCGAAATGGCAGAGCAGCTGATTGGTCCGCGACAGCTTGGCGAGCTGGCGCGCATTGAGCGAGAGCAAGAGGTCGGCCATTTCCTCATCGATCTTCAGGCGGAACATCGCCGAGGTGCGATCGTTATGGAGCATGCGCTGGGCAAGCAACAGGTAGGCGAGATTCAGCTCTTCGATCTCGTCCAGAATGGCGGTGTGTTCCATAACGATCCCCTGCTTCCTGAACATGCTGCATGTCGCATCGATGCGCGCAGCTTATTGTTGTGCCGCTTGGCGTCATGACTGGTGTTGTCGCTGACGCGGCGTGTTGTCCGGGCCAGCAAGCCACCAGTGGTCAGGATGGATTCTGGGCAAATGCCGTATGGATGCAATAGATCAGCACAACCTCTTCAAGGCGCATGCGATATTAATGAACGGTTGTGTAATAAAAAATAATGAGAAAAATCATGCTCATGAAGCCAACCGGGTAGGCACTGTGTCGAAATAAGGACAAAGTGTGCTTTGGGTTTTTGCAAATAAACAACTAAATTTAACAAAAAGCAACGACTAATCGACTCTTTTCGTTGCCGTTACGGCGATTTCGCGAACCCAGACCAGTAATTCGGCGATGACCTGATAGAGATGGGGAGGGATGCGCTCGTCCAGATCGAGACGCATCAATAGCCCCACCAGCTCCGGCGCATCGTGGATATGAATCCCCTGCCGCTTGGCCTCGGCCATGATGCGCTCGGCGATATCGCCGTATCCCTTGGCCACCACGCGCGGGGCATCGTCTCCCTCGTGGTAGGCCAACGCCACGGCGCGCCGGCGGTCGGTGGGCTTGTCGCTCATCTCGCCTCCCCACCCCGGGCGGCAATGCGCACCCTCACATCCGTGAGGCCGCAGGCCTCGAGTCGCGGCGTCAGGCGATCGACGCCCAGTTCGAGCGACTCACGCACCGACGCTTCCGCGGCGACAAGATCGAGATCCAGACGGGACTCGCGCAGCCACAGATCGACGCCGACCTCGCCCAGCCCGGCGACCTGCAGTGTCATCGTCGACCGCCAGCCCTGGCGCTCTCGCTCCTTGCGGGCGGCCTCCTCGTCCTGCGACTCGCGCCCCTCGCGCTCGACCTGGGGCAAGTGCATCACCAGCGCCATGAACACGCCCGACCAGACATCGCCTTCCCAGCGCAGCACCGGGGTCACGAGCATTTCCAGTTGATGGCGGACGAGGCCCTGCAGGCTCTCGTGCAGCGGCTCCTGCGCGACCCGGGCCGGAGGCGCGCTGTCGCTTGACGACGCGCCGGGCGTGGCCATGCCGGCGTCACGCGCCTCGCCCCCCGACACGGCGACGGACGAGCCTCCGAAAGGCCCCGCGGAAGGCGCCCCCGGCATCCCAGCGCCGGGGCTGAGCGGAGCCGCCGACGATGGCGACGCGGATACCGGGCCGCCCACTCCTCCCCGTCCCGCCGACTCGCCCGCCGGAAGAAGGGCACGCGACACCGCCCTGTCGCCACTCGGCTGGGTCAGCGCCAGCGTGGCCTGCAGGGGCGCCAGCGCCTCGCGCGCGACGGCGGGAGGGGTCGGCACGAAGGTCTGGGTGCGCCACATCTGTGGCTCGCGTTGCAGCTGTTCGCGGGGCAGCTCGCCGCGATACCAGCGCGCCAC
>DATISN010000218.1:0-15582 GCA_035581765.1 Halomonas sp.
TCGTGTGTCTCCGTCTGGAGGGGTGACTTGGCCTTAGCAGGGCCAAGGCCGCGGTGCCCAGGTCGATCATCCCCAGCTTGGGCGTTAAGCATGACTTAAGCTTCCCCCGTCAGGATAGCGTTGTTCCCTTCTGGCAGTCGCCGAACGTGAAGCGATGTCATCCCGTGGGGGAACGACTTGTTTCTATCTTCTTGGAGGGTTCGAAATGAAGCGCACCGTAATGAAAGGAATCATTGCATCGACACTACTGGCGACAAGCATCACCGCCCTGGCTGAAACAACCTGCACCGACGCACCCCAGAGTGAATGGATGAGCGAGGCGGAAATAAAGCAGAAAATTGCCGAAATGGGTTACAAGGTCAAGGAATTCAAGATCACCGACGGCAACTGTTATGAGCTCTACGGCTGGGATGTCCAGGAGCGCCGTGTCGAGATCTACTTCAATCCTGTCAACGGCGAGATCGTCAAGCAGAAGGTAGACTGACCGGAGGTCATGCCATGACCGTCAACGCGAGGGAGGCAAGAATCCGTGTCTGGGACCCGCTGATCAGGATCATCCATTGGTCGCTCGTGGCCGGGTTCCTGGCCAACTACTTTCTCACCGAGGAGGGTGAGGGTCCTCACCGATGGATTGGCTATGGCGTGGTGGCCCTGATCGTCGTGCGTATCCTCTGGGGTTTCATCGGCCCCTGGCCCGCCCGCTGGCGCAATTTCTGGCCGACGCCGAGACGACTTCGCCAATCGCTCCGGCAAATGTCCAATAGAGGCACTGTTACTGGCTCGCCGGACCTTGCGATCACTCATACCCCATTGGGGGCAGTGATGATGCTGACGTTGCTGGCCCTCTTACTGGGATTAGGTGCTACCGGCTATATGATGGAAGAGACCGACGTCTTTTGGGGAGTCGGATGGGTTGAGGAGGTGCATGAACTGATGGCCAACACCATCCTTTTCTTGATACCGCTGCATGTGCTCGGCGCGCTCATGGAGAGTTATAAGCGACACGACAATCTCATCGCTGGGATGTTGCACGGTTACCGTCGACATCCCGGCAAACCGCGTTCGGACGCCTGAGGCCCGGCCTGGTCTCTCCCTACGACGTCCCCGCCCTTGCAGGCGGTGGCGTCGTTCTTGTGATGGCGCACGACCGGCCGTCTCAAGCCACGCTTTCGCGGTTGCTGACGAGCCTGGGCCGTGACGACAACATCGATGTCGTGCATATGGCATGGGTTGTCCGCGGCATTCTTGATTCACATCAAAGCATGAGTCCATCAGTCAGCTAAATTTAAAATAGTAAGCTGCGAGTTCGAAGCCAGAGCGAGGGATCTGCTCATACTTCGGCCTTAAGTTTCCTGCAAAGCGACTCTATATCAATACTTTGGTAAGTCAGCCATGACAAGGGAGATGATCATGCAAATGCGACGCATAGTGTTGGTAATGGCTGGAGTGACAATGACAGGATCGGCACTGGCCACTGACGACGAACTGATGAACCGGGCACAGGCACTGTTCAAGCCGATCCCCGATAGTCCGCCGGCGTTGGAAGGCAATCCGAGTACGCCAGCCAAGGTAGAACTCGGCAAGATGCTGTACTTCGAACCTCGGCTTTCCAAAAGCCATACCATCAGCTGCAATTCCTGCCATCTGGTCGGGCTTGGGGGGGTCGATATGCTGGAAAACTCGATTGGCCACCGTTGGCAGATTGGGAAACGTAACTCGCCAACGGTCCTGAACGCGGTATTCAACACGGCCCAGTTTTGGGATGGGCGCGCCAAGGATCTGACCGAACAGGCCGGTGGTCCGTTGATCAATCCGGTGGAGATGGCGATTACCCATGAGCATGCGGTGAAAATGCTTGAAGGCATTCCCGGTTATCAACCCATTTTCGAGGAGGCTTTCCCCGATGCCGAGGATCCCATCAATATCGACAATGTGCAGGATGCCATCGCCTTGTTCGAGGCGACGTTGATCACACCCAATGCGCCCTTCGATCAGTACTTGAAAGGCAATGCCGATGCCTTGGATGAGCAGCAGATGACGGGGCTTTCGCTGTTCATCGACAAGGGCTGCGCCGCTTGCCATAACGGCATCAATATTGGTGGATCCCAGTACCGGCCTTTCGGTGTTGTGGAAAAACCCGGTGCCGATTTCCTGCCTCCGGCGGACAAAGGTCGCTTCGTTGTGACGGAGTCCGTCTCCGACGAATATGTCTACAAGGTGCCGAGCCTGCGCAACATCGAATTGACGCCACCTTATTTCCATAGCGGCAAGGCCTGGGACTTGAAACAGTCCGTGGCGGTGATGGGCTCGGCGCAGCTCGGTATCCAGCTGAGCGAGGACGAGGTGACGTCGCTCACCGCGTTCCTGCATAGCCTGACCGGCGATCAGCCCAGTGTGGAATATCCCCTCCTGCCTCCCAGCACGTCGCAGACACCACGGCCGCAGCTAGGCATGGAGGAGGAATAACGGCTTTTTTGAGTTGACTCAGAAATGAGAATGGTGAGTCGCTTCCCTAAAGGAATCAGAATGTTCCTGGTAGAACACGATTTCAGAGGATCACTCGCCTTGGTTAAAAACTATCGCCAGACAGTAGGGGGAAACGGCAGGCCTCGACACCGCGCCGGAGCGCATCGTCGCAAGGAGTGTCACGTCGGGCGTGGCATCGCCGTTTCGGGAATCGTGGATGCCATCCTGGCCCGGCAAGCTTAACGCCGGCTTATGGCGGGATGGCAGTCACGTCGCGCGGTGCGTGCGCGGCAGCACGACCGCCACCCTGAGCCCGCCGCCCAGGGCGTCTTCGAGCCGCAAGCGGCCGCCGTGGCGCTGCAGCAGCCGGTCGACGATGGAGAGCCCCAGGCCGGCGCCGGCGCCCGGGCCGGCACAGTGGAAGCGCTCGAGGACCTGGGAGCGCTGCTCCGGCGGGATGCCTGGGCCTTGGTCGTCAATCAACAGGGTCAGGGCGTCGTCGCCGGCCGCCAGCTCCACCGTGACGGGACCGCCCTCGGGGGAATGCTGCAGGGCATTGCCGGCCAGATTCTGAATCAGGGTGTCGATGGTCCCGGACTCGACCGACAGCCACCAATCGGCGGTTTCGTCGGCCTCCAGCTGCAGCTCTATACCGCGTTCGGCGGCCAGTGGCGAGAGCTTGGCCAGCGCCTCGCGCACTTCGATCAGCAGGTCAGCGGGTTTGGCGGCCAACGGCGACTCCTCCTCCGGGTCCAGGCGGGCCAGGGCGAGCAGTTGGGTGACCAGGCGAGTGCTCCGGGCTACGCCGTCGCGCAGCTTTTCCAGCGCCTCGCGACGGTCCTTCGGGTCCTCGGCGGCCAGGGCGTTCTGGGCGTGCAGGTCGAGCACCGCCAGTGGCGTGCGCAGCTCGTGGGCAGCGTCGGCGATGAAGCGTTTCTCGCGTATCCGCAGCCTGCGAATGCGCTCGAGCAGGCGATTCAGAGCGCCGGCAATGGTCTCCAGCTCCCTCGGCAGCGGGTGGAGGGTCAAGGGTTGCAGATTATGAGGATCGCGGCGGCGGATCTGCTCGGCCATCCGCGACAGTGGCCGCAACCCCCAGCCGATCGCCCACCACAGTAGTATGGCCAGCACAGGGAGTCCCAGCAGGTCCGGCATAAGGGTGCGTAGGGCGATAAGGGTCGCCAGCTCGCCGCGTACGTCTTCGCGCTCGCCCACCATCAACCGCCGCTCCCCCTCGGGCATGCTCAGTGCATAGACCCGCCAGCCATGGTCATCCAGGCGGGTATCCTGGTAGCCCTCGGCGAGTGCCGTGAGCGGCTGTCGCGGCGCGCTGGCCGAGCGCAACAACAGCCGGTCGCCCTCCCACAACTGGAAGGCGAGCTTGCTCTCGTAGCGGTGGCCGGCGATGAGCTGGTCGGCCTGCTCGGCGCGCTGCAGGGCGCTGTCCAGGCTGGCCAGCAGGGCCTCGCGCTGCTCGGCGGCCAGCGGGGCGCGCATCAGCCCCTCCAGCAACCGGGCATTCTGGGCAAGGTTGGCATCGAACAGCTCCTCCACCTCATGGGCGGCGTCGCGGTAGCTGGTCAGCCCGATCACCAGCATACTCAGGCCGAACACCAGCAGCACCACGCTCAGGGTGCGTCGACGGATCGACATCACCCCTTCCTGTCCGGCACGACGCTGTCCAGCACATAGCCGATGCCGCGCAGGGTACGGATCAGCTCGGGGAAAAACTTGCGGCGCAGGTGATGCACATGCACCTCGATGGCATTGCTCTCCACCTCCTCGTCCCAGCCGTAGACCAGACGGGTCAGAGTGTCGCGGGTGAACACCCGGCCCGGGTGAGCGAGGAACTCCTGAAGCAGAGTGAATTCGCGCCGCGAGAGCGACACCGGCTCGCCGTGGTAGCTGACGCTGTGGGTGGCGGGGTCGAGGCGGATGCCACGGGCCTCGAGCACGCTACTGACCTGACCCTGGCTACGGCGCAGCAGGGCCCGCAGCCGGGCCTTCAGCTCCGCGACCTGGAAGGGCTTGACCAGGTAATCGTCAGCGCCGGCGTCCAGGCCGGCGATGCGGTCGTCGATACCGTCCCGGGCGGTCAGCACAAGGACCGGCACGTGGTTGCCTCGGCGGCGTATCGCCTCCAGCACCCGCATGCCATCAAGCCCGGGAAGGCCGAGGTCGAGGATCACCGCATCGAAGGGTTCGTTGCCCTTGAAGGCGGCCAGGGCCTGCCGGCCGTCGGTCAGCAGATCCACGGTGTAATGCTCCGGCTTGAGGGCCAGACGTATGCCGGCCGCCAGGCTTGGGTCGTCCTCTACCAGCAGGATGCGCATGGCTTGCGGGGCACTCCTCAAGTTGAGCCAGCAGGCGACGAAACGCCTCGCGGCGCCCGGCATCGGGAGGTTCGCGGCCGGGCCGGTCCCTGTGGCGCCTGCTCCTGGGCCCGGCGCGCCTGTGGGTCGTGGTCCTGCTCAGGCCAATATTCGCCCCGGAAGTAGAAGCTGTCGAGCCCGTCGGGGATGATCGAGGCGATGGCGGCGATGCTAGCGTTTGTTGCGCTTACCTTCGATAGTTTTAAGGGGCCGCCGGCCTATGTGCTGATCGGCGGCGTGGCCGTCGGCACGCTGGTCACCCGGCTGTTCGTGCCTGCGCTCTATGCACTGTAGTTGTGCATCGCATCGCATCGCATGACGGGTGGGTAATCCGTCGCCAGGGTTCCGATACTCAGGGGTGTTGACTCCCCTTTCTACGTGGAATGGCATATGAGACATTCTGAAATACACAGAACACAACGGATCGGCTGGCTTCGCGCAGCGGTTCTTGGCGCCAACGATGGGATTGTCTCCACTGCCAGTCTGGTCCTGGGTGTTGCTGCCTCAGGAGCGGATCCTCAGACCGTAGTAGTGGCAGGTGTGGCGGGTCTCGTTGCCGGAGCCATGTCGATGGCAGCGGGTGAGTATGTCTCGGTTAGCTCGCAATCCGACACCGAGAACGCCGACCTTGCCAGGGAGAGTGAAGAGCTGGCTACTGTCCCTGAACAAGAGCAGGCCGAACTTACGGCAATCTATATTAAACGCGGCTTGGCGCCGGCCTTGGCTGCCACAGTGGCGAGTCAATTGACGCAGCACGATGCACTCGGCGCACATGCACGTGATGAGCTGGGTATCTCCAAAGCCTCGGCAGCTCGCCCCGTACAGGCTGCGTTTTATTCCGCCGGGACATTTTCGGTGGGCGCCGCCCTCCCGCTGCTGATCGTGTTGCTGTTTCCGGCTTCCATGCTCATATGGGCAGTCTCGAGTAGTTCACTCTTGTTTCTTGCCCTGCTGGGTTCACTGTCAGCCAAAGCCGGTGGCGCCCCGATAAGAGTCGCCGCGGTGCGTGTTACTTTCTGGGGCGCTTTGGCCATGGCGTTGACCGCTGGAGTCGGTGCGCTCTTCGGGGTGGCCGTGTGAATCACTGAGTCGGGGTTGCGGGGGCTGTTGGTTCATTCATCGCCAGGCGCTGCGCCTGGCTCAACACTCGAGCCTACAGGGTAAGATCAAAGTTACTGTGGCGACTATCATGCGCCGTGACTTCACTCTCCCTCCCCACCTAGGCCGTAGCCCATACCGCGCATCCGCTGCAGCATGGACATATTGGAAAGGGGGCGGCGATGGCCTGCTCCAAGAAATGCCTAGAGGTTGCCCTTGACGCGCGGGAGCTGAGTAACCAGCTCCACCGCTTGCCAGGGGAATGGCACGCAATGTTCACGCCGCCTTCATTCGTTCAGTAGGGATCGTCCAGGCCTCATTGCCGAGGTCTATCTCCTTACATTCCGAGCACAGGACTTCTGAGGTACGTATTGCTGTCAAGATAAGGAACTGAAGCGCCTCGGAAGACCTGCCGGAATAGCCCCAAAGGTCGGTCATGAAGGAAGCCAACTCGTCGTAGGGCATTGCAGGGTGGTGGGTCACCGTTTTGACGCGGGATGGTTTGGCCAGCAGCTTGTCGAGATGGCCACGCCAACGTGCTGGGTTAACGGGATCACGGCAGTTGTGCGCCACAGCGTAGTCGAGGACGTTCTCGATACGCCCCTGCACCCGCTTGGCCGTCTCGGGCTTAGTGGTCCAGATTGGTGAAAGGATCTTCAAGACGTCCTGGGTGATGACTTCATCGACTGGCGTTGCCCCGATCACCGGCCGCGCATAAGTCTTCAGGGGGCTGAACGACTGACGAGCATGCTTGGCGCTCCGCCAGCAACGACGGTGAGACTGAATTTAGCGGGCGGCACAGCTGGTGAACGAGGGTATTGTTTTAGCGGCTTGCTCCTCCTCGATGCTGGCCTCCATGGGATCGGGACCAACCAGCGGTGATCTGCAGATATATCCCATGGACATATCAGGGGACTCCCCTTCTGCCACAAATATCGATCAAGTCGCTGATATCAGTGGCTTTTTCTTTTTCTGACGTGTCACAGACGATCAGAGCGGTGTCCAGCTCGATATCAGGTAGACCGAGCTGCCGGCCTGGACTCCGGCAGAATGGTCAGACATGGCGCCACTGCCGCCCGCCCCGACACGACCGACCGACCTACTGCGCACAATAGCCACCGTCAACTAGATAGGTGTTGCCGTTGCAGCCGGAGGACGCATCGGAGAACAGGAACACCGCCATGCTCGCGCACTCCTCGTTGGTAACGTAACGCCCCAATGGCACACGCGCCACGAACGCCTTGTGCACCTCCTCGCCGTGGCCCGGATTGGCCTGGTCCTCTATCGAGCGCATCATCCGGTTGTCCACCGGGCCGGGGTTCAGTGTATTCACCCTGATACCCTCCGGGCCGAGCTCCGCCGCCAGGCAGCGCATCATCCCCACCACCGCATGCTTGCTGCTCACGTAGGGCGAAAGCCCCGACGCACCGCGCAGACCGGCCACGCTGGAAGTGATCACGACACTGCCGCTCCCCGCCTTGCGCAGCGCCGGCAGCGCGGCCTCCACGCCAAGACGCACGCCGTGTACATTTACCGCGAATACCTTCTCCCAGGCCGCATCGGAACGACTGTCGAACGGGCCTACCTCGCCCTCGATGCCCGCGTTCAAAAACACCCCGTCCAGCCGGCCGAAGCGCTCCAACGCCGCAGCCACCATGCGCTCGTTGTCCTCGCGCTGACTCACATCCACCGCGAGCCCCATCGCCCGCTCACCGAGCGACTCGGCAATCGCCTCGACCGGACCCGCTTCACGGTCCGTGATCACCAGATTCGCGCCCTGCGCATACGCCATGCGCGCCGTGGTCTCACCAATTCCACCCGCGCCGCCGGTAATCGCGATCACTTTTCCGTTAAGGCTGCTCATGTTTGAACTCCCAGGAGAAAGGTTGGAGATTATGTCGGACACACTTCAACCATAAGCCAGTGGTTCCCTCTCGACAGGCGCTTTGGAGCCACTAATGGATCCCTAACATACCCGAGCGGAATACCCGGAGTCGGCTGACTCGGGACGCGTCGTGGCCCCTCGACCGGGTTGCTCATTGCCCGGGCAAGGCGGACGTCGGCCCGTTGGTCAGGTTTTTTCAGCGCTTCATCCGCGGTTCCAGGTAGTCCAGCAAGGCCTGGAGGCTCTGCATCCGGGCATAGTCGCTCTCGGGGATGTTAACGCCCAGGCGCTGGTGCACGGCGGTCAGCAGGTTCAGGGCGTCCATGGAATCGAGGTCGTACTCGTCGCGCAACCGGGCCCGGTCATCGAGATGGGTGATGTCAATGTCGGGGGCGATGGCCGAAAGTTCCTCAAGTACGATGGCACGCAGTTGTTCTCTGTTCACAGCGCCTCCGGGTGTTGCAGTTGGGCATCGATCTCGTTGAGGAACAGGGCGCCAAGGTGACCATCGCAGACGCGATGATCGGCGGCCAGGCTGACGTTCACCGCCGGGCGAATCGCCAGCATCTCGTCCACCGCCAGGGGGCGCCGGCGCATGGAGCCGAAGCCGACCATCGCTACCTGGGGCGGATGGATGACCCCGTAGACGGTGTCCACACCGCGCTCTCCCAATGCCGTGACGGTGGCCGAAGCGCTGCTGAGCTCGGAGGCGCGCAGGCCACCGCTGCGGGCGCGCTGCACCAGGTCCTGCAGGCGGCTCATCAGTGCCGGCAGGGCCAGCGCCTCGGTATTCCGCAGCGCCGGGGCGATCAGGCCTCCGCCCCGCAGGTGGATGGCCATGCCCAGGTCGACACGCTCGGCCGGATGGAAACCCTGCTTGTCGTAATGACCGTTGAGATCCGGGTAGCGCGACAGCGCCCGGGCAGTCGCCTTCATGAACAGCGCAGCCATCAAGAGGCGGGCCGCGGGCGGTCGGTCTTGGTTGTAGTCTGCAAGCCAGCGCTCGGCGGCATGCAGGTCGAGAGTGGTGGCTAGGTAGTAGTGGGGGATCTCGCGCTTGGCGCGACTCATGGACGCGGCGATGGCCTGGCGCATCTCGTCACGGTCGAAGCCGCCAGCGGGCAGGCGTTCGGAGATGGGCTCGTCGCTGGCAGCCCGATCGAGATCGCGCAGCACGATGGCGCCACCGGGACCGCTGCCGCTCAGGGTATCCAGCGACACACCGAGCTCACGCGCCCGTCGGCGCACAGCCGGCGAGGCCGGCGCCCGGCCGCCTTCCGGGACAGATGTGGAAACAGGCGCGGGGCCTGGCGCTGGTGGCAGCTCCGGGAATGGTGGCGGCTCGGGGAATGGTGGCGGTACCGCGCCCGGCTCGGGGATTGCCGCCTCTGCGGCTGCGGGCTCCGTCTCGGCGCCAGTCTCCGGCACGGGCCCGGGTCGCTCGACAATAACCCGCTCGCCGCTGCCGATGCGGGCCAGGGGCGTGCCCACCGGCACCTTGGTATCCGGCTCCACATAGCATTCCTCGACCACGCCGTCCTCGAAGACCTCAACGTCGATGGCGCCCTTGGCGGTCTCCACCACGGCGATGATCTGCCCCTTCTCCACCCGGTCGCCCGGGGCTACCTGCCACTCGACCAGGGTACCCGCCTCCATGTCAGCCCCCAGCGACGGCATCAGGAAATCGCTCACGGTGCGGCTTCCATGGCGCGACGGGCCGCCGCCTTAATGTCCGCCACCTGGGGCAGCGCGGCGTTCTCCAGATGCCGCGGGTAGGGAATGGGAATCTCGTCAGTGCAGACCCGCTCGATGGGGGCATCCAGCACCCAGAAGGCCTGCTCGGCGAGGATCGCGGCAATCTCGCCGGCCAGGCTTCCGGTCTTCCAGCCCTCGTCGACGATCACCGCGCGATGGGTGCGGCCGACCGACTCGATCAGCGTCGCCGTGTCCAGGGGACGCAACACACGCAGGTCAACCACCTCGGCCTCGATGCCCTCCTCGGCCAAGGCCTCGGCCGCCTCCAGGGTCTTGGGCAAACTGCCGCCATAGGTGATCAGGCTGAGATCGCGCCCCGGGCGACGGATGGCGGCGTGGTCGATGTCTACGCCCTGCGGGCAGGGGGCCAACCGGCCTTCGCGGTTGTAGAGCAGCACGTGCTCGAAGATCAGTACCGGGTTGGGATCCTGCAGCGCCGCCCAGAGCATGTAGCGCGCATCCTCCAGGGTGCCGGGGGCCAGCACCTTGAGCCCCGGCACGTGGGCGTACCAGTTCTCCAGGCTGTGGGAGTGCTGGGCGGCCAGCTGGCGGCCGGCGCCGGTGGCCATGCGGATCACCAGGGGCACGGAGAACTCGCCGCCGGACATGTGCAGCAGGGTGGCCGCGGCGTTGACGATCTGGTCCATGGCCAGCAGGCTGAAGTTCACCGTCATGATCTCGACGATGGGACGCGCCCCGCCGAGCGCCGCTCCGATGCCGGCGCCGGTGAAGCCGTTCTCCGACAGCGGCGTATCGCGGATGCGCTCGGGGCCGAAGCGTTCCAGCAGGCCGTGGCTGACCGCGTAGCAGCCGCCGTAGTGGCCGATGTCCTCGCCCATCAGGAAGACGCGCTCGTCGTGCTCCAGGGCCTCGATCAGGCCGAGCCGGAAAGCCTCGCGGTAGCTCAGCTCTACCGAGTCGGACTCGGCGGCGGGCGGCGCTGTCGGCGCGTCGCTCGCTTCACGATAGACATGCTCGAAGCGGTTGGCCTCGGGTTCCCACTCCGCCGCCTCGGCGTAGGCCACGGCGCGATCCACTTCCGTGGCGATTTCGCCCTCCAGCGCCTCCAGCTCACCCTCGTGCAGGACCCCCGACTGCTGCATCCACTGCGACAGGCGCAGTATGGGGTCGCGCTTCTTCCACTCCTCCACCTCGCCCTTGTCGCGATAGAGCTCCGGGTCGAACATCGAGTGGGCGCGGAAGCGGTAGGTACGGCACTCCAGGAAGCGTGGCCCGTCGCCGGCGCGCAGCGCCTCGAGTAGCCGCGCGCTGGCGGCTTCCACCCGGGCGATGTCCATGCCGTCGACGCTCTCCGCGGGCACGCCTAGTGCCTCGGCCTTACGGTCGAGCTCCGTCTGGGCATGGGAGTAACGCAGCGCCGTGCCCATGGCGTAGAGGTTGTTCTCGCAGACGAAGAGTACCGGCAGCTGCCACAGGGCGGCCAGGTTGAGGCTCTCATGGAAGGAGCCCTCCGCTGCGGCGCCGTCGCCGAAGAAGCAGGCGGTGACCCGGCTGCGCCCGGCGAGCTTGTCCGCCAGGGCCAGGCCGACGGCCAGCGGCAGGCCGCCGCCGACGATGGCGTTGCCGCCGACGAAGCGGGCGGCGGCGTCGAAGAGGTGCATGGAGCCACCCCGCCCCATGCTGCAGCCGGCCTGCTTGCCGTACATCTCGGCCATCACCCGGTCCATGGGGATGCGGTTGAGAAGCGCGTGGCCATGCTCACGGTAGGTGGAGACCACCGCATCGTCGGGTTTCAGCCCGTGCATCACCCCGGTGCCCACGGCCTCCTCGCCGATATAGACGTGCAGGAAGCCACGAATCTTCTCCTGGGTGTAGAGCTCCACGCAGCGCTCCTCGAAGCGGCGGATGCGCAGCATCTGGCGTAGCAGGTCGAGCAGGTGCGCCCGGGACAGGCGCGGTTTGTCGGTCGAGGGCGTGGTCATTCCCGGCCTCCTTCCAGCGTCGAGGTATCGCCTTCCGGCAGCCCCAGCTCCCGGGCCCGCAGCAGGCGACGCATGATCTTGCCGCTACGCGTGCTGGGCAGGCGGTCGCGGAACTCCACCTGGCGAGGCGCCACGGCCGGCCCGAGGCGCTTGCGGGCCAGGCCCAGGATCTCCTTGCGCAGCGCCTCGTCGGGTTCATGGCCCGGCTTGAGCGACACGAAAGCCTTGACCGTCTCGCCGGCGACTTCGTCGGGGATGCCGATCACCCCGGCCTCGGCCACCGCCGGGTGTTCCATCAGTACGCTCTCCACCTCGAAGGGGCCGATGAGGTGCCCGGACGACTTGATAACGTCGTCGGCCCGACCGATGAACCAGAAGTAGCCCTCCGCGTCGCGGCGGGCCAGGTCGCCGGTGAGGTACCAGGCGCCGGCGAAGCACTGGCGGTAGCGCGCCTCCTCGTGGAGGTAGCCGCGAAACATCGAGGGCCAGGGGGTCTTGAGCACCAGCTCGCCGGTCTCGTCCGGGTCCTCGATCAATTCGATGCCGGCGTCGGTACGCCGCGCCACTCCAGCCTCGATGCCCGGCACGGGACGCCCCATAGAGCCGGGTTTGATCGGCATGCTGGCAAAGTTGGCGATCATGATCCCGCCGGTTTCGGTTTGCCACCAATTGTCATGGAACGGCAATCCCAGGGTCTTTCGCCCCCAGTGGACGGCTTCCGGGTTCAGCGGCTCGCCCACGCTGGCAAGAAAACGCAGGTGCGAGAGATCGTGCCGTCGCGCCAGCTCCGGGCCGATCTTCATCAGCATGCGAATGGCCGTGGGTGCGGTGTACCAGACCGTCACCTGCTGATCCTGGAGGATGCGGTACCAGCGCTCGGCATCGAACTCCTCCTCGTCCACCACCAGGGTCACGCCATTGGTGAGGGGGGCGATGATGCCGTAGGAGGTGCCGGTGACCCAGCCGGGATCGGCGGTGCACCAGTACATGTCCCCCGGATGCAGGTCCAAGGCGTACTGGCCGGTGACGTGATGGGCCACCACGGCCTCGTGAACGTGGATGGCGCCCTTGGGTCGGCCCGTGGTGCCGCTGGTGAAATGCAGCAGCGCCCGATCCTCCGGGGCCATGGGGCGGGTCGGGTAGTCTGGCGACTGGTGGCGCAGGGCCCGGTCGGCATCCAGGGTCCCCGGCGGGGCCTCCTCCACCTCGCCGATCAGCAGCACCTGCTTCACCGAGGACATCTCGTGGAGCCAGTCGGCCAGCTTGCGGCGATAGAGGCGCTCGGTGGTGACGATCGCCACGGGCGCGCCGATCTCCACCCGCGAGCGGATCGGCTCCGGCCCGAAGGCGGAGAACAGCGGCGTGAAGACGCCACCATGCTTCAGCGTGCCCAGGGCGACGGCGTAGAGGTCGGGGATGCGGTGGGCCAGGCAATAGACGCCGTCGCCGGGCTGTAGTCCCAGCGACGCCAGCAGGTTGGCGAAGCGGTTGGCCCGCGCCGTGAGCTCACGATAGCTGATGTCGACGGGATCGCCCTGGCGGGGCAGGAAGCGGATCGCGATCTGGTCGGCGGTGGGGGTGTCGAGATGGCGATCCAGAGCCACGTGGGCGATGTTGATGCCACCGCCGGGCATGTCGGGGAGCCGTGTGCGAGCCTCGTGCCAGCTGAACGACATCCGGGTGGCGGCGTAATCGGACAGGGTCGGGGACAGACGCATCGGCCATCTCCTCGGGACGCCGCATCCTGTGATGCGACGATGCTATCCCTAAAGCGTAGTGCGACTTTCCGAAGAACCACCATGATGGAGGTCAAGAAATAGCGCCTTTGATAAATGCTGCATAAATCCGCCGTAGCAGGCCAAGGCCAGCATGCGCGCCAAGATCGAGCACCCGTTGCATGTCATCAAGCACCTCTTCGGCTATCGAAAGGTAGGCTACACATAGTAAATATCCGGTAACCACCCGCTCACGCCTTGCAGGAGGAGAAATGACCGCCCACAACCGCAGCGAGACCATCGCCTGGCATGCTCTGGCTGGGGATCAGGCACTGAACCGTCTCGACACCCATCCAGATGGGCTAGCCGCCGCGGAAGCGGAGCGCCGCCTGGCGGAGTACGGCCCCAATGAGCTCAAGCAGACAAAGGCCCGCCCGTGGTGGAAGCGCCTGCTGGAGCAGTTCAATAACATCCTGATGCTGCTGCTGATCGTGGCGTCCGTCGCCAGCCTGGGGCTCGGGCATCCCCTGGACGCCGCGGTCCTCTTCGGGGTGGTGCTGATAATCGCCCTGATCGGCTTCATCCAAGAGGGCAAGGCAGAGCATGCGCTGGAAAGCATCCGCCTGATGCTCTCGCCACAGGCCCAGGTGCTGCGCGACGGCAAACGCGAGACCATTCCCGCCGAGCAGCTGGTGCCCGGAGATATCGTGCTGGTGGAGAGCGGGGACAGGGTGCCGGCCGACCTGCGCTTGCTGGAGGCGCGACGTTTTCGCACCGAGGAGGCCTCGCTGACGGGGGAGTCCACCCCGGTGGACAAGGAGACCGAGGCGGTGGCCGAGGGTGCCGACCTGGGCGATCGCACCGGCATGGCCTACGCCAGCACCATCGTGGTCCAGGGCAATGCCCGCGGACTGGTGGTGGAGACTGCGGCGTACACCGAGATCGGGCGCATCTCCGAGATGCTGCGCGGCATCGAGCAGCTCAAGACACCGCTGCTGCGCCAGATCGACCGCGCCGGCCGGGTCCTGGCCCTTTTCATCCTGTGCGCCGCAGCACTCACGGCCGGGATTGGCGTGCTGGCCCATGACCAGCCCCTCAGCGAGATGTTCATGGCCGCCGTAGGCCTGGCGGTGGCCGCCATCCCCGAAGGGATGCCCGCCATCGTCACCATTGGCCTGGCCCTAGGTGTCCAGACCATGGCCAGGCGCAATGCCATCATCCGCCGCTTGCCCGCGGTGGAGACCCTGGGCTCCATCTCTACCATCTTCTCCGACAAGACCGGCACCCTGACCCGCAACGAGATGACCGCCGAGGCAATCTGGCTGCCCGATGGCGAGATCCGCATCGATGGCGTCGGCTTCTCACCCGAGGGCGACTTCCATGCCGTACGCCACGGCGAGGCCGACACGGCGGCACTGGACCTGGATGACCAACATGCCCTGCAACACTTCCTCAAGGTAGGCGTACTGTGCAACGACGCCGAGCTGGCAGAAGAAGATGGCCGCTGGAAGATCCACGGCGATCCCACCGAGGGCGCCCTGGTGGTGGCTGCGGCCAAGGCCGGGCTGTCCACCGGGACGCTGCGCGACGACCACTCTCGCCATGACGCCATCCCCTTCGAGTCCGAACGCAAGTACATGGCGACCCTTCATGAGGTGGACGGCGAGCGCCTGCTGATGGTCAAGGGTGCCCCGGATCGCCTGCTCGAGATGTGCCACAGGGTGCGCGATGACGGCCAGGACAGCGAACTGGACGTGGCCCTGTGGGAGGCGCGTATCCACGAGCTCTCCGCCCGAGGCTTGCGGGTACTGGCGCTGGCCGAGAAGCCGATCCACGACGTCCACGAGCTGGAGGACGAGCACGCCGAGGAGGGGCTGGTGCTGCTGGGCCTGGTGGGCCTGCTCGATCCGCCCCGCGAAGAGGCCGTCGAGGCGGTCAAGGAGTGCCTGGCCGCCGGCATCCGCCCGGTGATGGTTACCGGTGATCATGCGGTGACGGCGTTGGCCATCGCCAGGCAGATGGGCTTTGCTCACACCGAGCGCGCCATCAGCGGACGTGAAGTTGAGGCGATGTCCGACGCAGAACTCGAAGCGATTATTCTCGAGGTGGACGTCTTCGCGCGTGCCTCCCCAGAGCACAAGCTGCGGCTGGTGAAGGCGATGCAGGCTCGGGGCGGCATCTGCGCCATGACCGGCGATGGGGTCAATGACGGCCCGGCGCTGAAGCGCGCCGACGTCGGCGTGGCCATGGGCATCCAGGGCACCGAGGCCGCCAAGGAGGCCGCCGAGATGGTGCTGGCCGACGACAACTTCGCCACCATCGTCGGCGCCATCCGCGAGGGTCGCAAG
>DATISN010000219.1:0-11068 GCA_035581765.1 Halomonas sp.
AGCAAGCGATGCAGCCATCCCGTGCCCTTGAGTCGCACCGCCTGGGAAATCGCCACGTAGACCAGGCCTGCCACCATCAAGCCGCCCAGCGTGGCGGATACACCAAAGCTCGCCACGGAGCCCTGGATCGGCGCGATAAAGGCGAAGGACGACGCCAGGAACACCGGCACCGTGACCCGCGTCACGCCATGAAAGATCAGCGTGCCGATACCGGCGGTGAACAGCGCCACATTGGGATCGAGACCGGTCAGCAGTGGCACCAACACCAGGGCTCCGAAGGCCACGAAGAGCATCTGCGCTCCGGTCAACAGGGTCTTGGGCCAGGAGTCGACAGGCGCTTGCGCCGTTGCCGCGGAATCTGTCATGGGAATGTCTCCATCGTTATCATCGTGGGCGCAGACAAACGCCCTGATCGACAATCGCAAGGGCAAAATCAGCGTCGGGAAAGTGAACAGTCACTGCAAAAATCAGCGAGTGCCGAAGATCTTGTCCCCGGCATCGCCGAGTCCAGGAACGATATAGCCATTCTCGTCGAGATGATCATCCACTCCGGCGGTATAGATCTCGATTTCCGGATAGGCGGCCTGCACCCGCTTGATGCCCTCCGGGGCGGCCACCAGCACGATCACCCTCATGTGTTTGCAACCCCGCTCACGCAACATGTCCAGGGTCGCCACCATGGTGCCGCCGGTCGCCAGCATCGGGTCGATGACAATCGCCATGCGCTCGTCCAGATCCCCTGCGAATTTGGCGAAATACGGCACCGGCTCCAGGGTCTGCTCGTCTCGGTACAGCCCCACGACACTGACACGGGCGCTAGGAATGAGATCGGTTACGCCATCAAGCATGCCGAGGCCCGCCCGCAGGATCGGCACGATGGTGACTTTCTTTCCCTTAAGCAGCCGCACCGGAATCGGCACACCGTTCCAACCATCGATCTCCTGTTCCTGCAACTCCAGATCCTGTGTTGCCTCATAGGTCAGCAGTTTGGCCAACTCTCCCGCCAGCTCACGAAAGCTCTTGGTGCTGATCCCGGCTTCGCGCATGAGACCCAGCTTATGCTGGACCAGGGGGTGCTTGATGGCATGGACGCTCATGGTCGGACCTCTTGGAAGACGCAACGGAAGTGACGGTGATTGTCTCGGTCGCCTCATGGGGCCAGGCGAGAAATTGCGCGCCATTCTACCCGTATCGTCGGTCCAGGTTAAGGCGCGCTGGCGTCGGGATCAGCCGGCAATTGCCAATCGACAGGCGACCGGCCTTGCTGCTCGAGAAAGGCGTTGGCCTGCGAGAAGTGGTGATTGCCGAAGAAGCCGCGATGTGCCGAAAGCGGCGAAGGATGCGGCGACTCCAGCACCAGGTGGCGAGAGGTGTCGACCAGGGCCTTTTTCTTGCGCGCGGGACTGCCCCACAACAGGAATACCGATGGCTTGGCATGCGCGTTGATCGTCGCGATGGCCCGGTCCGTGAAGGTTTCCCAGCCTCGGCCACGATGCGAGCCGGCACTGCCCCGCTCGACGGTCAGTGAGGTATTGAGCAGTAGCACGCCCTGGCGAGCCCAGTATTCGAGATGGCCGTGATTGACGGGGTCAACGCCAAGATCGGCGGCCAATTCCTTGTAGATATTGACCAGCGAAGGCGGCACCGGCACCTCGGGGCGCACCGAGAAACACAGTCCATGAGCCTGATTGGGGCCGTGATAAGGGTCCTGACCCAGTATCACCACCTTGACCTGATCCAGCGGGGTCAGCTCAAAGGCCCGAAACCAGTCGGAAGAATGCGGGTAGATCACCTTGTGAGCGGATTTCTCGGCGGACAGGAAATCACGCAGCGCCTGCATGTAGGGCTTTTCGAACTCGGCGCCCAGCCATGTCTGCCAGCTGTCGGGAAGCGGACTGTTCATCGAATGGATCACTCGTCCTCGGTGAAGGAGCAGACCGCAAACACCCCGTAGCCGGCCTCCTGGATGCGCCGCGAACCGCCCAGGTCTGGAAGATCGATGATGGTAGAGGTTTCCACCACCTGGCCACCGCTGCGGGTGATGAGCTTGGCGGCCGCCAGCATGGTGCCGCCGGTCGCAATCAGATCGTCGACGATGAGGATGCGATCGCCTTCCCTGAAGGCATCGGAATGCAGTTCCACCTCGGCCTGGCCGTACTCCAGCGTATAGGTTTCGCTGATGGTCTTGAAGGGCAGCTTGCCCTTCTTGCGAACCGGCACGAAGCTGCAGTTCAGCTCATAGGCCAGTGGCGCACCGACGATGAAACCACGGGCGTCGATGGCGGCGATCGCGTCCAGCTCCATGTCCTGGTAACGGTGCACGAAACTGTCGATCAACTTGCGAAACGCCGAGCTGTTCTGAAGCAGCGGGGTGATGTCGCGAAAGTTGACCCCCGGCTGAGGCCAGTCGGGGACGGTACGAATCACGGACTTGATATAGTCGCCGTAGATGCTCATCAATACGAGTCTCGGTAAGTGAATTCAGTCGATGCAGGATCAGTCGAGGAACAGGAACTTGGCGGTAAACAGCAATGCCAGCAATATCACCGCCGGATTGAGGTCCTGGAAGCGACCGGATAGCGTTTTGATGGCAGCATAGCTGATGAAGCCCAGCGCGATGCCTTCGGCGATGGAGAATGTCAGCGGCATGGCCAGGGCGGCAATCAGCACGGGGGCGGCGTCGGTAGGATCGTCCCAGTTGGCGTGAGCCAGGCTGCCCGCCATCAGCACCGCCACATAGAGAAGTGCCCCGGCGGTCGCGTAGGCGGGAATCGACCCGGCTAGCGGCGCGAAGAACAGGCTGATCAGAAACAGCACGGCGACCACCACGGCGGTCAGCCCGGTGCGCCCGCCCGAAACGATCCCGGCGGTGGATTCGATGTAACTCGTGGTGGTCGAGGTGCCGAGCACCGCGCCCGCCATCGATGCCCCGCTGTCGGCCATCATCGCGCGACCCAAACGCGGCAGCTTGCCGTCCTTGTCGAGCAGACCACCCTTGTGAGCCACCCCCACCAGCGTGCCGGAGGTATCGAACAAGTCGACAAATAGGAAGGCGAAGATCACGCTGAGCATCGCCACATCCAGCGCCCCGATCAGGTCCATGGCCATGAAGGTCGGCGCAATGGAAGGCGGCATGGCCATCAAGCCACCGAATTCGTTGTGGCCGAGGAGCATCGCCAGCAAGGTGACGCCGAGAATGCCGATCATGACCGCACCGGTTACCTTGAGATATGCCAGCGCCGTGATCACGAAGAAACCGAGCAAGGCATAGAGAGCCGCCGGCTCCGAAAGGTCCCCCAACGCCACATAGGTAGCCTCGTTGGCGACCACGATGCCCGCATTCTTCAAGGCGATCATCGCCAGAAACAGACCGATACCGGCGGCGATGCCGAGCCGCAGGGAGAGGGGAATCGAGTTGATGATCCACTCGCGAATCTTGAAGATGCTGAGCAGGAAAAAGCAGAAACCGGAGAGGAATACCGCGCCCAGGGCGGCTTCCCACGTATAGCCCATGCCCAGCACGACGCCATACGTAAAGAAGGCGTTGAGGCCCATCCCCGGCGCCTGGGCGATAGGATAGTTGGCCCAGAGCCCCATGATGAGACAGCCCACCGCCGCCGCCAGGCAAGTGGCAACAAACACCGCCCCGTAATCCATCCCTGCCTCGGAAAGGATGCTCGGGTTGACGAAGATGATATAGGCCATGGTCAGGAAGGTCGTGATCCCGGCAATGACCTCAGTTTTCACATTGGTATGGTGTTCGGTCAGCTTGAAATGATTGTCGATTAGGCGTTTCAGCATGGGAGTCATTCCTACGCGCAAGGCCACGCAAGGCCTATGGGGTGGCGAGAAAAGCCGCCTATGGTACCCAAAGCCAGGCGGGGATGCGAGGCAGCAAACACCACGAAAAAGCAACACCATATGGCGCTATCAGCTACAGGCGAGTCAGCGATAAGCCAGTCTGTTTTAAGCAAGACACGGGCCAGCCTGCCCACTCTGGCCATGGCAGGCCAAGCGAAGCAGTGACTTCACCTTCATGTTCCGATGCCGCGCAGGGCCATGACACGTTCGACCGTCTCGACGATGGCCTGGGTCTGGGGGTCGATCTCGATGTTGACGCGGTCGCTTGGCTTACGATCCCCAAGGACCGTTCGGGCCAGGGTCTCGGGAATCAGATTGACGCAAAAACGCGGGCCAAGGGCGGCATCGGGCTGGCGTACCTCACCGATGGTCAGGCTGATACCATCGACGCCGATATAACCCTTGTCGAACAGAAAGCGCCCCAGCTCATGCGGCAGTTCGAACCAGAGGCGGCGATTGTTAGGAGCTTCATCGATCTCCACCAGTTCGGCCATGGCGATCACATGGCCCGACATGGCGTGGCCGCCGATCTCGTCGCCGAAGCGTGCTGCCCGCTCGATATTGACGCGATCGCCCACGTTCAGTGCGCCAAGATTGGTCACGCGCAACGTTTCGCGCATCAGGTCGAAGCGCACCCGCTCGCCTTCGAAGGCGGTCACCGTGAGGCAGACTCCGTTATGGGCGACCGAGGCGCCGGTCGCGAGTCCTGCCCGAAGCGCTTCGGGCATGGCGACGATATGAGTGCGAAACGCCTCCGCCTCCTCAATGGCGACGATTTCTGCCGTTCCCTGCACGATGCCGGTGAACATTGGCGCTCCTCACGGATGCGGCCCTGCACCGCTAGGGTTTAAAGCAGTGCGCCGCTGGGTTTAGAAGAAAGGGGCCAGTAGTTTAGAAAACTCCGCCCCAGCTAGTCCATTCAATAACCATGGCCATCCGGGCGAATCTTGACAGCTTTCTGCTTTGGTCGTAGCCTTCGCGCACATTTGACGGCGCCGATTTGACCCCGGATTGCGGGCGCCATCGCCACCTGCCCGCCCGATCGTACAAGCGGCGCCACTTCGGTGGCTCACATGATTCGACTTCGCACGGTTTCCAAGACCTATGGCAGCGGCCCGTCGGCCGTTACTGCTCTCAAGAACGTTGACTTGCATGTCCCGAAAGGCCAGATCCATGGTGTGATCGGCCTCTCCGGGGCTGGTAAATCGACGCTGATCCGCTGCGTGAACCTGCTCGAGCGCCCCACCCAAGGCACGGTCAGCGTCGATGGCCAGGAGCTTACCGGACTTTCCGGAACGGCGCTGAATCAGGCGCGACATCGCATTGGCATGATCTTTCAGCATTTCAACCTGCTGACCAACCGCACCGTTTACCAGAATATCGCGCTGCCTCTGGAGTTGATGGGCATGCCGCCCGTTAAGATTCGCGAGCGGGTCCACCCTCTGCTCAAGATGGTGGGCCTGGACGACAAGACGGACCAGTATCCGGCACAGTTATCGGGCGGCCAGAAGCAGCGCGTAGCGATCGCACGCGCGCTGGCCAGCCGGCCTAAGGTGCTGCTGTGCGATGAGGCCACCTCGGCGCTCGACCCGCAGACCACCGGCTCGATTCTGGCGCTGCTGCGCGACATCAATCGTCAGCTTGGCCTGACCATCCTTCTGATTACTCATGAGATGGAAGTCGTCAAGTCTATCTGCCATCGCGTGAGCCTGATTTCCGATGGCGTGCTGGTCGAAGAAGCCGATGTCGGCGACTTCTTCACCGCGCCGCGTACCGAGCTTGGCCGCCACTTTCTCAATGATTTTCTGGAACTCGAGCCTCCCCGGACGCTGATCGAGCGGCTCGAAGCGACTCCTGGCGAACACAGCCACCCGGTCGTACGCCTCGCCTTTTCCGGGGATGCCGTTTCCACGCCGCTTATCTCGCGACTCGCCAGAGAGTGCGGCGTGGACGTCAGCATTCTCCAGGCCAAGGTGGAGTCGATACAGGATCGCACCCTCGGGTTGATGATCGCCGAGCTGATGGGTCCTGCAGAAAAGACGCGTGAAGCCATCGAGTACCTGGAAGTTCACAATCTGAAGGTGGAGGTGCTTGGCCATGTCCAGCGCGATGCTTGAACTCGTTCTCGAAGCCACCCTAGACACGCTGTATATGGTGGCACTGTCGGGCGTGATTTCGGCCTTGGTCGGCATACCGCTGGGCGTGTTGCTCTACGTCACTCGTCCGCGGCAGGTCATGGCCCACCCGCTGCTCAACCGAAGCCTGGGCATCATCACCAATATCGGGCGCTCAATCCCCTTCATCATACTGATGGTGGCGATCATTCCTTTCACTCGCATGCTGGTGGGCACCTCGATCGGCACCAATGCGGCCTCTGTCCCATTGACCATCGCCGCCATTCCTTTTGTGGCACGCCTCGTGGAAGGCGCGCTCAACGAGATACCCCCGGGGCTGGTCGAAGCCGCTCAATCCATGGGAGCGACGCCATGGCAGGTGATTACCAAGGTCCTGGTGCCGGAGGCTCGTGGCGGCATCTTTACCGCCCTCACGGTGACGGTCGTCACTCTGGTCAGCTACTCGGCCATGGCCGGGGCAGTAGGAGGAGGAGGCCTCGGGGACCTGGGCATCCGTTATGGCTATAACCGCTTCAACCCCACCGTCATGTTGATCACCGTAGTCATTCTGGTCGTAATGGTGCAGGGCTTTCAAAGCCTGGGGGATTATCTGGTACGCAAGAGTGATCACAAGTAATGCTTAGCGTTAATAATCAAAATGCATTACAGTTTTTATTTTTATTCCTTTAGCATGATTACTACCGAATTCACGATCCTCACGAAGGAGACTATCGAGATGCGCAAGACGCTGATTGGCAGCCTGACTGCCGCCGCCCTCACCGCAACCGCTGGGGCGACAATCGCCGATGAACACGCCATCAAGGTGGGTACCGTGGCGGGACCCGAAACCGAGGTCATGCAGGTGGCCGTGGAAATCGCCGAGCGCGAGTATGGTCTCGAGGTCGAGATCATCGAGTTCACCGACTACGTGACGCCTAATGCCGCGCTGGCCGACGGCAGCCTCGATGCCAACGCCTACCAGCATGAGCCCTACATGCGCTCCATGGTCGAGGACCGTGGCTATGATTTTGCGGTCGCCGGCTATACGTTCGTCTACCCGATCGGTGCCTATTCCGAAAAGTACGACAGCATCGATGCATTGCCGGAAGGCGCCATCATCGCCCTACCCAACGACCCTTCCAACGAGGGGCGCGCGCTGATCCTTATGCATAATGAAGGCCTGATCACGCTGAACGACCCGGAGAACCTTGAGGCTACGCCCATCGATATCGCCGAGAATCCGCGTGACTTCGACTTTCGCGAGATCGAAGCGGCGCAATTGCCTCGAGTGCTGCCTGATGTCGACATGGCCTTCATCAATAACACCTTCGCCCAGCCCGCCGGCCTGAGCCTCGATGACGCCCTGATCAAGGAAGGCCCCGAATCGCCCTATGTGAACTTGATCGTGGTTCGCGGCGGTGACGAGGATCGTGAGGCCATTCAGCAACTGGTCAATGCCTACCAAACCGAAGAAGTCGAGACCAAGGCAGACGAACTGTTCGGACCACAGGCGGTGCCCGGCTGGAAGTGATTATCTTTCATTGAGAAATGAGCTGAGGCCGGCCGCTGTGCCGGCCCTTTTCGTTCAAGGACCGCCATGATATCGGACTATCCCCTACTCACTCGTCAACTCGGCGCCCTACTCGACACGCGCGATTGGCTGACCAACAGCGCTCAGACCTGCGCTTTCATCATGCAAGAGGTCGGCGAGCTGAATTGGGTCGGCTTCTATCTGCATCGCCAACCCAACATGCTCAGCCTAGGGCCCTTCCAGGGCAAGCCAGCGTGCCACCCGATCCCTTTCGACAAGGGCGTGTGTGGTGCCGCGGCACGAACGAGAGAGACTCAGCGCATCGACGATGTGCACGTTGTCGCCGACCATATCGCTTGTGACAGCGCCTCGAATGCCGAACTGGTCGTACCGATCATGGTGCAGGGCAAGCTATGGGGTGTGCTGGATCTGGACAGCCCGGTGAAGGCGCGCTTTAACGCTCAAGACCAGGCCGGTATCGAATCTCTCGTGAGAGTGTTCATCGATCAGACCGAGCTGACATAGCAAAACGCCCCCGCAGCTTGGCTGCGGGGGCGTTTCAGAATTGGTAGGACCAAGCGGATTTGAACCGCTGACCTCCACGATGTCAACGTGGCGCTCTAACCAACTGAGCTATGGTCCTGCTTCCCATTCATCCTGCTCGACTTCGCACTCTAAAGCCTAAAATCTACCTAAGATCTCGAACAGGCTAGTCGCGTCTTCTTGCTGGACGCGCCCTGGCAACGGAGACATATCTTACCGATATCGCTTAACTTTGCAAGCCCTCAGGCGCTCATAAGCGATCGCTTTTGACCCGTTCCACCGCCTCGAGCCATCCCTTATAAAGCCGCTGACGCTCGCCTTCTTCCATGCTGGGAAAGAAACTGCGCTCGCACTGCCAAAGCGACGCGATCTCGTCCAGATCCTGATACCAGCCCAGGCGCAACCCTGCCAGATATGCCGCGCCAAGTGCGGTGGTCTCGAGTACGGTGGGCCGGTCTACCTGAACTCCCAGCATGTCCGCCAGGAACTGCATGACCCAGCTGTTGCACACCATGCCGCCATCGACCCGCAAGGCACCGGGCGATGCCGCCATGTCATCAAGCATGCAGGTCTGCAGATCACGAGTCTGGTAACACACCGCCTGCAGCCCGGCCGCCACGATCTCGGCGATGCCGGTGTCTCGGGTCAGACCAAGAATCGCCCCTCGTGCCTTGGGGTCCCAGTGGGGAGCGCCAAGCCCGGTGAACGCCGGCACCAAATAGACGCTGTGACCATCGCGCGTCTCGCTTGCCAGCGACTCCGTTTCCGAGGCGTTGGCGAATAGCTGTAGCCCGTCGCGCAACCACTGCACCGTAGCACCGGCGACGAAGATGCTGCCCTCCATCGCATACGTCGGCTTGCCGTTCAGGCGATAGCCCACCGTGGTCAGCAATCGATTGCGCGAGGTCTCGGCCACATCGCCGGTATTGACGATCATGAAACAGCCGGTGCCATAGGTGCTCTTGCCCATGCCCGGCGTAAAACAGGCCTGGCCGACCAATGCGGCCTGCTGGTCGCCGGCCACGCCGGCAATGGGCAGCTCTCCTCCGAGCCAGCTCGCCTCGACACGACCGAAATCATCGCTGGAGTCCTTGACCTCCGGCAGCAGGCTTGCCGGAATATCGAACAGCTCGAGGAGGGCCGGGTCCCACTGCTGTTCGTGGATATTGAAAAGCGCAGTGCGCGATGCATTGGTTGCGTCAGTGGCGTGAACCTTGCCCCCGGTCAGGCGCCAGATCAGGAAACTATCGACGGTACCGAAGGCCAGTTCTCCATGTTCGGCACGCTCACGCGCGCCCTCGACATGCTCGAGCAACCAGGCAAGCTTGGTCGCCGAGAAATACGGATCGATCAAGAGCCCGGTGCTTGCCTGCAACATTTCAGTGTGACCCTGCTCGCGCAGCGTCTGACAACTATCTGCAGTACGGCGATCCTGCCAGACGATCGCGTTATACAGCGGTTTTCCGGTGGCCCTGTCCCACAACAGGGTGGTTTCGCGCTGATTGGTAATGCCGACACCGATGATCCGGTCGATCCCCACCTGCGCCTTTTCGATCACCTCACGGCAGGTGGCTATGACCGTCTCCCAGATCGCTTCAGGGTCGTGCTCCACCCACCCGTCGTTGGGAAAATACTGGGTGAACTCTCGTTGCGCCGTTGCCACGTTACGCCCCGCACGATCGAAGAGGATGGCGCGTGAACTGGTCGTCCCCTGATCGATGGCAAGCAGATAGTCAGCCATGCAAGCTCCTGTCATTATATGTTCGATTATGATCATCAAGGGTACTGCAGTGTGTTCGGAATGCTTTACTACCTTCGTCGCACATTCCCTACCCCGCACCTGCCGAAACCTGCCACGTTCCCCTACAATGGGGCGATCGAAAGGGAGCCGACATGAATCAGCAACAACGACAGAATGCGATCGTCGATCTGGTCCGTCATCAGGGCTATGCCAGTATCGAGCAGCTCACCGAACATTTCGTGGTCACCCCGCAGACCATTCGGCGCGATTTGAATGCCTTGGCTGGAGAAGGCATGATCCGGCGCGTCCATGGCGGTGCCGGGCTGGAATCGAGCACGGTGAATACCGCCTACAGCACCCGCAAAACTCTTAACCTGGAAGCCAAGCAGCGCATCGCCGAGTTACTGGCCCAGCATATTCCCGATCATGCCTCCCTGTTCATCAATATCGGTACCAGCAACGAGGTCATCGCTGAAGCGCTACTTGGACATCAAGGGCTGGAGGTCATCACCAACAACCTCAAGGTGGCCGCCATCCTGCAGCCCAAGGAAGATTTCAACGTCATCATCGCGGGTGGGCAAGTCCGCTCTCGAGATGGCGGTATCATCGGCGAGGCGACCATCGACTTCATCAACCAATTCAAGGTCGATTTCGGCATCATCGGCATCAGCGGGATTGACGAGGACGGCTCGCTGCTCGAATTCGATTACCAGGAAGTGCGTGTCGCGCAGGCGATCATTCGCAATTCCCGTCAGGTCTACCTGGCTGCCGATCACTCGAAATTTCATCGCAATCCGGTGGTTCGCCAGGGCAATATAGCCCAGCTAGACGCGCTGTTCACCGACCGTCAACCCCCCGATGCCGTGCTTCGCCTGCTCGAAATTCACGATGTCGCCCTGCATATTGCCTGACGCACGTCACCCACCCGCCACCGCTTGTCATTGATACGACTTCTATTCCGTTTTCGCTGCCCAAGCCTTGATGTTCGTTTGTGATTAGTCTATTTTCGATTTCAAACATTCGTATCCTTCCAGGCACACCGGCTGATCCCGGGCAGGAGTCTTTCATGAGCGGCAACACGGAGCCGGTACTCGACCTGTTCGTCGTCGGCGGTGGCATCAACGGTACCGGCATCGCCAACGATGCGGCCGGACGAGGCCTGACGGTCGGCCTCTGCGAGCAGGGTGACCTGGGCAGCGCCACCTCATCAGCCAGCAGCAAGTTGATTCATGGCGGCCTTCGCTATCTGGAACATCGTGAGTTTCGGCTGGTTCGCGA
>DATISN010000220.1:0-3099 GCA_035581765.1 Halomonas sp.
CGGCACGGCCGTAGTCGATGTCCACGCGCAGCTGAGGTTGGTTTTCCTCGTAGTCGCTCTCGACCCCGGTCAGGCGCGGATTATCCTCGAGGATGTGCTCGACCAGGGTGTCGCGCCATTCGGCCAGCTGTTCGTAGGTGCCGCCCCCGAGCACGAACTGAACGGGTTTCTCGACGCGCTGGCCGAAGCCCTGACGCATCACCGGGAAGGCCCGGATACCCGGCAGGTCGTCGAGTTTCCCGCGAATCTCGTCCATGATCGCCCAGGCCGAGCGCCGCGCCGCCCAGTCCGCCAGATTGACGATCACGAATCCATTATTGAATGACTCGATGTTGCCCCAGCCACGCGGGGCTCGCACGACGATCCGTTCGATCTCGCCGGTCTCGGTCATCGGCAGCAGCCGTGTCTCGATCTCGTCCATGTAGTCGAGCATGTAGTCGTAGGTGGCGCCGGGTGGGCCGTTGACCAGCACGAAGAAGTTACCGCGGTCTTCCTGCGGGGTGTACTCATTGGGCAGCTCCCCATTCAGCCACACCATGCCGCCGAGCACCCCCAGGAACAGCACGATCACCAGCAGGCGCAGCTTCAGGACGCGCTCGAGCATGGCGCGGTATATGCGCCGGGAATGTTCCAGCACCCATTGCACCCCGGCCGAGAGGCGGCCTTCGTGCATGTCCGCCTTGAGGATCTTGGAGGCCATCATCGGCGTCAACGACAGCGCCAGCACGGTGGAGATCGCCACGGCGGCGGCCAGCGTCAGGGCGAACTCCGAGAACAGGCGGCCGATGTCGCCCTGCAGCATGCTCAGCGGCACGAAGACCGCGATCAGCACCAGGGTGGTGGCGATGACGGCAAAGGCGATCTGGCGGGTGCCCCGATAGGCGGCGACCAGCGGGGTTTCCCCCAGTTCCTGCATGCGCCGGTGGATGTTCTCCAGCACCACGATGGCATCGTCGACGATCAGGCCGATGGCCAGCACCAGCGCCAGCAGGGTCAGCAGGTTGATGGTGAAGCCCATCACCGCCAGCGCCGAGAAGGTGCCGATCAGGGCGATGGGTACGGTCACCGCGGGAATCAGGGTGGTGCGTAGGTTTCCGAGTAACAGGAAGATCGCCACGACGACCAGGGCCATGGCAATGAACAGCGTCTGCACGACCTGGGAAATCGCCCCCGAGACGAAGATCGACGAGTCGAAGTTGAGCGACAGCGACATGCCGTCCGGCAGGGTGTCCTGAAGGCGAGCCATCTCGGCTTTCGCGCCCTCGGAGATTTCCAGCACGTTGGCGGTGGACTGCTTCATCATGCCCAGGCCAACCATCGGCACGCCGTTGCCGCGAAAGATGGTGCGATCTTCCACGGCGCCGATCTCGACCTCGGCCACGTCACCCAGGCGAACCAGGTAGCCATCGCTGCCCTCGTCGAGCACCAGCGAGCGGAAGTCGGTCGGTGTCGCGAAGTTGCGCGGCAGGCGCACCACGAACTGCCGCTCACTGGATTCGATGGACCCGCCGGGCAACTCGACGTTCTCCTCCCGCAGGGCGTCCTCCACGTCGCCGGCGGTCAGCTCGCGGGCGGCCAGCGCATCGGCGTCCAGCCACACGCGCATGGCGTACTCGCGTCCGCCGCCGACCCTGACCTGGGACACGCCGGGCAGTACCGAGAATCGGTCCACCAGGTAACGATTGGCATAGTCGGTGAGCTCGGCCATGTCATAGCCATCGCCCGTCAGGCTAAGCCAGACCACCACATCGGAATTGGAGTCGGCTTTCTGCACCTCAGGCGGGTCGGCTTCCTCGGGCAGGTTGTCCAGCGAGCCCGAGATGCGATCGCGGATATCGTTGGCCGCGGCATCGATATCCATGTCGAGGCCGAACTCCACGCTGATGCTGGAGCGGCCGTCTTCGCTTGAAGACGTGATGACCTCGATGCCCGCCACGCCGGAAATGCGGTCCTCCAGCACCTGGGTGATCCGTGTTTCCACCACGCTGGCCGATGCGCCGGGGTAGCGGGTGTCGACCCCCACCACCGGCGGGTCGATGGAGGGGTATTCCTGCAGCGGCAGCCGTTCCAGCGCCAGCAGGCCGAACGCCACGATCAGCGCGGCGAGTACCGTGGCCAGGACCGGCCGCTGGATGGAAATGTCCGAAAGGCGCATCAGCTGCCCGCCTCAGCGGTGTCGCGCTGGCGACTGAGGATGTCCGCCACCGTCGTGCCTTCCTCCATGATGCCAAGCAGGCGGGCCTGCTGACCGTCGCGCACGCGGTCGGTGCCATGGGCGACCACCAGATCGCCACTCTCGAGCCCTTCGACGACCTCGACCTCGCCCTCGCGGCGCGCACCCACCTCCACCTCGCGCTGCTCGACGCGGTAGTCCTCGTCCTCGTGAAGCACCAGCACGTACTGGCGCTGCCCTTCGGGAATCAGGGCGGACTCAGGAAGCACCAGCGTCTCGCGCGGCGCACGGCTCACCACCACGCGCATCAGCATGCCCGGGCGCAGGCGCAGCTCCGGGTTATCGAGCTCGGCGCGTACCATCACGCTGCGGCTGACCGGGTCGACACGCGTGCCGATGCTCGCCACCTGGCCCTCGAACACCTCATCGGGATAGGCGGCGCTTTGCGCGGTCAGCGTCAGGCCGGGTTCCAGCAACCCCAGGCTCACCTCGGGGATGCCGAAGTCGAGCTTCATCACGTCGAGCTTGTCCAGCGTCACCAGGTCCATGCCCGGCGTCACCAGGGCGCCGACGCTGACGTTGCGAAAGCCCACCCGCCCGTCGAACGGCGCGCGCAACTGATAGTTGGCCAGGCGTGCCTCGAGCGCCTGAATCTCGGCCTCGACCTGGCGCAGGCGGGCGCCGCTGTCTTCCACCTCGGCGCGCGGGGCGAGGTTGCGCCCCTGCAACTGCGCCAGGCGGTTGACGGCGTTGCGGCGCTCGTCTCTTAACGCCTGGGCGGCGCGCAGGTCAGCCTGTTCCTCGTCATCGGCCAGGCGCACCAGCAAGCGGCCGGCTTCCACGGTATCGCCATCCTGAAAGTTCAGCTCGCTGATGATCTCGGTGACGGTGGTGGAGAGCGTCACGCTTTCATCGGCACTCAGCGT
>DATISN010000221.1:0-5337 GCA_035581765.1 Halomonas sp.
CTGCGCGCCGATGCGCCACGCGGCATCGAGCGCTACGCCTTCGAGCTTACCCCGCGCCTCTACGGCCCCTTCCTGGCCTTCCTGTTCTACCGCTGGGAAATCATCATGCGCGAGACCGCCATCCTCGGGATTCTCGGCATCGCCACCCTGGGGTTCTATGTGGACAGCGCCATTCAGGAGATCCGCTTCGACCGTGCGATGGTACTGATCGTGATCACCGCGCTGCTCAACATCGGCGTGGACATCCTCGCGCGTCGCCTGCGCAACCGCCTGCGCCTGCGGCATACCGCCAGTTGCGAGCCATGAAAAAACGTCCCGCCGGGAGCCGACGGGACGTTTTCTTGCGGCTGCCTGGCAGCCATTCAAGCAGTAGCGGGGCCGACGTTACTCTGGCAGGTCGGTGACCGCCCCGAGAGAGGCGGAGCTGACGGTTCTGGCGTACTTGGCCAGCACGCCGCGGGCGTAGCGCGCCTCGGGCTGCTGCCAGGCCGCCCGGCGACGCATCAGGGTGTCGTTGTCGATATTGACCTCGATGATGTCCGCCTCGGCATCGATGGTGATGATGTCGCCATCCTCGACCAGCGCCAGGGGGCCGCCCTCGAAGGCTTCGGGGGTCACATGGCCGACCACGAAGCCGTGGCTGCCACCCGAGAAGCGCCCATCGGTGATCAATGCCACCTCGCTGCCGAGCCCGCGACCCATGATCGCCGAGGTCGGCGTGAGCATCTCGCGCATGCCGGGGCCGCCCTTGGGGCCTTCGTAGCGAATCACCACCACGTCGCCGGCCACCACGGTGCCGTCGTTGATGCGTGCCTGAGCCTCTTCCTCGGAGCCGAACACCCGGGCGCTGCCGGTGAAGTGGGTGCCTTCCTTGCCGGTGATCTTGGCCACCGCGCCCTCGGGGGCCAGGTTGCCGTAGAGCATGCGCAGGTGGCTTTCGGTCTTCACCGGCGCGTCCAGCGGCGCGATGATCTTCTGCCCGTCGGGATACGGGGCCACCTCGGCGAGGTTCTCGGCCAGGGTCTTGCCGGTCACCGTCAGGCAGTCGCCGTGCAGCATGCCGGCATCGAGCAGCATCTTCATCATCGGCTGGATGCCGCCGATCTCGACCAGCTCGCTCATCATGTAGTGGCCGCTGGGCCGCAGGTCGGCGAGTACCGGCACCCGCTTGCCGAGGCGGGTGAAGTCATCGAGCGAAAGCTCCACGTTGATGGTGCTGGCCATCGCGATCAGGTGAAGTACCGCATTGGTGGAGCCCCCGAGCGCAATCACCACGGTGATGGCGTTCTCGAAGGCCTCACGGGTCATGATGTCCGAGGGCTTGATGTCGCGCGCCAGCAGCTCGAGCACGGCCTCGCCCGCGGCGTGGCAGTCATCGCTCTTGGCCTGGGAGACGGCGTTCTGCGCCGAACTGCCGGGCAGGCTCATGCCTAGCGCCTCGATGGCCGAGGCCATGGTGTTGGCGGTGTACATGCCGCCGCAGGAGCCGGGGCCGGGAATCGCCGTCTCCTCGATATGCTTGACCTCGATGAGGTCGAGGTCGCCACGGCTGTGGGCGCCCATGGCCTCGAACACCGAAATGATGTCGGTGCGTCCCTCGCCGGGCAGGATGGTACCGCCGTAGACGAAGACGCTGGGACGGTTCAAGCGCGCCAGCCCCATCATGCAGCCCGGCATGTTCTTGTCGCAGCCGCCGATCGCGACCACCCCATCGAAGCCTTCGCAACCCGTCACCGTCTCGATGGAATCGGCGATCACTTCCCGTGACACCAGCGAGTACTTCATGCCCTCGGTGCCGTTGGCGATGCCATCGGAAATGGTGATGGTGTTGAAGATGACCCCCTTGCCGCCGGCGGCATCGGCACCATCGCTCGCGCGCCGCGCCAGCTCATCGATGTGGCTGTTGCAGGGCGTGAGATTGCTCCAGGTCGAGGCAATGCCGATCTGCGGCTTGGTGAAATCCTCGTCGGTAAAGCCCACTGCCCGCAGCATGGAGCGGCTGGCGGCCTTGCCGGGGCCATCCACTACCTGGGATGAATGGCGGCGACGGTGATCCTGGGGGGTATCTGACATGGGGCGCTCTCCTCTTCTTGCAATGGCACTGTTCTTGCGATGACATGCTTTCTTGCAATGACACTGTCATCGAACGTTAGGGTTTTCTGTAGTGGTTTTGCTGTAAAGGTTTTGCTGTAAAGGTTTTGCCGTAAATAGTGTCGCCATAGAGTACCCGCTGTCGGTGTCCGACGGAACGCTTGGGATGACTCGGCGGCGTGCGGGTGTCTCGGAAAGGCGAGGCTCGGCGCCAATGATCCGCCTGGCCAGTGTTCAGCCTGGCCGGTGTTCAGCCTGAATAGACGGCGTCATGAAATTCCCGCTCCCGCGCCACGGTTTCGCGAAAGCGCTCGGCCATGCGGGCGAACTCTGCCTCATCGAGCGTCTCGGCGACTACCTCGAGACGGCGACGCAGCCAGTCGACGAAGGCATGGAAGGCCTCACTGTCATGCAGGCCGATCCACTCGTCGTACAGCGCATGCAGCCCCTCGCCCCGGGTGATGCGCGTGGCCCAGCCGAGGTAGAGCCACTCCGTGACCACCAGCACCGCGAGCATCTGCGCGTAGCTGTCACTGGCCCCCGTCTCGCGCAGCAAATGCTGGAAGGACGCGGTGGCCGGCAGATACTCGGGCGCGTTGCGAGTGCCGTCCGCCACGCCGAAGACCTCGAAGGTCCGCTGGAAGACGCTGTCCTCGTCGCTGGTCAGCATCCCCACGAACTGCCCCAGCACCACGCGGTCCGCCATCCCCGGCGCATGGCCGATGGCATGGCCGAGCAAGGCGGTGAACGGGTCGACGAAGCCGTAGTCCTGCAGCATGTAGTCGGCAAAGGCTTCTCCGGGCAGGCGGCCTTCTGCCAGGGCATCGAACAGCGAATGGTTCACCACGGCCGACCAGTCGGGTTCGCTGATCTCGCGCAGCCAGTCGGTGAGGCACGGTGCGCTACGCTTGGCGGCCCAGGCCGCGTAGTCGGTTCGGGTCATCATGGCGTCAGCTCCGCTTGGCGGTGGAGTGGGGATTGAGGGGTTTTGGAATGACAGATCGGCGTGCCGGTCGCCACCAGGCAATCAGCAAACTGACCAGCGTCGAGGCCAGCAAGGCGCCCAGAAATGGCGCCAGCGTCGGCACACCAGTCGGAAAGCTCGCCGCCAACACGCCGGCGCCGAGACTGCCCAGGGCGATCCAACCGGGCAGGATGGCGCCCAGCATGCCCGCCACGCCGCCCGCCACCGCGGCCAGCGGACTCATGCGCGACCAAAGCCCCAGCAACACCGGCACGATAATGGCGGCACAGAGTAGATCGGCGATCAGGAACAGTCGCAGCACCGAGTGACCCTGCAGCGCCACGATCACCACCGGAATCATCAGCCCCACCGTGGCCAGGCGGGCCGCCTTAATCGACAGACCCCGCTTGCCGGAACTCGCCACCACCAGCGAGGCGATGCCGCTCTGCAGGCTGTCGACGCTCGATACCACCAGCGAGACCGCCAACACCAGCGCTGGCAAGGCCAGCCACTCGGGCGCGGCGGCCAGCAGGGCGAAGAAGGGAATCGGCGGCTCGCCCAAGGCCAGGCCGCTCATCGCGGCGAGCATGCCAAGGCCACCGACCACAGCCACCACCACCCCGGTGATGCCGCTGCCCAGCCAGGCCCCGCGCGCCAGCGCGCGGTCGTCGCGCGCCGCCCAGACGCGCTGCCAGTAGCCCTGGTGAAAGAGATTGGCCGCGGTGACGGCGATCACCAGCGTCAGCGCCACGCTCAGCGCACTGCCCACGGGAATCGACGGCATGGCCACGTCCGCCGGCATCGCCGGCAGCCGGCTCAGCGCCACGCCCCCGACCAGCGCCAGCAGGGCCAGCAACAGCCAGGCCTGCCAACGGTCGGTCGCCAGACTCGCACGCAGCCCGCCGATGGCGGTGTAGACCAGCGTGGTCAAGGCCACCCCGATGACCACCAGCGACGGGGGTACATCAGAGAGCAGCGCGGTAATTGACCCGATGGCGGTGAGTTCGGCGGTCAAGAAGCACGCCATGTAGAGTACCGATACCAGTGATACCCAGCGGCGCACCCCGGCGCCATAGCAAGCCTCGGAGAACTCGCCGATGCTGCGCCCTTCAGGCAGATAACGGCGGATGGCGGGGCCGTAACGGGCCAGCACCAGCAGCGGCAATGCCGAGCCGATGGCATAGCCGGCCAGCGCCAGCGGACCAACGAAGGCACCGATCTCGGGCGGCGCGAAGAGGATCCAGGCGCCCATGCCGGAGGCCAGGAACGACAGCCCCAGGGTCGAGGCGCTCTGGGAGTTGCGGGCGGTGATGTAATCGTCGAGGGGGCCATCGGCCCGGCGGGCTCTCAGACCCAGGTAAGCAAAGCACAGCAGCGCCGCGCCGAGCACGGCAGACGTCAGGTAAGGCATGTCGCACTTCCTCCGCCGGTATGAACCGGATCAGGTTCCAGGGTCGGCGCCTTGCAGCACCCTCTCAGTCCCCCTCGTCATGCGACGAGGCCGGACTCCCCTGGCGACAGTGAGTGGATTGTGGGATCGAACCTCAAGTTGCGGCCACCGGGGCCGACATAACGTTCAATCCATGAGAATGATATAACAACGCCCGCACGTGAACGACCACCAGCGCCGGAAAACTCTTGATGCCCTATACCGAAGCCAAGGAACACGCCCCCGGGCGCCTGCACGCCATCTTCGCCCAGCCCTACTCCGCCTTTGACAACGAAGTCACCGAGCGCCACCTGCACCTTCGCGTGGCCGTCGAGGCGCTCATCGGCCAGCCGATAACCGAGCGACGCCTGATGCTGCGCGTGATCCACGGCTGGGAAAATGGCGGCTTCGAGCCGGACGATCTCGCCCACAGCGACCATCGACTGAATGGCCTGGCCGATCTTCGCCAGGTCGCCGAGCGCTACCGCCAGGCCTTCGAGGAGCAGCAGCCGCTGCCCCGCGATGCCAATTCGCTGCTGGCCACGCCGCTTGCCGATGCCATCGCCGCCGCCGAAGCGAACGGCCGGACACTCGACGAGCCCACCCGCACCATCCCCGCCCGCTGGCCCGCCTTCGCGCAAGGCCTCTACCTCTACACCTTCTTCAAGGTCTACCACCGCCTGATCTATGGCGAGGACGACACCTACCGCGTCGTCCGCTGCGAAACGGCCGACGGGACCCGCGAGATCCACGAATTCCATCTGGAGGAAGGCGAGTTCGCCGTGGTCGCCCCGCCCGAGGGCGTCACCGCCGACAGCATGCTGATCCTGCACGAAAGCCAACTGGCGCCGGT
>DATISN010000222.1:0-10576 GCA_035581765.1 Halomonas sp.
CTGATCGCGCTCGGGACGCGGCAAGCCGGCCAGATCGGCCAGGGTCAGGGCCACCCGCAGCACGCGATGGTAGGCCCGCGCCGATAACTTGAGCCGCTCCAGCACCCCGGCCAGCCAGGTGCGGTCGCTCGACGAGAGCGCACAGGCGGCCTCAAGCTCGCGGCCGGCCAGCTGGGCGTTGAGCGATCCCCGTTCCAACTGGCGTTGACGAGCGACCATGACGCGCTCGCGAACCACCTGCGAAGGCTCTCCGGCCTCCCGTGACGTAAGCTGTTCGGGCGGCAGGGCCGGGACCTCCACCTGCAGGTCGATGCGATCCAGCAACGGCCCGGACAGCCTGCCCTGATAGCGCTGGATCTGCGCCGCCGTGCATTGGCAGCGCTGGCGCGGGTCGCCGAGGTGGCCGCAGGGGCAGGGATTCATCGCCGCCACCAGCTGGAAGCGGGCCGGAAAGCGGCGCTCGTGATTGGCCCGCGCAATGTGGATGCGCCCAGATTCCATCGGCTCGCGCATCACTTCCAACACGTGGCGCGAGAACTCCGGGAGCTCGTCCAGGAACAGCACCCCATGGTGGGCCAGGGAGATCTCGCCGGGACGCGGCCGAGAGCCGCCACCCACCAGGGCCACGGCGCTGGCGGTATGATGCGGTGACCGAAAGGGACGACGCCCCCACTGTTCGCGCAGCGCCAGCCCGCTCACCGAACGAATGGCGGCCACTTCCAGGGCCTCCTCTTCACTGAGCGGTGGCAGGATGCCGGGCAGGCGGCTGGCCAGCATGGTCTTGCCGGTACCTGGCGGCCCAGCAAAAAGCAGGTTGTGACCCCCGGCCGCGGCGACCTCCAATGCCCGGCGCGCCTGGTGCTGACCGCGGACCTCTGCCAGGTCGGCGCCCAGATCCACCACCGGTGCCGGACGCTCGAGGCGGTGCGCCGCGATCGGTGTCTGGCCGAGCAGGTGGGCCACCACCTCGAGCAGGTGATCGGCGGCGACGACCTGCAGGTCGCCGGCCAGCGCCGCCTCGTCGGCATTGGCGCGCGGCACGATGAGCTTCCTGCCTGCCGCACGAGTGGCGAGCGCCAGCGGCAAGACGCCATTCACCTGGCGAAGCCGACCGTCCAGCGCCAGCTCACCGACGCACTCCAGGCCCTCCAGCGCCTCGGGGGGCACCTGGCCGGACGCCACCAAGAGGCCCAGGGCGATGGGCAGATCGAAGCGCCCGCCGTCCTTGGGCAGGTCGGCGGGCGACAGGTTGAGCGTGATGCGGCGCGTATTGGGGAAATCGAAGCCAGCATTGACCAGGGCGCTGCGGACGCGTTCGCGGCTCTCCTTGACGGCGGCCTCGGGCAGACCCACCAGCGTCATGCCGGGCAGGCCGTTGGCCAGATGCACCTCGACCTGCACTTCCGGAGCCTCGAGACCGAGCCCGGCACGGGTATGGATGATTGCCAGCGTCATAAAGGCGCCCCTCGCCGCGAATGTGCCCTCAGGCTACCTCAGGTCGGCACGCCCCGCCCAATGACGCGGCTGACTCAGGGGTCGGTCTTGTCGTCGCGAGCCTTCTTGTCTGGCGTGGTGTGGCCTGGCGTGGAATGCCCCGCCGCCCCTGGTTTGCCGGCCTTAGCGTCAGGGGCAGGCGACACTGTAGAGGGCTTGTCAGCGGCTTTGTGGTACGCGGCCGTGCGCGGCGTGCTTGGCTCAGCAGCGGGTGTGGCCGACACCGTCGTCATAGCCGGCTGGTTGGCCTGTACGGTCTTTTCCAGCTCTGCGACCTGCTTTTCCAGCGCCTCGACCCGCCCGCGGGTGCGCTGGAGAACGTCCATCAGGATGTCGAAGTCCTCGCGCGACACCAGCTCGAGGCGGTCGAAGGCGCCACGGACCACCTGCTGAATGCCTTTCTGCATTTCCTCGGGGGCCTGCGAGGCGCCTTGCAAGCGGTCGCCGATCTGCTTGGCCAGGCGGCTGATGCGATCATGGCTCACCATGGGGGGTCTCTCCTGATTGTTTACGTGCCTGACTACAGGATACGCAAGGCGCCCGAGATGCGCATGCCTTCCCGCCATGCTCTCTTATGGCGCATGTGCACCACTGCCAGGCACCAAGTCGGTGCATTTTGCCTGTCTCTCCATACCGACAATCGTCGATCGAGCCGAATGAAACCTTCTATCCTGCTGAAATAAATGATGATTGCTGGCTCCTGGCATGCTTTGCGCAAGTAGGCAAACGTCATGCATCGGCGGCAGGCTGCCGTCGCCACCCAGTAGGGGAGATACGGGATGAAGCTCATCACCGCCATCATCAAGCCATTCAAGCTCGACGACGTTCGTGAGGCGCTGGCCGAGAACGGCGTACAGGGGATTACCGTCACCGAGGTCAAGGGCTTCGGTCGCCAGAAGGGCCATACCGAACTCTACCGCGGGGCGGAATACGTGGTGGACTTCCTGCCCAAGGTCAAGGTGGAAGTCGCGGTCGACGACGCACGACTCGAAGGGGTGCTCGACGCGATCTGCACTTCCGCCAATAGCGGCAAGATCGGCGACGGCAAGGTCTTCGTCACACCGCTCGAGGATGTCATCCGCATCCGCACCGGCGAGCGCGGTGCCGACGCCGTCTAAAGACGCTTACCGATTCCCTCCACGGAGAGTTCCCCATGAACGATATTCCCGAACTTGTCGAGTTGATGTACGCCGTCGACACCTTCTACTTCCTCATCTGCGGCGTGCTGGTGATGTGGATGGCCGCGGGCTTTGCCATGCTCGAGGCCGGCCTGGTGCGCTCCAAGAACACCGCCGAGATCCTGACCAAGAACGTGGTGCTGTTCGCCATTGCCTGCACCATGTACCTGCTGCTGGGCTACTACCTGATGTATTCCAGCAGCGCCGGCGGCATTCTGCCCAATCTGGGCTTCCTGATCGGCAGCGAGCATACCGTCGACGCCATCACCTCCGGTGAAGAGGGCGCGCCCTACTATTCCATGCGCTCCGATTTCTTCTTCCAAGTGGTGTTCGTGGCAACTGCCATGTCCATCGTCTCCGGTGCCGTGGCCGAGCGCATGAAGCTGTGGGCCTTCCTGGCCTTCGCCGTGGTGATGACCGGCGTCATCTACCCGACCTCGGGCTACTGGACCTGGGGCGGCGGCTGGCTCTCCGAGGCCGGCTATTCCGATTACGCCGGCTCCGGCATCGTGCACCTGGCAGGCGCCTCGGCAGCGCTCGCCGGCGTGCTGGTCCTCGGCCCGCGCAAGGGCAAGTACGGCAAGGATGGCAGCATCTACGCCATTCCCGGTGCCAACATGCCGCTGGCCACTCTGGGCACCTTCATACTGTGGATGGGCTGGTTCGGCTTCAACGGCGGCTCGGAGCTGAAGCTCTCCGACGCGGCGTCGGCCAACAACGTGGCCCAGGTACTCGTCAACACCAACGCCGCGGCCGCCGGTGGCGTGATCGCCGCGCTGATCCTGGCCAAGCTGTGGTTTCGGAAAGCCGACCTGACCATGGCCCTGAACGGTGCCCTGGCCGGCCTCGTCGCCATCACCGCCGATCCGCTGTCGCCCTCCGCGCTGGGCGCTTCCATGATCGGTGGCATGGGGGGGCTGATCGTGGTCGCCGCTATCGTCGCCCTCGACAAGCTGAGGATCGACGATCCGGTCGGTGCCATTTCGGTACACGGCGTGGTCGGCATCTGGGGCGTGATGGTCGTGCCGCTGACCAATGGCGATGCCAGCTTCGGCGCTCAGATCATTGGTGTCCTCGGCATCTTCGGCTGGGTGTTCGGGGCCAGCCTGGTCGTCTGGCTGATCCTCAAGGCCGTCATGGGCATCCGGGTCAGCGAAGAGGAAGAGTACGAGGGGGTCGACCTGGCCGAGTGTGGCCTGGAAGCCTACCCCGAGTTCAGCGCCTCGAAGAAGTGAGGCGCCCTACCGAGTGAGCTGGCGTGCTCCTCCTGGCCTCCTTCGGGAGGCCTTTTTTATTCCCGGGCCACGCGGTGTATGCTTGTTTCCAACGCCACCTCACACGCGCGATGGTGACCGCCATCGTCACCCGAACAGGACGAGGACAGACATCATGAAATTGGTAACCGCCATCATCAAACCCTTCAAGCTGGACGACGTGCGGGAATCCCTCTCCGAAATCGGCGTTCAGGGCATTACCGTGACCGAGGTCAAGGGCTTCGGCCGCCAGAAAGGCCATACCGAGCTCTATCGCGGCGCCGAATACGTGGTCGACTTTCTGCCCAAGGTGAAGCTCGAAGTGGCCGTCGACGACGACATGGCCGAGAAGGTGATCGACGCCATCACCCAGGTCGCCAACACCGGCAAGATCGGCGACGGCAAGATCTTCGTCACACCGCTGGAGCAGGTGATCCGCATTCGTACCGGCGAGACCGGCAAAGACGCCGTCTGATCGGCCTCATTGGCCCCGCCGCCGATGTTTGAGGCATCAAGAAGCCCTCCGCAGTGCCCCTGCGGAGGGCTTCTTGTTATGACAAGTCACAGACCCGTCAAGGACTGTCGCCAAGCGGGCGCGCCGTCTCGCGCTTACTTCTCGACGAAGGCGCGCTCGATCACATAGTCGCCGGGCTCGCCCATTCGCGGGGAAATCGTGAAGCCGAGCTCGTCGAGCAGCCCGCTGGTGTCATCCAGCATCGCCGGGCTGCCACAGATCATTGCGCGGTCCTGGCGAGGGTCCAGCGGCGGCAGGCCGGTATCCTCGGCCAGTTTACCGTTGCGGATATGGTCGGTCAGCCGACCCTGTGTGTGAAACGCCTCACGAGTCACCGTGGGGTAGTAAACCAGCTTCTCGCTGATCTCCTCGCCGAGATATTCGTGGGCGGGCAGCGCCTTCTGGATGAACTCCGCATAGGCGAGTTCGCTGACGTTGCGCACCCCATGCACCAGCACGATCTTCTCGAAGCGCTCGTACGCCTCGGGGTCCTGGATCAGGCTGATGAACGGGGCGAGCCCGGTGCCGGTGGAGAACAGGTAGAGGTTGCGGCCCGGCAGCAGGTCGTCGGTCACCAGGGTGCCGGTGGGCTTGCGGCTGACCATGATCTGGTCGCCGACCTTCAGGTGCTGGAGCCGCGAGGTCAGCGGGCCATCCGGCACCTTGATGCTGAAGAACTCCAGATGATCCTCGTAATTGGGGCTGGCGATGGAGTAGGCCCGCATTAGCGGCTTGCCGGCGACCTCGAGGCCGATCATCACGAACTGGCCGTTCTTGAAGCGCAGGCTGCGCTCGCGCGTCGTGCGGAAACTGAACAGGGTGTCGTTCCAGTGGTGAACGCTTAGGACCTCTTCCAGGGCGAACTTGCTCATGCCGACTCCTTTTTATTCCCGATTCGAATAACGTGACTTTATAAGCCTTGCTCTTAATTCTAAGAGATCGCTAGATATCTGTTAAATGGTTTGTATGGATATCGATCATCTATGCTATAGATATAAACCCGCTTAAAAAGATATAAAGCCAAGGGAGTCCATTCGTGCGCTACACACTGCGTCAGCTGGAAGTCTTCGTCGCCGTGGCCCAGCACGAGAGCGTCTCGCACGCCGCTCGGGTACTGGCACTTTCCCAGTCGGCCGCGAGCACGGCGCTGGCCGAACTCGAGCGCCAGTTCGACTGCCAGTTGCTCGATCGAATCGGCAAGCGGATGAAGCTCAACGCCCTGGGCTTCCAGCTGCTGCCCAAGGCCGTGGCCCTGCTCGACCGCGCCGAGGAAGTCGAGGAGCTCCTTCGCGGCCAGCAGGGAGTGGGGTCACTGGACGTGGGCGCCACCCTGACCATCGGCAACTACCTGGCGACGCTGCTGATCAGTGACTTCATGCAGCGCCATCCCGGCAGCCGGGTGCGCCTGTCGGTTCGCAACACCCGCGCCATCATCGACCGAGTACGCCAGCATGAACTGGACCTGGGGCTGATCGAGGGGCTGTGCGAGAACGATGACGTGATCACCCAGCCCTGGGTGGAGGACGAGCTGGCGGTGTTCTGCTCGCCGCGCCATACGCTGGCCGGCAAGGGGCCGGTCGAGTTGGACCGGCTGCTGCGCGAGGACTGGATCATGCGCGAGCAGGGCTCGGGTACCCGCCTGACCCTGGAACAGGCCGCCCGGCACCGCCGCGGTCGCTTCAATACCTTGCTGGAGCTGGAACACACCGAAGGCATCAAGCGTGCCGTCGAGTCCGGACTGGGGATCGGCTGCGTGTCACGGCTGGCCCTGCGCGATGCCTTCCGCCGCGGCAGCCTGGTACCGATTCCGACGCCAGAACTCGATCTGAGACGCCAGTTCAGCTTCATTTGGCATCGCCACAAGTACCTGGCCACCGGCATGCGTGAGTTCCTGCGGCTATGCCGGCAGATGACCGAGGGTGTCAGGCGCAGCGACGAGATCGATCTGCCCCCGGTGATCTGATGCATAAGAGGGCATGAACAGGCGTCTGGTGGCGAAGACGCCCGGCCGGGCGTCTGTCATGACAACGGTGTATTGGATGAGACAGGGGTATCAGCGCAGGTCGCTGACCGCTTTCTGGATGCTCTCCAGGCTGTCCTTGGACAGATCCTTGGCCAGGGTATGGATCACCCGCTTGGCGGTGGGGCCGTCCAGTTTGTCGCGAAGCCGACCGAGGAAGCGCGGCGGCGCCACCAGAATCAGCTTTTCCAGGATATTCTCGACCCGCGCCCGATAGAGGCGCTCGGATATCTGCTTGGCAAAAATCTCATCCTGATGGTTCGTGGCAGCGCCTTCCTCACCGTAGGAGCGTGAAGTCGCCGACGACGACTCGTGCATCTCGCCGCCTCGATCGGTCACTAGATCACCCTCGTGCAATCGACCCTCGGCATGCACCAGATCCTCCTGCTCGACCAGTTTGAGCGCATCACGGGTGAAGATTCTGGCCCGTGCTGCATCTGCCACCACGATATAGGTTGTCATAGCCGCTCCTTGAGGCAGGGGAAGACACGATGCAGGCCTGCCCTCGGCGGGCATCCTGCCCTTGTTACATGTTCATGAGCTATAGATTCAAGAGCTATAGATTCAACAGTTGCATGTTCAAGATTGGCAAGGCCATTACAAAGGGTCAACCGCGGGGGAAGAGGTAAATGCCTTCCAGTGCTGCAGCGCCGCGGAAACTGGAGTAGCATTCCGGGGAGCCAGTAAGGAGGCTGGTTCGCCTCATCGTCATGATGCGCCATTTCCGGGAGGACCCCGATGCGACAATTCCTGTTTCCCCGCCGCCCGCTCGCCCGCTCCACCCTGCTGACCTGCCATCTGCTGCTGCAGCTAGGGCTGGTGATCGGGACGGCGCTGTGGCTGGCACCCCGCACCCCCTGGGTTGCGCCCGTTTCCTGGTCGAGCGTCTGGCCGATCCTGGCGCTGGGCATCGGTAGCTGGTTGCTGGCCGCCATCGGGTTGCGGCTGCTGGCCGAGCTTTGGCTGCTGCCCTATCACTTGGCGAATCTTCGCCCCGGCTTCACGCCCGGCGCCGTCATCACCCGCTCCTTCGAGCGCCGCCCGGCCGTGCACGACGAGGACGATTCCTGGACCAGCGAGGCACGCCCGGTGGACACCGATACCGGCGTGGTAGGCAGTGCCCGGGTGCGGCGACCCGCCGAACGCCTGCGCTCTCAAGCCGCCAACCACGCGCCGAGTCTCGATCTGGCCGACGCCGACCCGCCTAGCAATGCCTCCCGTGGCGAGCCGCGTTTCTGACGCGGATCCGCAAGGGCTCACCTCGAACGCCGTTCCAGCAGCGGGCTACGCAATCCCCATAGCACGAGCACCGCCGCGGCCGCCCCCAGACCGTTGGCAAGGATGTCGCCCCCGTCGCCACCGCTGCGACCGGCGACCGGAATCTGCAGGAACTCGATAACGACACCGAAACCAAAGGCAGCCGCGAAGGCGAGCGGCAGACGCACCCCAGCGAGGCCCAGCAGCCCCGAAAAGCCCGCATAGCCGATGAAATGGTTGGCCTTGTCCCAGGGAAGGTTCGAGGGCATCTCGCCCCCCGGGGTGAGACTGCCCACGGCGATCATCAGCGCCGCCAGCCCGGCCAGCAGCGCCCAGCGGCGGCACCACTTGCTGTCTTCCACCCGGGCCAGCCGTCGAAGCCACTCAACCATGCTGGATCTGGCGATGATAGGCGGGGCTCAGCTCATGCAGGGCGTCCATGAAGGCGGTGACATGCGCCGGATCGGTGAACTGGCTGATGCCGTGGCCGAGGTTGAAGATGTGCCCAGGCCCGGTGCCGTAGCTGTCCAGGACCCGCGCGACCTCGGCCCGGATCGCCGAGGGACGGGCGAACAGCACGTTGGGGTCGAGATTGCCCTGCAGGGCTACCTGACTCCCGACACGCGCGCGTGCGTCGGAGAGCTCGGTGCCCCAGTCCAGGCCCAGCGCGTCGGCCCCCGCGGTGGCCATGTCCTCTAACCACTGCCCGCCGTTTTTGGTAAAAAGGATCACCGGCACCCGACGACCGTCGTGCTCGCGGATCAGCCCCGCGACGATCTGCTCCATGTAGCGCAGCGAGAACTCCAGGTAGGCCGGGGTTGATAGCGACCCACCCCAGGTGTCGAAAATCTGCACCACCTGGGCGCCGGCGCGGATCTGGGCATTGAGATAATCGGTGACCGCATGCGCCAGGGTGTCGAGCAAGCGGTGCATGGTGTCCGGCGTGTCGTAGAGCATCGTCTTGACGTGACGGAAGTCCTTGCTGGAGGCGCCTTCCACCATGTAGGTCGCCAGCGTCCAAGGGCTGCCGGAGAAACCGATCAGTGGCACCCGGCCGCCGAGCTCGCGCCTAATTGTCGTGACCGCCCGCATCACGTAATCGAGGTCGCGCTCGGCGTCCGGCGCCACCAGCGCCTCGACATCGGCGGTGGTGCGCACCGGCTTGCGAAATTTCGGTCCCTCGCCAGTCTCGAAATACAGCCCCAACCCCATGGCATCGGGAATGGTCAGAATATCCGAGAACAGGATGGCGGCATCCAGCGGATAGCGTTCCAGCGGCTGCAGGGTCACTTCGCAGGCGCGATCCTGATCGCGACATAGATCCATGAAGCTGCCGGCCTCGCCACGCACCTGACGATATTCGGGAAGGTAGCGGCCGGCCTGGCGCATCATCCATACCGGCGTGCGGTCCACCGGTTGGCGCGCGAGGGCGCGCAGCAAGCGATCATTCTTGAGTTCCATGCAGGCGCTCATCCACGGGAAATGTGGACGCCATTGTACCCGAACATCCGAGCCCGAACAGCGCGCCAACGTCGGGTGCCGGCGGCGCGGTTCGTGAGCCCGTCGCGGCTTCCTGCTAGAATGACCGCCCACCCGCCGGCACCGCCCTGCCGTGGACAAAGAAGGGCCTGACACCGAGGTACCCCGTGACGATCCGATTCATCGCCGCCTCCCGGCTGCCCACCCCCTGGGCCACCTTCATCATGCATGGCTTCGAGGACGACGCCACCGGTAAGGACCATATCGCCCTGACGCTGGGCGAGGTGGCCGACGGCGCGCCGTTGCTGGGGCGCGTGCACTCGGAATGCCTGACCGGCGATGCGCTGTTCTCGATGCGCTGCGACTGCGGCTATCAGCTCCAGGAAGCGCTCAAGCGCATTGCCGACGAAGGGCGTGGCGTGCTGCTCTATCTGCGCCAGGAAGGTCGTGGCATCGGCCTGCTCAACAAGATTCGCGCCTATCACCTCCAGGACCAGGGCGCCGACACCGTGGAAGCCAACGAACAACTGGGCTTCGGTGCCGATCTACGCCGCTACGACCTCTGTGTGCCGATGCTCGACCATCTGGGCATCAAGACCCTGCGGCTGATGACCAACAACCCGCGCAAGGTCGAGGCATTGACCCGCGACGGCGTCGCCATCAGCGAGCGGCTCGCCATCACCACCGGCCTCAACCCGCACAATGAGCAGTACCTCACCACCAAGGCCGGAAAGCTCGGCCACCTGATGGCGCTTAACGATTTTACCCAGGCCAGCGACGTCGACATCGAACGCAAGCCCTGAGCTGCCCCGCGAACTCTGTGTCAGCTACGACACCGCCTGCACTTCTGGCGATTCCGCAACGCTGCGTTCGCCATCGCACAGTGAGTGCGTGCCGTAAGGGTCATCCTTAGGGTGAGCATGGCAAAGGAGATGCCCAAACAAGGACGTTGCGCCCTGCGCCGCAGGCGTGATAACGCAACCCTATAAAGAGCAACGCCTACAAAAACCACAACACTTAAATCTAACTCATTCGAGAATGTAAGATCAACTTCACTTGATGTTGAAGTCTTGGCGTTCTGAGGGAAACGGGCGCGGATTAAACTGGCTTGCATGGACGCAAATGCTACCCATTTTGACTCAGTCTCCCTAGGACATGAAATAGTCATTAATTTACAAATTCACACTTCGGATGCGCCTTTAAAAATAGTTTCTGGCAACAAAGAGATGTTGATGCCATGAAATATCGGACTCGAGTAATGGTGGCTGTCACGGACTCGAATTCAAATGGCCGATTGCTTGCTGGGCGTATACATTTCCAGATAGAGATGTCCCCGGGCCGAGGAGACAGCTGACCAAAATGCGCAAACAGGAAAGGACAA
>DATISN010000223.1:0-1996 GCA_035581765.1 Halomonas sp.
CGGCAAGTTGATGTATGGCTATGCATGGCCACGCAATACCCATCACGGCATCGAGGAGATTCAGGCCGCCGCTCAGGTGATGTACTACGGAGGCGACGCCGCCGAGGCCCTGCTTGCCCTGGCGTTTTTCATTCTCTGGTATCGGAGTCAACGTGAAATCGCTACCCCTCGTTATAGGAAAGATGATCCGGCTGCACTATTTTGAAAGACATGGTTAAAAGAGATTGTTGAGAGACATGGTTAAAAGAGATAGTTGAGAGAGATGGTTGAGATATCTGTTTGAGCGTCGTGATGCGGAGACAGGATCAAGAGGCGTAAAGGATAGAAACGCGTAAAGAATAGAGAACTGCAACGGCATCAGGCGCTGACAAGCGTACTGACATGAAACGTGTGAAGGATCACCAAGCTCGACCTACTGGGAGGTAGCCACATGAAAGCGCTGTGTTGGCACGGCAAGAACGATATTCGTTATGACACGGTTCCCGACCCGGAAATCGAAGACCCCCGCGACGCCATCGTCAACGTCAGCAGTTGTGCGATCTGCGGCTCCGACCTGCATCTGTTACATCATTTCATTCCCGCCATGGAGTCCGGCGATGTCGTCGGCCACGAGTTCATGGGCGAGGTGGTGGACGTCGGTAACGCGACCAAATCATTGAAGGTGGGTGATCGCATCGTTGTCCCTTTCACCATCACGTGCGGTGAGTGCGACCAATGTCGGCGGGGTAATTTTTCAGTCTGCGAGCGTTCCAACCGCAACAAGCCGCTTGCCGACTTGGCGTTTGGTCACGGCGGGGCGGGGCTTTTCGGGTATTCCCATCTCACCGGTGGCTATGCCGGCGGGCAGGCGGAGTACGTTCGCGTGCCGTTCGCCGACAGCACGCATATCAAGGTGCCGAACGGCCTCACCGACGAGCAGGTGCTGTTCCTGGGCGATATCTTCCCCACTGGCTGGCAGGCAGCGGTGCAATGCGACATCGAGCCAACCGACACGGTGGCCATCTGGGGCGCGGGGCCGGTCGGGCAGTTCTGTGTACGCAGCGCGGTGCTGCTGGGGGCTCGGCAGGTCATCGTTATCGACAATGTGCCCGAGCGGCTGTCGATGGCCGAGGCCGGCGGGGCGATCGCCATCAATTTCGACGAGCAAAGCGTGCTGGATCGGTTACAGGAACTGACCGCCGGCAAGGGGCCGGAGAAGTGCATCGACGCCGTTGGTCTTGAAGCGCATGTCACCCGCTCGCTGGACTCCGTGTACGACCGCGTCAAGCAGGTCATGATGCTCGAGACCGATCGCCCGCACGTACTGCGCGAAATGATCTATGTCTGTCGGCCGGCGGGGGTGCTGTCGATTCCAGGCGTCTATGGCGGCCTGGTCGACAAGATTCCGATGGGCGCGCTGATGAACAAGGGGCTGACGGTGCGAAGCGGCCAGACCCATGTCAGGCGCTGGAGCGAGGATCTGCTGCGGCGTATCGAGGAAGGCCAGATCGATCCGTCGTTCGTGATCACCCATTCCGTTTCGCTGGCGGAAGGGCCGGAAATGTACAACGTCTTTCGCAACAAGCAGGACGGTTGCGTGAAGGTGGTGCTCAAGCCCTGATAGTGGTGAGCGTGGCAAGCAGGCGCTAGAGCGCCCGCTCGAGAATCGACAGCCGGCCGGGCACAAGGGCGTCTTCCACGGCGGTGATGCGCAGCACATGGCCGAGCCCGGGGTGGGCGGGCCGGGCGATCAGCCTGCCGGCCTCCAGCAGTTCCGCGTGCACGCGCTCGGCCAGGTCCGCGCTGGCCATGCGGATGCCGATGAAGTTCGTGGCGCTGGGCAGCACATCGGCGCCCAGTGAGCGAAAGTGCTCGGCCAGCCGTTCGCGACGCTCGCAGACCGCCTCGATGTGGGCTCGGGTTTCCTCGGGATGGTCGAGTACCACTTCGGCGGCGGCCTGGGTGAGGGTCGACACGGCATAGTGAATGCGCACCTTCATCAGCACCGCGAGGGTTT
>DATISN010000224.1:0-6126 GCA_035581765.1 Halomonas sp.
CACGTCGTTGTCCTTGTTGTAGTGAATGCCCATGCTCTGTTCCTGAATGAAGGCGTTGTGGCTGACTGCGTCAAGATGCAGCGAGGCGGCGAGCGTCAGCGGACCCAGCGGGCAGTGGGGCGCCAGTGCCACATCAAAGGCCGAGGCCAGGGCGGCGATCTTCATGCCTTCGCTGATGCCGCCGCAGTGCGAAAGATCCGGCTGGATGATGTCGATCATGCCGTCGGCCAGCAGGTCGCGGAACGCAAAGCGGGTATGCAGCCGCTCCCCGGTGGCCAGCGGATAGCCGAGCCCCCCGGCGATCTGCTTAAGGCACGGCAAATGTTCGGGGGCGACTGGCTCCTCGACGAACATCGGATGATAGGGCTCCAGCTCGCGCAGCAGTGCCTTGGCCATGGGACGGTGCACCCGGCCGTGGAAGTCGATACCGATGCCGACTTCGGGGCCTACCGCCTGGCGCGCCTCGGCGACCCGCGCCACTGCCTCGTCGACCTTGTGGTGGCTATCGACGATCTGCATTTCCGGCGTGCCGTTCATCTTGAAGGCGGTGAAGCCCTGGTCGACCAGCGATTTGGCGCCGGCTCCCACGTCGCTGGGGCGGTCGCCGCCAGTCCAGGCGTACATGCGCATACGGTCGCGTACCGCACCGCCCAGCAGTTGATAGACGGGCACCCCGAGATCGCGTCCCTTGAGATCCCACAGAGCCTGGTCGATGCCGGCGATGGCGCTCATCAGGATCGGCCCGCCGCGATAGAAGCCAGCCCTGTAGAGGGTGTTCCACAGGTGTTCGATGCGATGCGGGTCCTGGCCCACCAGATAGTCGGCCAGTTCATGGACGGCGGCCTCGACGGTTGCGGCGCGACCCTCGATGACCGGCTCGCCCCAGCCGTAGCAACCCTCGTCGGTTTCGATCTTCAGGAACAGCCAGCGCGGTGGCACCTGCCAGGTCTTGAGTCGTGTGATCTTCACTCTGGGTCCTCGTCGTTGCTGGATCGGGGGTGGGCTGCGACGCGTGAGGCGGTGACGCCTCCCGTGCAGCGCCCGGCGTGGCTCATCTTCATGGAGCCTGCCGGCTGGCAGTCGTGTTGAATCAGCACGATGATCGAAGGGTGCAACAAGCACCCCCTCCAAGGCCATGTCAGGTTTTAGCTGGCATGGTGGATACTGGCACAGTCGATAGACAGTCGATAGACAAGGAGACCCATATGCTGGAACTGAACGCCGAGCCGCTGACGGCGGAGGCCTTTGCCCCGTTCGGCGATGTCATCGACACGCGCACCGCTGAGTATTTCCCTATCAACGCTGGGCGCACCCGGCGCTATCACGACCTCGCCCGGGTCGAGACCCTGGGCGAGGAAGCGAGAACATTGATCAGCATCTTCGTCAGCCAACCGGTCGCGTTGCCGCTGGAACTCGATTTCCTCGAGCGCCATTCGCTGGGTAGCCAGGCCTTCATGCCGCTTCACGAGGAGCGTTTCGTGATCGTAGTCGCGCCACCAGGCGACGATATCGATACCGCCCAGGTGCGTGCCTTCGTAACCGACGGTCGCCAGGGCGTCAACTACCATGCCGGCACCTGGCATGCCATCCAGTCGGTGCTGGAGAATAAAGGTGAGTTCCTGGTCGTCGATCGGGGCGGGACCGGCGATAACTGCGAGGAGCACCCGCTGGCGGTGCGAGTGAGTCGGGCATAGGGCCTGTCTCTAGGGTTCCTGGATTCAGGGTTTTCACTCTCTTTGGTTCGTTGTCCTAATGCGCACTAGGATGGTCTACACCATACTTTAAGTATGATTTGTTGTGATTGTGAATCGGCAAGTATTCGTTTCGTTACGCTTTGTCCTAAGCTGGTATCGGGGCTCCACTTGACGAGCCCCTTTCATCCGACCCAGACGCGCCCGTACAGCCAGATTACGTGAGCCGTATGCCTCTCATCTCGGGGGTGGCAAAGCATGACCCATGTTCATAACCTGACTGTGTCAGCGGGAATTGCACCGATACCTGAACGTCATTCGCGACGATGGTATCGAAACAGCGCCTGGTGGCTTTCCTTGCCCCTGATGGCCGCCTCATCAGAATTCGCTTTTGCTCAAGCGTCAGAAGACGACGAATTTCTCGATCGATTCGAGTTCGGGGTCTGGGTAGACACCAGTTTCGAACGACTCGGGAATGAGGATCTGGATGATCGCCGATCGGACGGTTTATCGGCGGTGGTGCCGGAGCTCGGCTTGGGTATCGACTATGAGGTGAGTGACAGTATCGGCGCGTATCTGTCGCTGCTGGCGGAGGGGTGGTGGGCGGTGGACCGTGGCCGGGAGCGAAGCCTCGAGGAAAGCGAGTCCTCCTTGAATGTTGAGGAATTTTATTTTGATTTTTACGATATAACGGACGAATTGTCGTTCAGAGTCGGTCGTCAGACGTTTGCGGACACCCGCGAATGGCTTTACGTCGAGGAGTTGGATGGCATTCGCGCCTTTTATGACTACGACGATCTGTCGCTGGAGTTGTCGGCCAGTCGCGAGCGGGAATTTACCCGAGATATCTTCGATAATGATGCCTCCGAGGAGCGCGTCAACAATTATATTGTCTCTGGCAGCTACCAGTTGACGGACGATCATCAGGCCGGCGCTTACGCGCTGGTACGAGATGACCAACGTGACTCCGTCAACCCGATCTTCTATGGCCTACGTGCCAGTGGAGCGGCGACCGATTCCCTCGATTACTGGCTGGAACTGGGGCATGTCAGGGGGCGCGATGGCTCGGATCGATTGCGAGGCTATGGCTTCGACCTTGGAGGCACCTATCGTTTCGATGCGCCCTTGGAGCCCTCGCTGACCCTTGGCTACGCCTTTGGCAGTGGCGATTCGAACCCGGACAGCGATGTCGATCGGCAGTTTCGGCAGACCGGCCTCCACGACAACTATGGCCTTTTCAACGGGGTACAGGGTTTTAGCTATTACGGAGAAACGCTGGACCCCGACCTGAGCAATCTCCAGATAGTGACCGCAGGCGTCGGCATCCGCCCCAGTGAACTGAGCTCCATCGATCTGATCTATCACCATTATCAACAGGACGTGGCCACTGATGAAATCATCGAGGGGTCCCTGCTTCTCGTGCCGACGAATGGCGAAAGCCGGGATGTTGGCCAGGCTGTCGATCTCGTTATCGGCTACCATGCGTTCGAAGATATCAGGCTGCGCTCGAGGCTGGGTTATTTCATGCCGGGAGATGCCTTCGGCAACTCGGCGAGCGACGCTTATTCGTTGGTGCTCGGTATAGAATACACCTTCTGATGCTTTGAAAGCATTTATTTACCCATTATTATCCCAGATTACCTCGGAAGATTCTTATCTTCCGGGATAATTCGTTATGCCCGCATGTCCGTCCTTCTTATTTTTCCATTCATTTAAAAGACTGGCAAAAAATCATTTTGTAGTTTTAGAAATATAAGCTTGGATAACTTAGGCTATGCACCCTATATGTTACTTACTGTTGCCAGCTGTTAATTAGATGAGTGGTGATGCAAGTTGATTTTTTTAATAAGAATAAGGTGTAGTAATTATTTTTATTTAAGCTTTTATGGTTATAACAACTTATCTCAATTAATTTAATTAACAGGAGATAAAAATTCTCGTTTATGCCGTGAGGATGAGGGTGCTGACATGCGCGGATTCGGACTGAGTAGGTCAAGGGAAGTGGGATCGACAGGGATGCTCGGCTCGGCCGGGAAAGGCGTTTATCAGGAGGGCAGTCATGAACGGCTATGAAACTACCATGGCGGAGGCTCCTGTTGTTGAGACGTTGTTGACGGCATTCGATCTGGATGTGGTCTTGACACGAGATGGGGACACCATGCCCCGATGGCAGGAAGGCGAGCGACTTCACCACGTGTTCGAGGCGGTGGCTGGGCAATGGCCGGATGCGATCGCCGTCGAAACCCAGGAGGCGAGCCTGAGCTTTGCCACGCTCGACAGGGAGGCGAACCAGCTGGCGAGACTCCTGGAAAACCGTGGCATCGGCGCCAGCGATGTCGTGGCGCTGCTCTTCGACAGGAACCTTGAATCCTATATCGCACTGCTCGCGGTCCTCAAGTTGCACGCCGTCTACGTGCCGCTGGACCCGATGTTTCCACCTGACAGGGTCTGTTACATCGCCGAGGATGCTGGCGCGTCCGCGATCCTGACCATTGACAGACACACACGCCTGGCCGAGGCGGCACACCTGCCGGTCCTGTGCCTTGACTCGCTGGCCGCCGAGCGTCGGGAATATGCGTCAGACGGTTTCATGGCCAGTGAAGCAGGCGGCGATCTGGCCTATATCATTTACACCTCGGGCTCGACCGGGAAGCCCAAAGGCGTGCGAATCCCGCATCCTTCGATCGTCAATTTCGTGCGCGTGGCCGCCGAGATCTATGGTTACCAACCCGGTGATCGCGTCTACCAGGGCCTCACCCTGGCGTTCGATTTCTCGGTGGAAGAGATCTGGGTTCCCCTGCTGGCGGGTGCCACGCTGGTGCCGAGCCAGTCAAAGAGCAGTCTCGTAGGGGAAGACCTGCATGCCTTTCTCACCGAGCACCGCATCACGGCACTGTGTTGCGTGCCGACACTGCTTACCACCATCGAGGAGGAATTGCCCGACCTGCCTGACCTTCGCCTGCTGATCGTCTCCGGCGAGGCCTGCCCGGTCGATATCGTGCGGCGTTGGCATCGCGATGATCGGATGATTCTGAACGCCTACGGACCGACAGAGGCAACGGTGACGGCGACCGTGGCGGTATTACGACCGAACCAGCCGATCACCATCGGCAGCCCGTTGCCGAGCTACAGCGTCGTCATCCTCGACCCGGACGGGCCACTGGCGTTGGGGAAGAGTGAGATCGGCGAAATCGGTATTGCTGGCATTGGTCTTTCCCCCGGTTATGTCGGGCGAGACGACCTGACCCAGCGGGCGTTCATCGAGGACTTCCTGGGGCTGCCCGACAATCCCTCACGCCGGATCTATCGAACCGGCGATCTGGGACGTATCGATGAGACGGGCCAGGTCGAATATCTCGGCAGGATCGATACCCAGGTGAAGATCCGTGGCTACCGGATCGAATTGACCGAGATCGAGTCGGTGATCATGCAGCAGCCCGGTGTCGTACAGGCTGTCGTGGACACGTTCGAGCCGGAACCCGGCACGCGGGAACTGGTGGCGTATTACACCACCAACATGGAGGTCGCGCCCGAGTCGGTTGCGCAGGCCCTGAGCGTGCAGCTCCCCTCGTTCATGGTGCCCGCCTACTACGAGCCGCTCGAGGTTATCGCCATGCTGCCCTCCGACAAGGCGGATCGCAGGCTCCTGCCATTGCCGAGTGGCAAGCGTCTGGTCCGCGGAGGCGATGAGTTCGTGGCGCCAGACGGCGAGGTCGAGACGCGTCTTGCAGGGCTGCTGGCCGATCTGTTGAAGCTCGAGCGGGTCTCGGTGACGCACGACTTCTTCGCCGATCTGGGAACCAATTCTCTCATCATGGCGCGCTTTTGCACCCGCGTACGGCGTGAGTTGGCGTGTACCGATATCTCGATGCGTGACATCTACCAGGCGCCGACGGTACGCGAGCTGGCGGTCCGTGTCGGCGTCCTCATGGAGTCCGCTACAGCGGAGACTGTGCAAGCGCCGCGCCAGCCGGCGCCGCACGTGGCCAGCGATCTGGCCTATTGGGGCACCGGCTGCTACCAGCTGGTCATGGCGCTGCTGGTGGGCTGGGGCATGATGGAAGTCGCCTTCGAGAGCATCGCATGGATGCTCGAAACCCGAGGTGTCGAGCTGTATCTGCGGGCCGCGGCCTTTTCCATGATCGTGCTAGTGCTGATGATGGTACTGCCCATCGCCGCCAAGTGGTTGCTGATCGGCCGCTGGCAGGAGGTCGACTTCCCGATCTGGGGCGTGAACTATGCACGGTTCTGGCTCGTGAAGTCGCTGATCCAGGCCTCGCCCCTGGCCAGGGTGAAAGGGACCCCATTGTACAACGCTTATCTCAAGTCGCTCGGTGTGCGTGTGGACTGGAGCGCCATGGTGATGTGCAACCCCCCCGTGTGCACGGACCTGGTCGAGATCGGTCCCCAGGCGGTGGTGGGGCGCGAGGTGATG
>DATISN010000225.1:0-7022 GCA_035581765.1 Halomonas sp.
TGCCAAGCAGCACCAGAGCGAGGCCGAGATCATCGCTCAGGCGGGCCGACCGGGGGCCATCACCATCGCCACCAACATGGCGGGTCGCGGCACCGATATCGTCCTTGGCGGTAATTGGGAAGCCGAGGCCGCCAAACAGGGCGATGCTGGCGACGCGCAGATGGCGCAGATCAAGGCCGACTGGCAGGCCCGTCACGAGGCGGTGCTGGCGGCCGGTGGCCTGCATGTGATCGGCTCCGAGCGCCATGAGTCGCGTCGCATCGACAACCAGCTGCGCGGTCGTGCCGGCCGCCAGGGCGACCCGGGGTCGACACGCTTCTTCCTGTCGCTGGAAGACAACCTGATGCGGCTGTTCGGTTCCGACCGGGTGCAGCGCATGATGAAGGCGCTGGGCCTCGAGCACGGAGAGGCGATCGAGCACAAGATGGTGTCCAACGCCGTCGAACGGGCGCAGAAGAAAGTCGAGAGCCGCAACTTCGATATTCGCAAGCAATTGCTCGAGTACGACGATGTGGCCAACGATCAGCGTCGCGTCATCTACGAGCAGCGCAATGACATCCTGAGCTCCGATGACGTCTCGGCGCCCATCGCGGGCATTCGCGAAGAAGTGTTCGATCTGGCCATCAGCGAGTTCGTGCCGCCCCAGAGTCTTGCCGAACAGTGGGACCTGCCAGGCCTGGAGGATCACCTCAGAACCGAATTCAACCTCGATGCGCCGGTTGTGGAGTGGTCCGAGAAGGACGAACGCTTCCACGAAGAGCAGTTGCGTGAACGCCTGCAGGCAATGCATCGCGAAGCCTACGAGGGGAAAGTTGCTGAGGCGGGTCCCGAGTTGATGCGCCGCTTCGAGAAGCAGGTGATGCTCCAGGTGCTCGATACGCGCTGGAAGGAACACTTGCAGGCGATGGACCATCTGCGCCGGGGGATTCATTTGCGCGGCTATGCCCAGAAGAATCCCAAGCAGGAATACAAGCGCGAGTCCTTCGAGCTGTTCCAGACGCTGCTGACCAATATCAAGTCGGACGTGATCCGCATTCTCAGCCATGTGAAGGTGCGCCGCCCCGAGGAAGTCGAGGAGCTCGAACAGCAGCGCCGCGACACCCTGGCGCGCGAGAAGGCCGGCGCATCGAGTCGCCACGATGCGCCGGAATCCTCCGCCACGCCGAGTGCCGAGAGCGCCCCGGTGCCGCCGGGCGCCGACGGACGACCGCTGCGCCGGGAGGGTCCCAAGGTGGGGCGCAACGACCCTTGCCCCTGCGGCTCGGGCAAGAAGTACAAGCAGTGTTGCGGCACCCTGAGCTGAGCCTTCAGGCACTGACGAGGAGACGAGACAATGGCGGTGGGTGAGGCATATTTCCCCGACATGCCGGTGATCGACGGCCTGCGCCTGGGCACCTCCCGGGCCGGTATCAAGACGCCGGAACGACGGGACCTGGTAGTGATCGAGGTCCCCGATGGCGCCCGGGTCGTGGGGGCCTTCACCCGCAACGCCTTCTGCGCGGCGCCGGTGATCGTCGCCCGCGACCACCTGGCTCGCTGCGCGTCGCGCGGCACGCCGCCACGCTACCTTGTGATCAACACGGGCAATGCCAATGCCGGTACCGGCGAGACGGGATTGCGGGATGCTCGCGCCACCTGCGCCGCGTTAGCGCGGTTGGCTGGCGTCGAGGATGACAGCGTTCTGCCGTTCTCCACCGGCGTGATCGGCGAGCCACTCCCCATGGAGCGACTGATCGACGGCCTGCCCGCGGCCTTCGCGGCACTTGATGGGACGGCGCAGGCCTGGCGCGAGGCGGCACAGGGCATCCTTACCACCGACACGCGCGCCAAGGGCGCAAGTGTGACACTGCAGGTCGGTGATGACACCGTGACCATCAACGGTATCAGCAAGGGATCGGGCATGATTCGCCCCAACATGGCGACCATGCTGGCATTCGTCGCCACGGATGCCACCATCGAGGCGTCGTTGCTGGATGCGCTGCTGCACGAGACGCTTGACCGATCCTTCAACTGCATCACCGTGGACAGCGATACCTCGACCAACGACGCCTGCATGTTGATGGCGACGGGGCGAGGGGCTGTCGTGGCCGATAAGGATCCCGAGGCGCTGGAGATCTTCCGCAACGGACTGCAGCGCGTGATGACCGAACTCGCCCAGGCGATCATTCGCGATGGCGAAGGAGCGACCAAGTTCGTCACCCTGCAGGTCAATGGCGCCGAAGATCGTCAGGAGGCGCTCGATGTGGCCTTCACCGTGGCCCATTCGCCCCTGGTGAAAACTGCGCTGTATGCCAGCGATGCCAACTGGGGTCGGATATTGGCAGCGGTGGGGCGTGCCCCGGTCGAGAATTTCGACGTGTCACGTGTGGTCATCGCCCTGGATGACGTGCGTCTGGTCGAGCATGGCGGTCGCGCCGCGAGTTATACGGAGGACGCCGGCAGCGCGGTGATGGCGCGAGACGAGATTACCATCCACATCGACCTGGGGCGTGGCGAGGCGCAGGCGACCGTCTGGACTTCGGACCTGTCCCATGACTATGTCTCCATCAACGCCGATTATCGAAATTGAACCGGCGCCGTTATCCGGCCGGCAATATCGAGCAGAGGTCGAGCAACAGACAACCCCCGCGCGGCGACACGGCCGTGCGGACAAGCGGTAGGAATCAATGAACGCAATGGTGAAGAGAAGGGTGCATGTGGCGGCGGCGGCCATCATCAGCGCCGATGGTCGGGAAGTGTTGATTGCTCGTCGGCCCTCGAATGTCGATCATGGCGGGCTCTGGGAGTTTCCCGGTGGCAAGCTGGCGCCCTACGAAACCGGCCTGGGCGGGCTCAAGCGCGAACTGCATGAGGAGCTGGGCGTGGAGATTCAATGTGCTCAGCCGTTGATTCGCATCCACCACGAATACACCGATAAGCATATCCTGCTGGATGTCTGGCAGGTCCATGCGTTTTCCGGCGAACCGTTCGGGCGCGAAGGCCAGGCGGTTCGCTGGGTGCCGATGGAAGAGCTGGCCAAATATCCCTTTCCGGCGGCAAATCTGCCGATACTGCGTGCCGTGATGCTGCCCACCGAATACCTGATCACGGGTGATGAGGACGATGAGAGCCGGTTTCTCGAGCGACTCGAGCGTGCCCTGACTGAGGATCGGGTCAAGCTGGTGCAGTTTCGCGACAAGGCGCTAGACGAAGCGACCTATCTGGCTCGCGCCGAAAAGGCGTTGGCGTTATGCCGCCAGCACGGGGCACGGCTACTGCTCAATGGCGACCCTGCGTTGCTTGAGCATGTCGATGCCGATGGCATCCATCTGACCAGTGAGCGGTTGATGTCGTTGGAGCGTCGCCCCGTCAACGATGACAAGTGGGTGTCGGCCTCGACGCATGATCGCGAGCAGTTGCGTCAGGCCGGTCTGATCGGCTGTGACTTCGTGACGCTCTCGCCGCTGCGTACAACGCCTTCTCACCCCCAGGTAGCTCCCATTGGCTGGCACGAATTCCAGCAGCTGGTGGAGCATGCGGCCATGCCGGTGTTCGCTCTGGGCGGCATGACCCGTCATGACGCGGATCACGCCCGCGGCGTGGGGGCCCAGGGGATCGCCTCGATTCGCGATTTCTGGAAATAACGGGCAATAAAACAAATCGTCCATATCCGCAAGTTCAGTCTCGATAGCGCCGGGTCAGGTCGGCATAGGCATCGATGCGGCGGTCACGCAGGTATGGCCAGATGCGCCTGACCTCCTCGCTGCGGGTCATGTCGAGGGTTTCGAGCAGCCGCTCGGCATGCTGGCCGGCATGAGCCAGCAATTCGCCCTGCGGTCCGCAGATGAAGCTACCGCCCCAGAAGTCGATGCCCGCGCCGACCCCGCTGAGGTCGGGTTCGTGGCCGACACGATTGGCGACTATCACGGGCAACCCATTGGCCACCCCATGACTGCGCTGAATCAGGGTCCAGGCGTCTTTCTGTCGCGCCTTCTCGGCCTTGTCATCGGGCGGATGCCAGCCGATGGCGGTGGGGTAGAGCAGTAGCTCGGCGCCGGCCAGCGCCATCAGTCGCGCCGCTTCCGGATACCACTGGTCCCAGCAGACCAGTACCCCCAGCCGGCCCACCGAGGTGTCGATGGGCTGAAAGCCCTGCTGGCGCATTTCGTCGAGATCCCCCGGGGTGAAGTAGAACTTCTCGTAGAAGCCAGGGTCGTCGGGAATATGCATCTTGCGGTACTGGCCCACCCGACCGCGATGTCCGTCGTAGACCACGGCCGTGTTGTGGTAGAGCCCGGGTGCGCGGCGCTCGAACACTGACCCCACCAGCACGATATCGAGCTCGGCGGCCAACGCCGCCAGATGGCTGCCGGTAGGACCATCCAGCGGTTCGGCCAGGTCGAAAGTCTCGGTGTCCTCGGACTGGCAGAAATAGTGAGTCGCGTGAAGCTCCTGGAGCAGGACCAGTTCGGCACCGGCCGCCGCCAGTTCGCGCACGCCGGCTTCGCTCTCCGCCAGGCTGCGGTCCTTGTCGGGCCAGGCAGGCTGCTGGACCAGGCCGACCTTGAGGGTTCGGGTCATGTCGTGTCTCCTTGGCGTTCGAACGGGCGCACGCTCGCCAGCGTACCCGCAGGAAGCTGCATGGTCAGGCAATGAAGGCTGCCATGCTGGCGGATGACGCTCAAGCAGTCGATGGGGATGATGTCGCGCTCGGGGAAAACCTCGCCCAAGGCCTCTAGCGCCCAGCGATCGGCGGCATCGCCATAGGCTGGGACCAGCACGGCGCCATTGAGAATCAGGAAATTGGCATAGGTCGCCGGCAGGCGATGACCGTCGATCGGATCGAAGCAGGGGCGAGGCAATGGCAGGGGAACGAGGCGATAAGGCGTGCCATCGGCGCGTCGGAACGCTTTCAGTTCGGACTCCATGGCGGCCAGTGACGGATAGTGGGGATCGTCCACGTCCGCGCACTGCACATAGGCGATGGTCTCCGGGTCGCAGAAGCGCGCCAGTGTATCCACGTGGCTGTCGGTGTCGTCGCCTTGCAGGTGGCCGTTCTTGAGCCACAGTACGCGATCGATACCGAGATCCTCGCCGAGCCATGCCTCGATTCCGAGACGGTCAAGCGAGGGATTGCGGTTGGGATTGAGCAGGCAGGCCTCGGTGGTCAGCAGGGTGCCGGCGCCATCGGTCTCGATGGCGCCTCCTTCCAGCACCCATTGCCGAGGCACGACAGGACAGGCATAGAGGCCGGTATCCGCCAGGCGCCGGGTGAGGGTGTTGTCGCGAGCGGCCGCGAACTTTCCGCCCCAGCCGGTGAACACATAGTCCAGCAGTCGCGGCTGTCCCTCGTGTACCACGCCAATCGGACCATGGTCGCGGGTCCAGGTGTCATCGCTTTCCGCCACGACAAGCTGCAGTCGCTCCTCGGGCACGCCCAGGCAGCGAAAGCGCCACTTCAGGTGCTTGCGGATGGCGGGAAGCGGGACACTGATCACCACGGTCTGGTAGCGCGTGATGGCCACCACCATGGCCTCCAGGGTGGCCTCGATGCGCTCGAGCAGTGGCGCCCAGTCACTATCGGGGGCGGGCCAGGTCAGTTGCACGGCATCCTGCGGATGCCATTCAGGAAGCAGGTGATTTGCCAAAAGGGGACCCTCATCTTGTAGGACGCAGGCCCGGCGCCCATGACGCCGGGCCCATCGAAAAGGCCCACCGAAATGTAGGGCCGGGACCGAAACTATGCAAGCACGATGAGTTCTGGGGGTTCGGCGATGCAGCCCGCTGGAAAAAACCGTACCATGATCCCCCGCTGACAAGGAACGACACCATGCTCGACCGTTTGCCCTTTCTGATCGGTTTGCGTTATGTGCGCGCGAAGCGCCGCAACCACTTCATTTCCTTTATCTCACTGACCTCCATGCTAGGCCTGATGCTGGGTGTGGCCGTGCTGATACTGGTGCTATCGGTGATGAATGGTTTCGACCATGAACTACGCACCCGCATTCTCGGCATGGTGCCGCATACCAAAATCGAGTCGCCCGGCGGGCTGTCGGACTGGGAATCCCTCGCCGACCGCCTCATGGAGCGGGAGCGGGTGATCGGGGCGGCACCTTACGTGGAACAGCAAGGGATGTTCTCGGTAGGGGGGCGCAACGAGGGGGCCATGGTCAATGGCATCCAGCCCGACTGGGAAGACCGCGTGTCGATCATCGATGAGCATATGCAGGACGGCCGGCTAGATGATCTCGAGCCAGGCGAGTGGAACATCGTGCTGGGCTCGATCCTTGCCAGCCGGCTAGGCGTGGGCGTGGGCGATCGTGTCACCCTGCTGGTACCTGAAGCCTCGATCACGCCGGCCGGGGTTTTCCCGCGGCTCAAACGTTTCACGGTGAGCGGGGTATTCAGTGTCGGCGCCGACCTGGATGCCGGGCTCGCCTACGCCAATATCGAGGACATGCAGACACTGGCGCGGATGGGTGACGAGGTAGGCGGCCTGCGCCTGGAGCTCGACGACCTGTTCGCGGCCGGCAGCGAGACCCAGGCGATCATTAATGAGCTCGGCTCGGACTTTCGTGGGCTCGACTGGACCTACTCGCACGGCAATCTCTTTCAGGCGATCCAGATGGAGAAGCGCATGATCGCGCTGTTGCTGACGGTGATCATCGCCGTGGCCGCTTTCAACATCGTCTCGACCCTGGTGATGGTGGTCACCGACAAGCATGCCGATATTGCCATCCTGCGCACCATCGGCGCCACGCCGCGTTCGATCATGGGTATCTTCATCGTTCAGGGCCTGGCCATCGGGGTGATCGGTATCCTGGTGGGCGTGGGGCTGGGCGTGCTGCTGGCGCTGACCATCTCCGATCTGATCGGGTGGGTGGAGACGGCCTTCGGCATCAAGTTCCTCGATGCCGGGGTCTACTTCATCAGCGACCTGCCTTCGCGGCTGAACTGGACCGACGTGCGCGACATCGTGGCCGCCGCCCTGGGCCTGACGTTCCTGTCGACCCTTTATCCTGCCTGGCGCGCCGCCAAGGTCC
>DATISN010000226.1:0-3360 GCA_035581765.1 Halomonas sp.
GGGTAAAGCGCAGGTAGTCGTCCAGCCGCTCGAGGGGTACCGGCAGTATAAAGCCGTCGATATAGCTCATGGCCTTCGTCTCCATGGACGCGGTGGCAACGCATCGGCGCTGCCACCTTGTATCGCGTGTTCTTCATGGAGCATGGGCCAGTCCGACTGGGTTCGCCAATCGCCGTTCTCAGGGTCGCAGGTGTTGCTCGAAGACCTTCATCAGTTCGCGCTTGTCCTCGAAGCCGATACCGGGCATCGCCGGCATGGCCACAGTCCCCTCTTCGATCGGTGTGGAGTCGGCGAAGCCGCCGAACGGCGCGAAGACCCGCGGGTAGGACTCGTTGCCTCCCAGCTTGAGGCCGGCGGCAATGTTCAGGGCAAACTGGTGACCACCGTGGGGAATGCATTGACGCGGTGACCAGCCATGCTGGTTCAGCACCTCGAGCATGCGCAGGTATTCCACCAGACCGTAGCTGAGCACCGGGTCCATCTGCAGGATGTCGCGATCGGCGCGCATGCCGCCATAGCGCAGCAGGTTGCGGGCATCCTGGTGAGAAAACAGGTTCTCGCCCGTCGCCATGGGCGGCGCATAATGCTCGCCAAGTTGCTGCTGCAACGCGTAATCGAGCGGGTCGCCGGCTTCCTCGTACCAGCGGACCCCGTAGGGCGCCAGGCCCTCGGCGAAGGCCAGCGCCGTCTTGAGATCGAAACGACCATTGGCATCGACGGCGAGACGCGAGGCATCGCCGACGACGTCGATCGCCGCCTCGACCCGCTCGAGGTCCTCCGCCAGGGGCACCCCACCGATCTTCATCTTGGTGCAGGTGTAGCCCAGATCGAGATAGTCGCGCATCTCGTCCTTGAGGGCGCTGATCTGCTTGCCCGGATAGTAGTAACCGCCCGCCGCGTAGACCGACACTTTCGCATCGGTCGTACCGTCGCCATGGCGCTCGGCCAGCAGCTGCGCCAGCGACTTGTTTTCCACCTTGGCGACGATGTCCCACACCGCCATGTCGATGATGCCCACCGCCACCGAGCGCTCGCCATGGCCCCCAGGCTTCTCGTTGGCCATCAGCACGTCCCAGACCCGGAAGGGGTCGAGATTGGCGCCGCTGTCATCGAGCAGGGACTGGGGGTCGGCTTCGCGAAGGCGAGGCAGGAAGCGCTCGCGCAGCAGACCGCTCTGCGCATAGCGCCCGTTGGAGTTGAAGCCGTAGCCCACCACCTGGCGGCCATCGACCCGCGCATCGGTATAGATCGCCAGCACCGATACATCCATCTTGGCGAACGAGATATACGCGTTAGCGATGTCCGAGGCGATCGACACCCGCGCCTCACGAATATCGGTGATTCTCATGCAGGGCTCCTGGTATGGATTGACTAGAAGAACAGACCCGAAGGCAGGCGCACATTGAGCACCTCCTTGAAAGTCAGGTAAAAAGCGCCGACCAGCGCCACGATCACCGGGGTCCACTTCAGCATGCGCTGCCAGGTGACCACCGTCTCGACCCTTGCCAGATACCAGGTAAGCGCAAAGAAGGCGATCAGCGTGGTCAGCAGGAAACCCAGCACCTCGACCGCGCCCCACCAGACAAAGAAGCCGAGAATGACCGTGATCAGGCGCCTGGGGCTGCCGGTGATCTCGATTTCGCGAGCGCTGGGCCTGATGAAACCCTTGATCACCAGGCAGAGCGCCAGCAGCGACATGATCAACAGGATGGCGCGCGGGAAGATGATGCTAAGCCGTCCGATGTCGCCTCGCGGGAACCACAGCAGGGCGACGAAGGCCAGGCCGAATAGGCCCGAGGCGATATCGGTATTGAGACGCAGGATCATGACGTCCCCCCCTTGTCATCCTCGACCTTGTCCAGCAGCCCCTTGCGCTCTAGCCACCTGGGCACCAGCGCAGTCGCCGCGCCCAGCACCACCAGTCCGGCGAGCACCATCGAGAGTGGGTTGTGCAACAATCGCAGCCAGGGGATCGGGTCGACCACCGCCGCCATGAGCGTCTGCACATAGCCTTCCTCGGCGATCCCACCGAGGATCAGACCCAGCACGATGGGGGCCGCCTGGATGCCGATCAACCGCAGGAAGTAACCGGCGGTGCCAAGGATCAGCATGATGCCGACATCCAGCATGCTGTTGCGCAGCGCAAAGGTGCCAAGGATGGTCACCATGGCGATGCTCGGCACCAGGAAGTAGTAAGGCGTGCGGATCACTACCCGGTGGATCAGGCGACCGCCCAACAGACCCACGGGCAGCAGCAACAGGGCCGCCATCCCCATGGAGAGGATGAAGCCATTGGTCAGCACACCGGACTCGGTGAACAGATCGAGACCGGGACGCAGGCCATGCATCAACAGCACGCCGAGGATGATGGCATCCGGCGGCGCCCCGGGGATGCCCAGGGTCAGCAGCGGCACCATGCTGCCGGCCACCATGACGTTGTTGCTCGACTCCGAGGCCACCACCCCGTCGACATTGCCCTTGCCGAAGCTCTTGGGGTCCTTGGAGAAGCGCCGCGCCTCGTTGTAGGCCACCAGGCTTGCGATGTTGCCCCCGGCGCCAGGGATGATGGCGATGACCTGACCGATCAGGCTGGAACGGATCAGGTTGGCCGGTTTACGGAAGATATGCTTGGCGACCTTGCCGATGGAGACTTCCTTCTTGCGAAGCTCGGTACCACCGGGGAGCGCGCCTCGCCCTTCCGCCGCCATGGTCAGCAGTTCCGGAATCACGAACAGACCGATCAGCGCCACGATAAGCTCGATGCCCCCCTGCAGGGGGGGAAAGCCGAAGGTGAAGCGCGTCTCGCCACCGACCGGTGAGACGCCAATCGTGCTCAGCAGTATCCCGAAACAGCCGGCCAGCAGGCCCTTGAGCAGCGACTCGCCCGACAAGCTGGCGACCAGCGTCAGCCCCAGCATCGCCACCCAGAACATCTCGGCCGGCCCGAAGGCGACCGCCAGCCGTGCCAGCGGTGGTGCCAGGATCAAAAGGAAAATGACCCCGACGATGCCGCCGGCCACCGAAGCGATGGTCGCCGCGGCGATGGCCTCGTAGGCCCGACCCTGCCGTGCCATGGGATAGCCATCGAAGGTCGTGGCGATCGACGAGGGCGTGCCGGGAGTGTTGATCAGGATGGCGGTGAAGGCCCCGCCGTAGATGGAGCCCATGTAGACCCCGCCCAGGGCGATCAGCCCCTGCAGGGGCTCCATCGAGAACGTGAACGGCAGGAGTACCGCGAGCGCCATGGTGGCCGTGAGTCCGGGCATGGCGCCAATGAAGAGCCCGAGCGTGACCCCCACCAGCACCGTGAGAATGCTTTCGATAGTAAGAATGGAAGTCAGTGCTTCCAGTAACATCTCC
>DATISN010000227.1:0-4209 GCA_035581765.1 Halomonas sp.
TTCCTGCATGTCGGCCCCGGTATCGCGCATGGTGCGAATCACCCTGTCCAGCGAGATGAAATGCTCTCCGTCGCCGCGCAGGGCCATTTGCGCGGCGTTGATCGCCTTCACCGAGGCGATGGCATTGCGCTCGATGCAGGGTACTTGCACCAGCCCGCCCACCGGATCGCAGGTCAGCCCCAGGTTGTGCTCCAGTCCGATCTCGGCGGCGTTTTCCACCTGGCCCACGCTGCCGCCCATCAGCTCGGCAAGACCGGCGGCGGCCATCGCGCAGGCCGAGCCGACCTCGCCCTGACAGCCCACCTCGGCGCCGGAAATGGAGGCGTTCTTCTTGCACAGGATGCCGACGGCACCGGCGGCGAGCAGGAAGTCCACCACGTCACGCTCGCAGGCGCCCGGCTGGAACTTCATGTAATAGTGCAACACGGCGGGAATGATGCCCGCCGCCCCATTGGTGGGGGCGGTGACCATGCGCCCACCGGCGGCGTTCTCCTCATTGACCGCCAGCGCGAAGACATTGACCCAGTCCATGGCCGAGAAGGTCGAGGCGATCATGCTGCGGTCGTCCTCCATGCTCAGCAGGCGCTGGTGCAGCGACCGGGCGCGACGCCTGACGTTGAGCCCGCCGGGCAGTACGCCCTCGGCCTCGACCCCCTTCTCGACGCAGGCCTGCATGGCCTGCCAGATATCTTGAAGCCCGGCACGCACCGCCTCTTCACTGCACCAGGCCATCTCGTTTTTCATCATCAGTTCACTGATGCGCAGGTTGTGCCGGCGGCACAGCGCCATCAGTTCGGCGGCCGAATCGAACTCGTAGGGCAGGACGGTGGTGTCCTTGTCCAGCTCGCCGGAACTCGCCTGGGCCTCGTCGATCACGAAGCCGCCACCCACCGAGTAAAAGGTATTGCGATAAAGCTCCCCGCTGTCGCCATGGGCGATCAGGCGCAACGCATTGGGATGATGCGGCAAGCTCTGCTCGTGCAGCTGCATGTCGCGCTCCCAGAGGAAGGGAACCGCTTGGTCGCCATTCAGCAGCAGCGAGCCGGAAGCGCGCAGGGTCTCGATGGTGGGGCCGATGATCGCCGGGTCAATGCGGTCCGGGCGCTCGCCCATCAACCCCATGATCACCGCATGGTCGGTGCCGTGGCCGATGCCGGTGGCCGCCAGCGAACCATAGAGTTCCACCTGGAGCCGTGATACCCGGGCCACGAGATCGCGGCCACGCAACTCGCCGAGGAAGTCGAAGGCGGCGCGCATGGGACCCACCGTATGCGAACTCGAGGGGCCTACGCCGATCTTGAACAGATCAAACACACTGATGGACATCTTGCTGGCTCCCGGGCGATCACGCGAACCGCCATTCACACGACTCGATCACAACGCATCAGCATGACTAAAGCATCCTGTGCGACAGGCTGCCTATAGAGCGCCTTCGTGCTATGTTCAGCGCGTCCACCGACTTGGGCAATGGATAATATCTCGTCTTCAATTTAGCAGAACTCAACCATGAGCCGTCATCTCAACGCCCAGACCCATGCCTGGCTGAAGGTTTTCGCGGTCAGCGCACGCCACCTGTCCTTCACCCGGGCCGCCGAGGAGTTGCATGTCACGACCGGGGCGGTGAGCCAGCAGATCAAGCAGCTGGAAGAGCGGCTCGGCTTCAAGCTGTTTCGTCGTCGGCCGCGACAGCTGGAACTCACCGAGGAGGGCAAGCGGCTCGCCGCCGTGGTGGATCAGGCCTATCAGGCCGTGGGCCTCGAGGTAAAACGGCTGCGCTCGGGGGTCATGAGCGGCATCATTCGCCTGCGCTCGATACCCTCCTTTCTCAACCGCTGGCTGATGCCGCGCCTGCCGCGGCTGCAATCGCGCTTCCCGGATATCGAACTGCAGGTCATTGCCGAGGACAGCAACATCTCGCTGCGCGACGGCGACTTCGACCTGGCCATCGACCTCAATGACGGCCAGCTGCCGGGGCTCACGATCACGCCGCTGATGGAGGAGCGGATCTTTCCCGTGTGCTCGCCGGGGCTGCTGCGCGGCCGGCCGGCCCTGCGCCGGGCCGAGGACCTCGCCTGGTACCCGCTCCTGCATGACGTGACCGCCTGGCGCGGCAGCCACGATTACGCCGAATGGGAACACTACCTCCAGGCCATCGATGCCCCGCACGTCAACGTGCGCCGCGGTTATACTTTCAATCGACATCAGCTGATCATGGAGGCCGCGACCGCCGGCATGGGCGTGGCGATCGCCCGCCAGCGGCTGATCAGCGACGAGCTGGGCAGTGGCGCACTCATCGCACCCTTTCCCCAGCGGGTGACCACCGGGATGCGCTATGGGCTCGTGCACGCCGGCGGCGCCCTGGACGATCGTCGCGTATTGGCGGTGCATGACTGGATTGTGGAAGAGGCGCGACGCTCGGCAGCGAATTGATCGAGGCATGGGCAGCACGAATCGTTGACGCTACAATGCTGGCACCATTGGATGTCATTGAATACAGGGACCTTATCGATGCCAGATCACTCAACGCCCGGCCAGTCCTGGCCCATCGGCTTCGGTGCCACCTGCCTGCGCGCCTTGTTTTACATCCTGCTGGTTGCAGGCGTGATGCAGGGCGTCTACCACGAGGCGCTCAACCAGCCCGAGGTACGCTTTTCCGAGCTAGGCTTTACCGAACTGACTCAATCGGTAGTGCTGCTGAGCGCATCGGCACTGTTGATGTATACCCGTCAGGTTCTCAACATCCTGCCCACCGTCACCCTGCTGCTGTTCGCCTTCGTCTTCAGTTCGCTGATCCGCGAGCAGGACGCCCACCTCGACACCTACGTCTTCGACGGCGCCTGGCAGTTGTTGGTCGGCCTGGTAGTGCTGCCGTGCCTGTTTCTGGTGATTCGTCGCCGGCGCGACTTCGTCGACGAGTTTTCGCGCTATGCTAACAGCTTCTCGTTCGGCCTGTTCGCCGCCGGTTTCCTGACGACCTATGTGTTCTCGCGCCTCTACGGGCGCAGCGAGGTCTGGATGGCGATCCTCGGTGAGCGTTACGAGCGCACCTTCAAGGATGCCGCCGAGGAAGTGGTCGAACTCTTTGGCTACACCCTGATCCTGATCGCCATCATCGAGCTTGCCCTGCTGGCCAGGCGCTGGCACCGCGCGCGGCTCGCCGCCTCGTAAAGACACAAACTGCCTGAGCGGACCTTCACTCCAGAACGACACCGCCCGCAGCCGAGGCTGCGGGCGGTGTCTGTGTCGGCCGATCGTGAACCGCTCGTTCGTCATGGAAACCTGGGGAAAACTTATTCGTCCAGGAACGAACGCAGCGGCTCCGAGCGACTGGGATGGCGCAGCTTGCGCAGTGCCTTGGCCTCGATCTGACGAATCCGCTCGCGGGTGACATCGAACTGCTTACCGACCTCTTCCAGGGTGTGGTCGGTGTTCATGTCGATGCCGAAGCGCATCCGCAGCACCTTGGCCTCACGTGCAGTCAGGCCACCGAGCACGTTGCGGGTCGCCTCGATCAGACCCTCGCCGGTGGCCAGGTCGATCGGCAGCAGGATGGTTCCGTCCTCGATGAAATCGCCCAGGTGCGAGTCGTCGTCGTCGCCGATGGGCGTCTCCATGGAGATCGGCTCCTTGGCGATCTTGAGCACCTTGCGCACCTTGTCCTCGGGCATCTCGAGGCGCTCACCCAGCTCTTCCGGCGTCGGCTCGCGACCCATTTCCTGTAGCATCTGGCGTGACACGCGATTGAGCTTGTTGATCGTCTCGATCATGTGCACCGGGATACGAATGGTGCGCGCCTGGTCGGCGATCGAGCGGGTGATCGCCTGGCGAATCCACCAGGTGGCGTAGGTCGAGAACTTGTAACCGCGGCGGTATTCGAACTTGTCGACCGCCTTCATCAGGCCGATGTTGCCCTCCTGGATGAGGTCCAGGAACTGCAGGCCGCGGTTGGTGTACTTCTTCGCGATGGAGATCACCAGGCGCAGGTTGGCCTCCACCATCTCCTTCTTCGCGCGGCGCGCCTTCGCCTCGCCGATGGACATCTGGCGGCTGATTTCCTTGATGTCGGCGACGCTCAGGCCGTTTTCCTTCTCCAGCGCGACCAGCTTGCGCTGCGCGCGCTCGATCTCCGGCCGCAGCTTGCCGAGCTGCGAGGAATGCTTGCGCTTGGCGCGGATCTGCTTCTCTATCCAGTCGGCGCTGGTCTCGTTC
>DATISN010000228.1:0-1985 GCA_035581765.1 Halomonas sp.
CCTGGTCAACTGCCAGGCCAACCACGGGTTCGCCTGCCGAAAGCCCCATATAGGTCAGGGAGGTGCGGTTGGCATCACTCTCATCCGGGGCAAAGGTTTCGTCGACGGCGACCGATTGTTCGGGGCTGGTGCCCCAGGTGATGCGGGGTGCCACACGAGACGCGTCGATCGTGACCGTCTTGTCATAACGAGCAGTCGAGTCGCTGTACAGGCGACGCCAATGCGGTTCGGCCAGCGCCCAGGCCTTGTCCTTGGGCGCCCGAGGCGCCTCGCGAAGCCATGCGAAGGTGGTCTCGTCGGGCGCCACCATGCCGACACGGGCCCCCGCTTCGATGGTCATGTTGCACAGGGTCATGCGCGCATCCATCGACAGGGCACTGACGGCCGTACCGGTGTATTCCACCGCGTGCCCGGTCGCCCCGCCGGTACCGATCTGGTGGATGATGTGCAGGGCAAGGTCCTTGGCGCTCACGCCCTCTGCCAGCTCACCTTCCACCTCGATGCGCATGGTCTTGGGGCGGCGCTGCCAGAGCGTTTGCGTGGCCAGCACATGCGCCACCTCGGTGGCACCGATACCCATGGCCAGGGCACCGAAGGCGCCATGTGTGGTGGTGTGGGAATCACCGCAGACGATGATCAGGCCTGGCAAGGTAAGCCCCAGCTCCGGCGCTGCCACGTGCACGATGCCCCGATCCCCGTGGCCCAGGCCCAGGTAGGTCAACTGGTGCTGGGTGGTATTGTCCTCCAGCAGCCGGATCATTCCAGCCACCTCGGGATCATTGTCCAGGGTGTCGAGATTGGAGGGCACGTAATGATCGGCAATGCCGAACGTCAGCTCGGGGTAGGCAAGCTCGCGCCCGCTGCTGTGCAGCTTGTCGAAGGCGTGAAACGAGCCTTCATGCACGAAATGGCGGTCGATCCACAGCAGGTCGAATTCGCCGGCACTCGCCACCACATGTTGGCGCCAGATCTTTTCGAACAGGGTCAGGTCTGGCTGGGTCATGAGAGAAACCTCGCGAACAGATCAGGTAGTAGCGCGGCGGCGCTTCATGAAGCTGCCATACACCCTGGGCAATACCGAGAGCAGTAACAGGGCGAGCAAGGCAAGCGTGATGGGGCGGTCGGCGATGAACCCGATATCGCCACCGCTGATCTGCATGCTGCGTACCAGTTCGCCTTCGGCCATGCCCCCGACCAGCAGGCCAACCACGGTGGCCGCGACCGGGTAGCCATGGCGGCGCATCAGCCAGCCGACGATACCGGTGACAACCACGGTGATGGGACCCACCATGTTGCCGGTAATGGCATAGGAGCCGACGACCGAGAGCACCATGACGATGGGAATCATCACTTTAAGCGACAGCTTGACGATATAGCCGGCGAGGAAAATGAAACCGACCCCGACCACGAGCAGCATGATGGCCTGGGCAATATTGCCAAGGATCAGTGCGTAGACGATGTCGGAATTCTCACGAATGAAGCGAGGCCCGCCCGTCACATTGTGCAGTGCGAAGGCCCCGAGCAGCACCGCCGTACCCGCGCCACCGGGCAGGCCGAGGGCGAGCAGGGTGATCATCGAGCCACCCTCGGAGCTGCTGTTGGCGGATTCGGCCGCAATCAGCCCTGTGGGGTTCCCTTTGCCGAAGGAGTCCGGGTCCGAAGAGCGCTGTTTGGCGGTGGCGTAGGCGGCCAGGTTGGCGATGCTGGCACCGACCCCGGGGATCGCCCCGATCACGGCACCAATGCCGCCGCCACGTAACAGTTGAAAGGGTTGTCTGAGCGCCATTCCCATGCCACTCAATATCTTGTGAAAGCTGACGACCCGCAGCCGGCTGTCCTCGACGATGTACTGCTTGCCCACTAGATTGAACAGCTCGGAGGCGGCAAAGAAGCCGATCAGCGCCGGGATCGCCGGAATGCCATCCAGCAGGTACATGCTGCCAAAGGTGCCGCGCATCTGCCCGGCATCGCTGTAGCCCACGGTG
>DATISN010000229.1:0-4960 GCA_035581765.1 Halomonas sp.
TCCATCATGATCAGCTCGCCGCGACACTCGGGGCAGTGGCCGACCACGGTGGGGCCGTCGCCGTTGTCCTTGCGGCTGTCTTTGCCGCCAATGGCCGAGACCGCACCGCTGTGCGCGCTCTCCTCTTCATGGGCCGGTGGCTGCCAGGGGTGGCCGTGGGTCAGGCGGTGGGCGTAGCGGCTGACCAACTCCTCCGCCGGCACCTGGTTGCCGTCCTGATCGAGGAAGCCGCGGCGGTAGAGGATCTGCTGGATCGACCAGGCGATGGCCGCGACCTCGGAATCGTGGAACATCGGCTTGCCCCAACGGTTCATGCCGCAGCGCACCAGGCCCTTGTCCCAGGCCACCTTGCGCAGATCGGCGACCGCCTGGGTGACGTAGCCACCGCGTGCGGCCAGCGACAGGCTGCGCATGGTGGCGGTGATCCACTGGTGCTCGCTGGAGAGCTGTCCGGAGGGGAAGAAGAACTCCACCGGGCGCTCGACGATCACCCGCTTGCCGTTCAATACGCCTTGCACCGGCATGAACGACACCAGCAGATAGACCTTCTTGCGCCCTTCGGCGCCGACGTAGGAGATCTTCTCCGACACGGCCTCGAGGGTGCCCTCGGGGCGCGAGGGAATACGCACCGTGAGCGGGTTCTCGTCGGCCAGCGGCGGCGGCTCGACCGCCTTCTTGACGCTGTAGGAAACGATCTTGGACTTGATTTCGACGGCCATCAGCGGGCTCCTGTGGAAAAGTGAGTTGTTATCAAGGGGCGATTACCACTTGCCATAGGTGCCTTCCTTGAGCGCGTCGTAAAGATTGGCCGCGTTGTGCTCCTCGCCGTCGTAGATCACCGTCTCGTCACCGGTCAGCTCGACGGTCTCGCCGTTGTCCAGTTCGAAGACGTAGGTAGTGTTCTTCAAGTCATCCTCGCGCACCAGCACCCCCTGGAAGGCTTCGGGGTTGAAGCGGAAGGTGGTGCAGCCCTTGAGCTTGCTGGTGTAGGCGTCCAGGTAGAGGTCCTTGAACTCGTCGAAGGCGAACTCCGTCGGCACGTTGACCGTCTTGGAGATGGCCGAGTCGACCCAGCTCTGGGCCGCGGCCTGCACGGCCACGTGCTGAGGCGGCGTCACCGCATCGGCGGTGATGAAGTAGTCGGGCAGGTCGCTCTCCACCGCATCGGCGGCGATGAAGTGCCGATAGGCGGCAAGCTCGAAGGAGCACACCTCGACCTGCTCCTTGGTCTTCTTGCCGGCCTGGATGACGTTGCGGAAATAGCGATGCGAGAACGACGGCTCGATGCCGTTGGAGGCGTTGTTGCCCAGCGACAGCGAGATGGTGCCGGTCGGCGCGATCGAGCTGTGGTGAGTGAAGCGCGCGCCATGCTCGGCCAGCGAGGCGACCAGTTCCGGCTCCACCTCGGCGACCTTCTGCATGTAGCGGCTGTAGCGGGCATGCAGGATGCGCCCCGGCACCTTGTCGCCGACCTCGTAGCCGTCCTGCTTGAGCTCCGGGCGCTCGCGCATCATCTTCGGCGTGAGCTCGACATCCTCGGCGAGAATCGGTGCCATGCCCTTCTCACGCGACAGCTCGAGCGCCTGCTTCCAGCCCTCGATGGCGAGGTTGCGGCTGACCTCCTCGGTGAAGGCCAGCGACTCGGCCGAGCCGTAGGGAATCTTGAGCATGGTCAGGGTCGAGCCCAGGCCCAAAAAGCCCATGCCATGGCGGCGCTTGGCCTCGATCTCCTTGCGCTGGCCCTCGAGCGGCAGGCCGCTGATTTCCACCACGTTGTCGAGCATGCGGGTGAAGATGGCCACCACCTTGCGGTAGCGCTCCCAGTCGAAGCGCGGCTTCTTGCCGAAGGGGTCGATGACGAAGCGAGTCAGGTTCACCGAGCCCAGCAGGCAGGCGCCCTCGGGCGGCAGCGGCTGCTCGCCGCAGGGATTGGTGGCGCGGATCTCCTCGCAGAACCAGTTGTTGTTCATGCGATTGACCTGATCGATCAGGATGAAGCCCGGCTCGGCGAAGTCGTAGGTCGACTTCATGATGGTATCCCACAGCTCGCGGGCCTTGATCACCTCGACGATGCGACAGGCCACGCGACCCTCTTCGTCGACGGTGTAGCCCTCCTCGACCACCGGCCAGTCGCGGTAGATCAGCTCGTCTTCCTTGACGTCGGCTTTCTCACCGGCATGCAGCGGAAACGCCAGCGGCCAGTCGGCATCGTTCTTGACCGCTTCCATGTACTCGTCGGTGATCAGCAGGCTCAGGTTGAACTGGCGCAGCCGGCCGGCCTCGCGCTTGGCCTCAATGAACTCGCGCACGTCGGGATGGCCGACATCGAAAGTGCCCATCTGGGCACCGCGGCGCCCGCCCGCCGAGGCGACCGTGAAGCACATCTTGTCGTAGATATCCATGAACGCCAGCGGGCCATTGGTGCCGGCGCCGGCGCCGAACACGAAGGCGCCCTTGTGGCGCAGGGTGGAGAACTCATAGCCGATGCCGCAGCCCGCCTTGAGGGTCATGCCTGCATCCACCACCGAGTCGAGAATGTCGTGCATGGAGTCGCGAATGGTGCGCGACACGGTGCAGTTGATCAGGCTCACGGCCGGCTTGTAATCCTCGGCGCCGGCATTGGACATGATGCGCCCGGCGGGGATGGCGCCGTTCTCCAGCGCCCAGCGAAACTTCGTGAGCCAGGCCTCGGCCTGATCGCCCTCCACCGCGGCCAGAGCACGCGCCACCCGCTCCCAGGTCGCGCCCACGTCCTTGTCGACGGGGCGCCCGTGACGGTCCTTGAGCCGGTACTTGGAATCCCAGATATCACGGGAAGGCAATTGCAGCGGCACCTCTTGAGAGGTTTTCACGGCCTTGGCGGGAGTGCTCATTCGGGGATCTCCGACAGTGTCTGGATTGACGGTTTACGGGCGTAACAGAAGGCGTGGCGCTGGAGGGTCGAGTCCGTGCCCACGCCGCCCATTGCATCGTATCGAGGACAAGAAACAGGGACTTTCTCTCGACCAGTGGACTCGACCAGCGGGAAACAGATAAACCGTATTGGCGACGCTCGCATACCATATATAGTCCAATCTCACGCTTCAAGCACAAGATGCGCGAATTTTCCTTTCAACGAGACAAGCCCGCCAATGGCGGGCCTGCTGGCGAGAAGCGTTGAATACTGCCATAAGGCAGCACTAGACGGTGCGCGAATAGCGTCCCTCGCTGCGTGCTAGATAAGCATCGAAGGCCATGGCGGCATTGCGCATCATCAGCCGCCCGGCCGGCAGCACCTCGATGGCTTCATCATCGATCGCCAGCAGGCCGTCGTCCGCCATCTCCTCCAGTTCGGCGAGCGCGTCGGCGAAAGTGTCACGGAAATCGATGCCGTGGGCGGCCTCGATCGCGGCGAAGTCGATGCGGCCATGGCACATCAGGGCGTTGATCACGTCACGACGCAGCAGGTCGTCGGCGTTCAGGCGATAGCCGCGCATCACCGGCAGCCGTCCCGCCTCGAGGCGCGCCTGGTACTGGGCGGTCTCCTTGACGTTCTGGCTGTAGCTGTCATCCACCTTGCCGATGGCGGTGTTCCCCAGACCGATCAGGTCGCAGTCGGCATGTGTCGAGTAGCCCTGGAAGTTGCGCTGCAGGGTACCGTTCTCCTTCGCCAGGGAGAGCTCGTCCTCGGGCAGGGCAAAATGGTCCATGCCGATGTAGACATAGCCCGCCTCGGTAAGGCGGCGAATGGTCAGCTCGAGCAGCTCGATCTTGCGTTCCGGCGGCGGCATGTCCTCGGGACGGATCAGCCGCTGGGCCTTGAACATCGCCGGCAGGTGGGCATAGCTGTAGGCGGCGATACGGTCCGGGCGAAGGGCGATGATCTTGTCCAGGGTAGCGTCGAAGCTCGCCACGGTCTGCAGCGGCAGGCCATAGATCAGATCGACGCTCACCGACTGGAAACGGGCCTCGCGGGCAGCAGCCACCAGTTCTACCACCTGTGCCTCGCTCTGGATGCGGTTGACCGCCTCCTGGACCTTGGTGTCGAAATCCTGCACGCCAAAGCTCAGGCGATTGAAGCCCAGCTGACACAGTTCGTGGATCTGCTCGGGGGTCACGGTGCGGGGGTCCACCTCCAAGGAGAACTCCCGCGCCTCGGGCTCGGCGAAGTGGAAGGCGGCGTCCAGCGCCGTCATCAGCTCGCCGAGCTGGTCATTGCTGAGGTAGGTGGGGGTGCCACCACCCAGGTGCAACTGGGTCATGCGTCGTGAATCGTCGAAGAGCGCCCCCTGAAGCTCGACCTCCCGCTTGAGCCAGGCAAGGTACTCCGCGGCCCGCTCGCGATTATGGGTGATGATCTTGTTGCAGGCGCAGTAATAGCAGAGACTTTCGCAGAACGGGATGTGCACGTAGGCCGACAAAGGCTTGGGGGAAGCGAACCGATTGCCGCGCTCTGCGGCGGCACGATAATCGTCCTCGGCGAAGGCCGCCTGGAACTGCGGCGCCGTGGGATAAGAGGTATAGCGTGGCCCCGGGCGGTCGTACTTCTCGACCAGGGGGCGGATGAACGGCAGGGTGTCTTGCATGATCGAGAAGGGCCTCCTGTGTCCGGCGGCGGGTCATTCTCGCGCGCCGCGGGCCCGATTATGCCAGTCGCCGCGCACCGCGTCGGTGCCTTTCCCGGAGTAGCTGATCCAGATCAAGTCGAGATAGGGGGTGCCGCCGCGCATGCGATGGGTGGTGGCCTGCGCAGAATGCGCTCGCCTTGATCTGAGTCAGTGGCAAAGAGTCTTAAGATGCGTGTAGCTTACATCTTTAGAGAAGACGTGCCCATTGCGTCCCGAGGGACGCCACACGACCGAATGCCTGGGTGACGAATCAAAAGTCATAAGCATGATGTTAGAATATCCCCTTTTTCTCATTACGGCTTGTAAGGCGTCCGACGCGCCGGGATTCCCATGCATCTGACCCGATTCACCGA
>DATISN010000230.1:0-10002 GCA_035581765.1 Halomonas sp.
CCGCACACCTTGTTGATGGTCATGGCGGGAACGGAATCCGGCAGGCCGCCCTTGATGGCGGCCTGGCGGGCGGGGTTCTGTCCCACCCCGGCGGTCAGTACCTGGCCAAGCAGGACCTCGTCGACCTGATCACCGGAGACACCGGTGCTGGCGAGAATGTCCTTGATGACAAGGGCACCCAGGTCGCTGGCGGGAATGCCGGCGAGGGAGCCACCAAAGGCACCAACGGCCGTGCGGCGTGCGGCAACGATTACCACTTCTTGCATGGGTAAATCTCCTGAACATGGATAGCGGACTTGCGTTGCCTCAGCATAGGGGACCTCGGCGCGCTGCGGCAATGCCCAAGAAGGCGAATACGGGCAATGAACCGGGTTTTCTCACCAGCTAGTGCCGACTCGAAAGTTAACAACGCTCAGCGAGGCAATATCAAGGCCTGGTTGTCGATCAGGCGCGTCGTGCCCAGTCGGGCGGCGGCGAGCAGAATGGCGTCGCGCGTGGTTGCCGTCACCGGCCCCAGATCCTCGGCGCGCAGTTCCAGATAATCAGGCACGAAGCCGGCCTCTTCGAGCCTTGCCAGGCCCGCCGTGAGTGTCGTGTCGACATCGGCGCCGTCCTCCAGGCGCTGGCATAGCTCACATAGAAGCGAATGGAGCCGCGGGGCGATGGCGCGCTGATGCGCGTCGAGATAGCCATTGCGCGAAGAAAGCGCCAGGCCGTCGTTGGCGCGCACAATGGGCACCCCCAGAATCTCGATCGGAAAGTGCAGATCGGCGACCAGGCGTCGGATGACCGCCAATTGCTGATAGTCCTTTTGGCCGAAGCAGGCCAGGTCGGGCTGCACCAGATTGAACAGCATGGCGACGATGGTCGCGACGCCATCGAAATGTCCAGGCCGCGAGCCGCCACAGAGGCCCTCGCTGACCTCGGGAACGCGGATGCGCGTCTGGCTGTCGAGAGGGCGAGGATAGACAGCATCAGCCACGGGGGTGAAGAGCAGGTCGCAGCCGGCGGCCTCGAGCTGGGCCTGGTCATCGGACAGGGTGCGCGGATAGGCCGCCAGGTCTTCGCCAGCCCCGAATTGCAGCGGGTTGACGAAAATGGTCGCCACCACCACATCGCTACGCTCACGGGCGGCCGCGACCAGCGCCAGATGGCCGGCGTGAAGGTTGCCCATGGTGGGCACCAGGCCGATGCGTTGGCCGTGCCGGCGATAGTGATCCAGTGTCGCGCGCAGATCGGGGATCTCTCGCAGGGTGTGCATCCTGGCGGATCTCCTGGGAACCGGTGATCAGAAACTGTGCTCTTCGGCGGGGAAGCGGCGTGCCTTGACGTCTTCATGGTAGCGGCGAAACGCGCCTTGGATATCGGCGGCCTCGGTCATGAAGTTCTTGACGAAGCGCGGTGTCCGACCGTGAGTCACGCCCAGCACGTCGTGCATGACGAGAATCTGGCCGTCGGTATCGCTGCCAGCGCCGATGCCGATCACCGGCACGTCAAGCGCCTCGGTCACGGCACGTCCCAGGCTTGCCGGCACGCACTCGAGCAGAATCACCGAGGCGCCGGCTTTCACCAGGGTGCGGGCGTCCTCGAGGATCTGGGTCGCCCGTTCGGCCTCGCGTCCCTGGACCTTGTAACCGCCAAGCTGATAGACAGACTGGGGTGTCAGACCCAGATGGGCGCAGACCGGAACGCCACGCCGGGTCAGTTCGCGGATGCCCTCGGCCATCCAGGCCTCGCCTTCGACCTTGACCAGTTCGGCGCCGGCACGCATCAAGGCGCCGGCATCCTCGAGCAGGCGCTCGAGGCTGGCATTGCTCATGAACGGCAGATCGACCATCAACAGGCTGGTGGTCTTGCCGCGGGCGGCGCATCGCGTGTGGTAGCAGATGTCGTCAACGGTCACCGGGAGCGTGCTGGCATGGCCCTGCAAGACCATGCCCAGGGAATCGCCCACCAGCAGGACCTCGATGCCTGCCTCGCCGGCAGCGCGGGCGAAGGAGGCGTCGTAGGCCGTCAGGCAGCTGAAGGGCTCACCGGCGCGCTTCAGGCTTTTTAGCGTGCTCAGGGTGACGGTTTTCATGGCGTGCTCTCGTCGTTGTCGGCGGTCGGCGTCGGATTGCCGCCCGAGTGTTGCCCATGATTGTTACCCAAACTGCCCCGGAGAGTCGATAGGTAACATGTCCTGCAAGTGTCAGGCGTCGGGTAACATCGGCGAGACCCCGTGATCCTCCAGCGCGGCGGCCAGACAAGCCACCGAACGCCCGTCGGGAAGCCGCAGCTCCGGGGTGACCTCTGCCAGCGGTAACAGCACGAAGGCACGGTGGGCGAGCTCGGGGTGAGGCAGGGTCAGCCGGGGCCACGCCAGGCGATAGTCGGCGAAGAGCAGAAGATCGAGGTCGAGGGTACGGGGTCCCCAGTGGCGTTGGCGGACGCGTCCATGCCGCTGTTCCAGGGCCTGAAGCTGATCGAGCAGCGCCAGGGGAGAAAGCCGCGTGGCGACCATGGCCACGGCGTTGACGAAGTCGGGTTGATCCGCGGGGCCGACCGGTCGGCTCACGTAGCAGGTCGAGGCGGCGAGTCGCCGCGTCACCGGCAGGCGGCCGAGTTCCTGAAGGGCACGCTCGACATGGCCAAGCGGGTCGTCGAGGTTGCTGCCCAGGCCGATCCAGGCACGCGGGTCGGTCATGTCTCGCTCGAGGGGCTCCGCGGCTTGCGGCGACGGCGGCGCTTGCGAGGCGCGCCGCTGCCGGCGGGGTCGGCGCCGACCTTACCCAGCAAGCGGCGTTGCTCGTGTTCATCGGCTTCCTGAAAGGCGGTCCACCAGTCGCCAAGTCCCGGGTCCAGTTCGCCCGCGGCCTCGCGAAGAAGCAGCAGGTCGTAGGCGGCTCGGAAACGCGGATGTTCGCGGGTCTGGAAGACACGGCGCCCACGGCGCAGTGGCAGGCGCTGTTGCAGGTCCCAGATATCGCGCATCGGCATGCTGAAACGCTTGGGAATCGAGATGTGCTGCAACTGACGCGAGATGACCTGCTGGGAGGCGGCCTGCAAGGCCGGAATCGGCGGCATGCCGTCGTTTTCCAGAACGGCCTGGCGTTGTTGCACCGGCCCCCAGAGCAGCGCGGCAAACAGGAATGCCGGGGTCACCGGGCGTTCTTCGCGGATACGCCGGTCGGTGCTTGCCAGGGCGAGCTCGACCAGCCTCTCGGCCCAGGCCAGATCGTTCATGGCCTCGTCGGCTTCGGGGAACAGCATCGCGAACAGACCGAAATCACGCAACAGGTGAAAGGTGTCGACCCCGTGGCCGGCCATGAACAGCTTGAGGATCTCATCGAACAGACGTGCCGGCGGAATCTGCAGCAGCAAATGTGCTTGATCGTGAATGGGCGCTTCAGTCGCCGGATCGAGATCAAAATCGAGCTTGGCGGCGAAGCGAACCGCCCGCAGCATGCGCACAGGATCCTCGCGATAACGGGTGGCCGGGTCACCGATCAGGCGCAAGGTGCGCGCCTCGATGTCTTTTACCCCCTCGGCAAAATCGTGGATCGAAAAATCGGCGATGCTGTAGTAAAGGGCGTTGATGGTAAAGTCCCGCCGCAACGCGTCTTCCTCGATATTGCCCCATACGTTGTCGCGCAGCAGCAGGCCCGCGTCGGACTGCTGGGCGATATGATCACCATGATCGTCGCCAGGTTTGCCACGGAAGGTGGTGACCTCGATGACCTCGCGGCCGAAGCGCACGTGCACGATGCGAAAGCGTCGACCGATGATCCGCGAATTGCGAAACAGCTCGCGGATCTGTTCCGGCGTGGCGTCGGTGGCCACGTCGAAATCCTTGGGCATGCGCCCGAGCAGCGAGTCGCGGATGCAGCCACCAACGAGGAATGCCTGATGACCCGCATTATGCAGGCGATAGAGCACCTTAAGCGCGGCGTCGCTGAAATGCTGGCGCGAGACCGGATGATCTTCGCGGGGGATGAGGCGCGGCCCCGAGCTGATGGCGGGCGCGGTCTGGGGGTCGAAAAGTGACTTCAGGCGTTCGCCTGGCCCCTGCAGAAAGCGGGTAAATCCTTTGAACATGCGGCGATATCGACTCGCGGGTCACGGAAAAGCGTTGAGTGTAGCCGACCCCCGACACCTTGCAAAGCGTCGTACTGGTGGGGTGTTGGGATGAAACAAGCGTAATACAGAAAGGGGAGGCCTGGTGGCCTCCCCGCTAAGCAAGTCTGCAGCATCCTTACCGCTGATTCTTCTTCGTGATGGCGCATCGCCTTGAATACGTACCACAGTCACCAAGGGGTGTCAGGCAAGCGGTGTTGTTGTCCTTATTGATGCTCCCGAGGGCGACCGCCTCGTATTCAAAACAATAATCCAACCACGACGGCATACAGGTAATGCCTTTTCCCGGATTGTTGGCGTTGTTGCCGGGAATGCACGTTGACGGCGATTGTTCTTATTGAGTGGCCGTGAAGGTGCGTCGCGTCCTGATGGCTCCGGTGCTTCGGGGTCTAGTTGTTATTGGGCCCGAAGGGTAGGCGAAACGGTCATTGTTGTTATTGCCCCATGAGGGCGGACGACCAGTATTCGCTTCCGCAGCATCGCTGTCCGAGGTCATTGTTGTTATAGCGAATCGGACCTTGTCACGTCGGCAGCCTGGTTATTGTTGTCGGCAGACAGTGACAAGTGGATTTATTTTTCTTGGGTAGTAAGTAGCAGGGGCTGTGCCAGGTGGTCGTTAAATCTTGTAAATCATGTTGTTGACGCTTCCTGGCGAGGTGTTGTTCGTCACCGACACGCTGAGTGTTACCCCCTTTGGGCCAGGATAGGGCAACTGGTGGGTGAGAAGGTAACAGTTGGTGCAGGCTCGTTCTTCGGCATGCTTGCTACCTTACCAAACGGGTTGACCGCTGGCCCTTGGTCCTTGGTCGAAGCCGCCGACCGGCTCAGCCGGCAGTACGCCTCGACGCTTTCTTGCGGGGAATGCCGAGCCGCTGGCGACGCTCCCAGAGGCACTTGCGGCTGATCCCGAGCTTCTGTGCCAACTCGGTTTCACTCATCTGATCCTGATGCTCCAGCACGAAATGCTGGAAATAGTCCTCGAGCGACAAATCCTCCTCATCGCCTGTCGGCTCGACGGTATCCATGAGGTCGGGGCCGCTAGCCGGCGGTTTGCTCAAGGTGCGCGTGGGGGGCACCAGGCCAAGATCGTCGGGATGTATCAGATGGCCTTCGGCGAGAATGACACCGCGCTCCAGGGCGTTTTCCAGTTCGCGCACATTACCTGGCCAGGGATAGTCATGGATGGTGCGGCGCGAGGCCTGGGAGAGCTTGAGGCCTGGGTGATCGTGGCGATGACAGGCCTTGCCCAGCAGCACGTCGGCGATTTCGAGGATATCGTCATCGCGCTCGCGTAGCGGTGGCAGGTCGATTTGCATGACATTGAGGCGGTAGTACAGATCGAGGCGGAACTCCCCGGTCTTCGACAACGCGCGCAGGTCGCGATGGGTGGCGGCGATCAACCGCACGTCGACATGACGCGTCTCCACCGAGCCGACCCGGCGGATCTCGCCTTCCTGGAGGACACGAAGCAAGCGGGCCTGGGCATCCAGCGGCAACTCGCCGATCTCGTCGAGAAACAGGGTGCCGCCTCCAGCCGCTTCCACCAGACCGGTTCTGGCGGCGCTGGCGCCGGTGAAGGCGCCCTTTTCGTGGCCGAACAGTTCGGATTCGATCAGCGTTTCCGGTATCGCCGCGCAGTTAACGCAGATCAATGGCGCCCTGGCCCGCTTGCTCTGTTGATGGATGGCGCGGGCCACCAACTCCTTGCCGGTGCCTGATTCGCCCTGGATCAGCACGGTCACGTCGGCGGGCGCGGTCTTGCGAATGCGGGTATAGACCACCTGCATGGCGGCGCAATTGCCGATCATCGGTTGGGCGCTACCACCCGCCTGGGTGACATCCGGTGGGGTGCTGAGCCGGTCGGCTTGCTGGTGCAGCACCCTGGCCACCGTTTCAAGGAGTTCTTCATGATCGAAGGGCTTGGCGACGTAATCCACCGCCCCGAGCTTCAACGCCTCCACGGCCGAGCGCATGCTGGCGTAGCTGGTCATGATCAATACGGGTACTGGGTCGGCATGCCGGATCAGGTCGGTACCGGGTTCACCGGGCAGGCGCAGGTCGCTGATGACCAGGTCGAAGCGCTGGGGGTCGAGCGCGAGGGCTTCGGTCACCGAACCGGCTTCGCTGACGCGATGATCGTGACGCTCGAGCAGTCGTCTCAGGGCGCTGCGAATGATGGTTTCGTCTTCAACGATCAGAATCCGGCTCATCGGCGTGTGCAACCTCCTGTCGGTTGAGGGGCAGCCAGAGGCGGATTCGCGTGCCCATTGCCTGGCCTGGCGGCGGGGAGTCGATGTCGATCTTCCCGCCGTGTTCGACGATGATGCTGTAGACCAGCGCCATGCCGAGCCCGGTGCCCTCGCCGGGGGGCTTGGTGGTCGTGAAGGGCTCGAAGAGATGATCGCGAACGCTGTCATCGATGCCCTTGCCTTCGTCAACGACGCTGACGCGCAGCCATTCTTCTGCCGGCTCGGCCTCGATGATGATTCGGTCCCCCGCGCCGCTAGCGTCGCGAGCGTTGCCGAGCAGGTTGACCATCACCTGCAGCAACCGCTGAGCGTCGCCCTGCACCTTCGGCTCGGCAGGGCAGCGGTTGTCGAACACTACATCCTCTCCCGAGCGGGCAAGATGGATCAAGTGCAGCGCCTCGTCGGTGATGTCGACCATCGAGACCGCACTGAGCGTGTGTCCCGAAACATGACGGCCGCCATGGGCAAAGCCTACCAGTGAGGCGACGATGCGCGAGACCCGCTCGGTCAGTTGCTGGATCTGGCCGGCGGTTTCCAGGACCCGGGGGTCGTCGGTGTCGTAGCGCAGGTTCTGGGCCAGCGAGGAGATGCCCGTGATGGGATTACCGATCTCGTGGGCGACGCCGGCGGCCAGCTGGCCGATCGAGGCCAGGCGCGCGGCATGCACGAGTTCGTCCTCGAGCCACTTCATCTCGCTGTGATCCTCGATCAGCACCACCCTGCCTCCGTGCCTGTCGTCAATGGCATCGAGATTGGCCTTGTGCAGTGTCAGGTGACGCAACTCGCCGGCGAGCTCAACGGGTTGCTTGTATAAGCGGCTATGGGGGTCGGCGAGTATCCGGCCCAACAGTTCTCCCCAGGGCGCCGGCAAGTTGTCGCGGCGCGCGCCGATCACGCTGTCACCGTCAATGCCGGTGAGCGCGGCGAGAGCATCGTTCCACATCAGCAATTCGTCATCCTCGCCGAAGGCGCAGAGGCCGACCGGTAGGCGTGCCAGGGTGTGGCGATGGTAGCGACGCAGCCCGTCGAGCTCGCGGGCCAGGCCGGTGAGCCGGGTTCGGTAGGCCTCCAGTCGGCTCTCGACGAAGTGGATATCCTCGGTGGCCGCCATCGCGTCCCAACGGTAGGGCAGGAATCGATCGACGATGTCCTGGGCCACCGACGGACCCATCCGCCCGGAGAGGTTGGCCTGGATGCGATCGCGCAGACGCCGCAGCGCATAGGGACGACTCTCCTGCGGCGAGAGGCCCAGATCGGTAAGCGCGCGCTCGACCTCGCGTTCGGCGATGTCCTCGCCGAGGGCGCGGGTCAGCTGCTGCTTGAATTCCTCGCCGTTGGCGGCGATCAACGGGAAGCGTTTGGGGCGGATGACCGCGTCGATCGAGCAGGCCTCGGCGGCGGCGCGCTCGCCGGCCGAGGTGTGGGTCGCCAGCGATACCAGGATCAGGGTAAGGATGTTGGCGGTGAGCGACACCAGGGTGACGAGATACCAGGGCACCTGGCCGGCGAGCTCCTCGAGGCCTGGCGGCAGCAGGATCAAGCCGGGAAGCGCGGTGACAAGGGGTGGCCACAGACCCAGCAACCAAACGAGACTGCCGACAATCAGGCCGCTGACCATGCCCTTGCGGTTGGCGCCCGGCCAGTAGAGCAGCGCCAGCATGCCAGGCAGACACTGTGCGATGCCGACGAAGGCCACCAGGCCCAGGGTGGTCAGGTCGTGCTTGATGCCCACCAGGCGATAGAAGAGCCAGCCGCCGAGAATCACCGCGGCGATGAGGCCCCGCCGTAGCCAGCGCAGCCAGCGGTAAAGGCCGAGCTGCTTGCTCGGTGGGAGGGCCACCAGTACCAGGTGGTTGAGGATCATGCCCGAGAGTGCCAGGGAGATGATGATCATGGTGCCGCTGGCGGCCGCCAGACCGGCAATGAAGGCTGTGCCCTGGAGCCATGCAGCGTCCGATAGCGCGAAGGCATAATAGGCCTCGCCGATATTCGTGCCGTCTTCCCCGAGCCGTTGGGCACCCCACAGAATCAAGGGGATCGGTAGCGCCATCAGCAGCAGGAACAGTGGCAATGCCCAGGCAGCCTGAAGCAGGGTGCGACGTGACAGGGTTTCCGCGAAGGCCACATGAAACATGTGCGGCATGAGAAAAGCGGCGGAGAAGAATAGCAGCAGCAGGGTACGCCATCGCGCCGCGTCCAGCTGCTCGATCCCGGCCTGGGCGCCGCGACCAGGGCCATCGAGCCAGGCCTGCAGGTCCGCGGGCCCCTGGAAGACCACGAACAGCGCATAGGCGCCCAGCACCAGCATGGCGGCAAGCTTGACCAGCGACTCGACGGCGATGGCCGCCAGCAGGGTGTCATGGCGAGCATGCAGGCGCGCATGGCGGGCACCGAAGGCGATCGCGAAAAGTGCGATCAGCACGCAGAAGGCCAGCGCAAACAACGAGGGCGCGCCGGTGCCGGTCAGCAGGAAGATAGTATCGCCCAGGGTCTGCACTTGCAGGGCCAGCAGCGGCAGCACCGCCAGCAGGCTGACGAGCGTCACCAGGCTGCCGACCCAGCGTGAACGGTATCGAAAGGCAAACAGGTCGGCCAGCGAGGCCAGTTGGTAGGCCCGCGACAAGCGCTGAATCGGCACCAGCAGGACCGGCGCGAGCAGAAAGGCGCCGGCCACGCCCAGGTAGTACGCTAGGTAACCGAAGCCCGCACGGCCGGCAAGTTCCAGGCTGCCGTAGGTCGCCCAGGCGCTGGCGTACACGCCAAGGGCGAGGATATAGACCGCCGGATGCCGGGAGACGCGGACGGAAACCCAGCCGCGCTCCACCGCCAGGGCGCCCAGGAAAAGCAGCCCCAGGTAGCCGCTGCCGAGCAGCATGACGGCGCTCAGGCTGAGGTTCATCAGAGGCCTCTCGCCGGGGTGTTCGCGTTGGTTTCGGCGTCGCTCGCACTAGCGTTCATCGAGTCTTCGCTTCTGTTCCAGCCAGAGTGTCAGCGCGATCAGTACGCCCCAGATCGCGAAGGGGCGATACCAGGCCACCCCGGGGCTTGCCCAGCCGCTCATCAGCAACGGCGAGAGCAGGTAACCGCCGAACACCAGCAGTAGCATGATGCGATAGACGTACAAGGTGCTCCCCTTTTATGGCGTCTCACTCTTGATTGCGCTTCATGGCATCGACGCTGTCACGGCGTCGAACGGGTGTCGTCATCCATCGCCGTGCGTTCAAGCTCGGGCCGGATCCGCCCGACATCCCAGTCGGCGATGGCCTGGCCGAGTTGCTCGCTGACCGGGGCCGCGGCAAGCGCTGGCGGCGGGGCCTGGTCCAGGGCCCTAAGGGCACGGTGCAGCAGAGGTCGTACCGCGGCGTCCTCAAGCGGCAGCGGTGCGGCCAGGTTCTGCTTGGAAAGTTTCTGACCGCTTGCGTCCATGATCAACGGCAGATGCAGATAGCGCGGCTCGGGCAAGCCCAGGGCCTGCTGCAGCTGGCGCTGCCAGGGGGTGTTGTCGAGCAGGTCGGCACCGCGCACCACATCGGTAATGCCTTGTTCGGCATCGTCCACCACCACGGCAAGCTGGTAGGCCCAAAGGCCATCCTTGCGCTTGAGTATGACGTCGCCCATCGCCGCCGGGTCGATGCAC
>DATISN010000231.1:0-28326 GCA_035581765.1 Halomonas sp.
CTGCGGGCCAGGGAAGCGCTCGCCTGGGGCCAGCGGCTCTCGAGTCGCGGCAAGACCCTCCGGCGCAGGAAGTTGCGATCCAGCGTCAGGTCAGCGTTGGACGGGTCCTCGATCCAGGCCAGCCCAAGCCTTTCCGCCTCAGCCTCGAGGACGGCCCGCGACACACCGAGCAGCGGCCGGCCGAGCTCGCGCCCCTGCCAATCGCGCCCGGCCGGCATGGCGGCAAGGCCTCGCACGCCACTGCCGCGCAAGGCGGCGAGCAGGAAGGTCTCGGCCTGGTCGTCGCGATGCTGCGCCAGCCAGAGCGTCTCGCCGACGGGCACGCAACGCGCGAAGGCCGCGTAGCGCGCCTCCCGGGCCGCGCCCTCCAGGCCCCGACCGCACCCCGGATCGACCGTGACCCGCTCGACGCTCAGCGGGACGTCCAGCTGTGCGGCAAGGCGGCGACTATGCGCCTCGAAGTCATCGGCAGCGGCTTGCAGGCCGTGGTGTACGTGAATGGCGCGCAAGGCGCGTGGATGGCGTTGGCAGGCCCTGGTGGCAAGCGTCAGCAGCACTGAGGAGTCGAGCCCCCCGGAAAGCGCCACCCAGACAACACGCCCCGGCGGGGTCTGGGCCAGGGCGTTATCAACTAGGGTTTGTAGGGACATGGCCGAGCGCAGAAAGGTCCTTTAAACAGGAGCACCATAGCTCATCAACCGCTGATAGCGCCTTTCGAGCAACGCATCGGTATCCATCGCCTGCAGGCGGTCGAGACTTGCCAGCAGGGAGGACTTGACCCGCTCGGCGGTCGTTACCGGATGGCGATGCGCGCCGCCCAGCGGTTCGGGAATCAGGGTATCGACAAAGCCCAGCTCCTGCAGGCGCTCGGCGGTGATGCCCATGGCCTGGGCGGCGTCGGACGCCTTGGCGGCGCTCTTCCACAGGATGGAAGCACAGCCCTCGGGCGAGATGACCGAGTAGGTGGAAAACTGCAGCATCGATAGCTCGTCGCAGATGCCGATGGCCAGCGCCCCGCCTGAACCGCCCTCGCCCACCACGGTCGCCAGGATCGGGGTCCTCAGGCGCGACATCACCGCCAGGTTGTAGGCGATGGCCTCGGACTGGCCACGTTCCTCGGCGTCGATGCCCGGATAGGCGCCCGGCGTATCGATGAAGGTCAGCACCGGCATGGCGAAACGCTCGGCCATCTCCATCAGCCGACACGCCTTGCGATACCCCTCGGGGCGCGGCATGCCGAAGTTGCGCCGGACCTTGTCCTTGACGTCGCGGCCCTTCTGATGACCGATGACCATCACCGGCTTGTCGTCGAGCCGGGCGACACCGCCCACGATGGCGGCGTCGTCACCGAAATGCCGGTCGCCGTGGAGTTCGTCGAAGTCGGTGAAGACGTGTTCCAGATAGTCCAGCGTGTAGGGCCGCTGGGGATGGCGCGAGAGCTGGGAGACCTGCCAGGGGCTCAAGTCCTTGAAGATCGATTCGGTGAGCTTGCGGCTCTTCTCTTCGAGCCGGCTGATCTCGTCACTGAGATTGACCTGGCTGTCGTTGCCGACCAGGCGCAGTTCCTCGATCTTGGCCTGGAGCTCGGCGATGGGCTGTTCGAAATCAAGATAATTGGGATTCATGGGCTTGCCTTGTCCTCGTCGGCCTGGGCTCGACTGCACCGAAACGTCGAATGGCGTGCATTATCGCACCCTGAGAGCCCCACGCAAGGCGGCTCCCGGGGCGTCAGCGGTATTTCAGGCGCACGCCTTCCTGGCCCTGCACCTGGCGCAGGCTGATCAGCAGCTCGTCGCTGGGTGTGACCTTCCACGCCTCGTCGAGCTCCAGCCAGCCGGACGCCTCGGCGTTACGATAGCGCAGGCGCACCGGCAGGCCCTCGGAATCGCACCAGGGCGCGAGACTCGCGCGCAGGCTATCGATGAGGCGTCCGTTGGCCTTGACGCCGTCCAGCGAGAGCTCCACCGCCTGGCCGTAGCGGGCGCGCGCCGCCACCATCGGGGTGATCTCCTTGCCGCGCAGGCGCAGGCCTCCCGAATAGTCGTCGCTGGACACCTCGCCCTCGACGATCAGCACCTGGTCGGGCTCGATGCGGCCGCGCAGCTGATGGTAGAGCTCACCGAACATCGAGGCCTCGATGCGCCCGGTACGGTCATCGAGGGTGACGAAGGCCATGGTGTCGCCGCGCTTGGACTTCATGGTGCGCATCCCCACCACCAGCCCGGCGACCCGCTGGGGCTCGCGGGACGGCTTGAGGTCACTGATGCGGGTGGACACGAAGCGGGCCAGCTCGTGCTCGTACTCGTCGATCGGGTGGCCGGTCAGGTAAAGCCCCAGCGTATCCTTCTCGCCGACGAGGCGCTCCTTGTCGCTCCACTCACGGGCGCCGCGATAATCGGCATAGGCATCGTCGACCGTGTCATCGACAAAGGCCTCGCCGAACATGTCGATCATGCCCTGGTTCTGGTTCGACTGATTCTGGGCGGCAGCCTTCAGCGCATCCTCGAGTGCCGCGGCGAGCACCGCCCGGCTGGGCCCGAGGGTATCCAACGCCCCGGAACGGATCAGCGCTTCCAGGGTGCGCTTGTTCATGCGCCGGGGATCGATGCGACGGCAGAAATCGAAGATATCGGCGAAGGGGCCTTCACACTGACGCGCCTCGACGATGGCGCCGATCGGCCCCTCGCCCACGCCACGAATAGCCCCCAGTCCGTACACCACCCGTCCCTGGTCGTCGACGCTGAACTTGTAGCTGCCCACGTTGACGTCTGGCGGGGTCACGGTCAGGCCCTGGTGACGACACTCCTCGATCAGCGGCACGACCTTGTCGAGGTTGTCCATTTCGGTGGACATCACCGCCGCCATGAACGGCCCGGGATAATGTGCCTTTAGCCAGGCGGTCTGGTAGGAGACCAGCGCGTAGGCCGCCGAGTGCGACTTGTTGAAGCCGTAGCCGGCGAACTTCTCCACCAGGTCGAAGAGGTTACCCGCCAGGTCGCGGTCGATGCCGTTGGCCGCACAGCCTTCCATGAAGCCGTCGCGCTGCTTGGCCATCTCCTCGGGCTTCTTCTTGCCCATGGCGCGGCGCAGCAGGTCGGCCTGGCCCAGGCTGTAGCCGGCCATGACCTGGGCGATCTGCATGACCTGTTCCTGGTAGAGGATGATCCCGTAGGTGGGGCCCAGGACCGGCTTCAGGAGCTCATGCTGATAATCCGGGTGCGGGTAGGAGATCTCCGCCCGGCCATGCTTGCGGTTGATGAAGTCGTCGACCATGCCCGATTGCAGGGGGCCGGGGCGAAACAGCGCGACCAGCGCGATCATGTCTTCCAGCGAGTCGGGCAGCAGGCGCTTGATCAGCTCCTTCATGCCGCGCGACTCGAGCTGGAACACTGCCGTCGTCTCGGCCTTCTTGAGCATCTCGAAGGTCGGCGCGTCGTCGAGCGGAATGGTATCGATATCCAGCGGACCCTGGCCCTCGACCGAGCGCACCTTGTCAACCATCTCCAGCGCCCAGTCGATGATGGTCAGGGTACGCAGGCCCAGGAAGTCGAACTTGACCAGCCCCGCCTCTTCGATGTCGTTCTTGTCGAACTGCACCATCAGGCCCGAGCCGTCCTCGTCGCAGAGCAGCGGCGAGAAATCGGTGAGCTTGGTGGGGGCGATCACCACCCCGCCGGCATGCTTGCCGGTGCCGCGGGTGATACCCTCGAGACGTCGCGCCATCTCCCAGATTTCCTGGGCATCTTCGTCGGCCTCGAGAAACTCCTTGAGCGCCGGCTCCTGGTCGATGGCCTTGGCGAGCGTCATGCCGACTTCGAAGGGGATCAGCTTGGAGAGCTTGTCGCCCAGGGAATAGGGCTTGCCCTGGGCACGGGCCACGTCGCGCACCACCGCCTTGGCGGCCATGGTGCCGAAAGTCACGATCTGCGAGACGGCGTCGCGGCCGTAACGCTCGGCCACGTAGTCGATCACCCGATCGCGTTTCTCCATGCAGAAGTCGACGTCGAAGTCAGGCATCGAGACCCGCTCGGGGTTGAGGAAGCGCTCGAACAGCAGGTCGTAGCCGATGGGGTCTAGATCGGTGATCTTCTGCGCATAGGCGACCAGCGACCCGGCACCGGAACCACGGCCGGGTCCCACCGGCACGTCGTTGTCCTTGGCCCACTGGATGAAGTCCATCACGATCAGGAAGTAACCGGGGAAGCCCATCTGCAGGATGATGTCGAGTTCGAAGTCCAGGCGCTGGCGATAGCGCGCCTCGATCTCGGCATATTCCTTCCCGTCGCGGGGGTAGCGCGCCGGCGGAAACAGGACGTCCAGGCGCTCGTTGAGGCCGTCATGGGAGACCTTGCGGAAGAACTCATCCTGGGTCATGCCCTCGGGGATCGCGAACTCCGGCAGGAAGATCTCGCCGAGGCGCACGTCGACGCTACAGCGCGTGGCGATCATCACGCTGTTCTCCAGCGCCTCGGGGATGTCGGCGAACAGCTCGGCCATCTCTTCCGGGCTCTTGAGGTACTGCTCCTCGGTGTAGTGTCGCGCGCGGCGCCGATCGTCCAGGGCCTTGCCATCGCCGATGGCGACCCGGGTCTCGTGGGCCCAGAAATCATCGCGTTCCAGGAAGCGCACGTCGTTGGTCGCCACCACCGGCGTGTCGGTCTCGAGCGCCAGGTCCACGGCGAGATGCACGCATTCCTCCTCCTGCAACCGGCCGGTCCGGATCAGCTCCAGATAGAAGCGTCCCGGAAAGGCGGCGTTCCACGCCTCGAGCAGGGCACGGGCCTCGTCGTGATGATCGCTGAGCAGGTGGCGGCCGATCTCGCCATCGCGTCCCCCGGAGAGCGCGATCAGGCCACCGCTCTGTTCGAGCACCCAGGCCTTGTCGAGCAGCGCCCGCCCCTGACGCTGCCCTTCGAGCCAGCCGCGCGAGATCAGCTCGGTGAGGTTGCGATAGCCCTCGGCGTTCATGGCTATCAGCGTCAGGCGGTAGGGGTGCAAGGCATCATGCGGGTTGTCCAGCCAGAGGTCGGCCCCGATGATCGGCTTGAGGCCGGCGCCCTGGGCGGCCTTGTAGAACTTGACCAGACCAAACAGATTGGACTCGTCGGTGACCGCAAGGGCGGGCGATCCCTGCTCGCCAGCCGCCTTGACCAGCGTCTTGAGGCGCACCAGGCCATCGACCAGGGAGTATTCGGTATGGACGCGAAGATGAACGAAGGGCGTGGTCATGGGGGCTCGGCGTATTGAGTGTTACAAAAAACGGGCTTCACGAGACAGCTTCAGGACGCGGACGTCAGGATAGCCCCAACTGGCGCTTCACAGGGCCGAAGGAGCGGCGGTGCTCGGCGAGCGGCCCCAGGCGCTCAAGGGCGGCCAGATGCTCGGGAGTCGGGTAGCCCTTGTGCCGCGCGAACCCATAGCCAGGATGTCGGGCATCGAGCGCGAGCATATCGGCGTCGCGGGCTACCTTGGCCAGTATCGAGGCGGCGGCGATCGCCGGATGTCGGGCGTCGCCCTTGACCACCGCCTGGCCGGGAACATGATGCCCGGGCAGACGATTGCCGTCCACCAGCAGGTACTCGGCGGCCGGCGTCAGGGCATCAATGGCGCGCCGCATGGCCAGGTGCGTGGCCTGGTAGATATTAACGGCATCGATCTCGGCGGCGCTGGCCTCGCCCAGCGCGAAGGCCAGCGCATGACAGCGGATTTCGCCATCCAGCGTCTCGCGCCGGCGGGAAGTGAGCGTCTTGGAGTCATGGAGCCCGGCGATGGGCCAAGCCGGGTCGAGGATCACCGCGGCGGCGACCACCGCCCCGATCAGCGGACCACGGCCGACCTCATCGACGCCGGCCAGACGCGTGCCGGTGTACTCGATCACCAGCGAGGGCAACTCCCTGGCGCTCATCGGCCCTCTCCCTTCGTGTCGGCCTCGGCCTTATCGGGCGAGACGCTGTCGGGCAGCGGACGGCCGTCGACCAGGGCCTCGATGGCCTCAACCGCGCGGCGGCTGGCGTCACGCTGCAGTCCGGCATGCATGTCGGCAAAGCGGGCCTCCAGCGCCTGGCGCCCCTCGGGGTCGTCGAGCATGGCCGAGAGTTGCCGGGCGATGGCCTCCGGCGTGGCGGCGTCCTGGATCAGCTCGGGCACCAGTGTCTCGCGAGCGATCAGGTTGGGCAGCGAGATCCACGGCGTCTTGACCAGCCGCTTGGCCAGCCAGTGGGTCACCGGCGCCATGCGGTAGGCCACCAGCATGGGCCGATGGCAGAGCATCGCTTCCAGCGCCGCGGTCCCCGACGCCAGCAGCACCAGGTCGCTTGCCACCATGGCCTCGCGCGCCAGGCCGTCGAGTATCGTCACCCGGTCGGCCAGTGCATGGCGGGCGGCCAGCAGCGTCTCGAGCTCGTCGCGGCGCTGCGGTGTCGCCGCGGGAATGACCACCTGCAGATCGCTGCGTTCGTCGCAGAGGCGCTGCGCGGTGTCGAGGAAGGTGTCACCCAGAAAACGGATCTCGCCCGCCCGCGAGCCCGGCAACACCGCCAGCACCGGTCGTGCCTCGTCGAGCCCCAGTGCGCGTCGCGCCGCCCGGCGATCGTTGTCAAGCGGCAGGTCGTCGGCCAACGGGTGCCCGACGAAGGCCACCGGCACACGATGCTGCACGTAGAAGGCGGCCTCGAAGGGCAGGAAGGTCAGCATCGCGTCCACCGAGCGGGCGATTCCCTTGACCCGCCCCTGGCGCCAGGCCCACACGGAGGGGCTGACATAGTGGGCGGTGGTCACGCCAGTCTCTCGCAATTGCCGTTCCAGCCCCAGGTTGAAGTCCGGGGCGTCGATGCCGATCATGATGTCGGGCCGCCAGGCCAGGGCGTCGCGCTTGAGTTCCCGACGCACCCGCAGCAGGCCCGGGAGATGCTTGATCACCTCGACCAGCCCCATCACCGAGAGGGTCTCCAGGGGGAACCGGCTGTCGATGCCCTGCTCGAGCATGCGAGGACCCCCGATGCCACGGAACTCGACGCCTGGATGCCTCGCCATGAGCGCTCGCATCAGACCGGCACCGAGAAGGTCGCCGGAGAGTTCGCCAGCGACGAGATAGACACGCCTGACCGTCATGTGAGGCTCATTTGCGAGTCACCTCAGCGGATGATGCCGCGCGTCGAGAGCTCGATGGAGGCGGCGAAGGTCTCGGTCTCGGGCAGCGAGAAACGCGCATGGATCTGCTCCAGCGCCTGCTCCACCGTCAGCCCCTGGCGGTAGACGAGCTTGTAGGCCTCGCTCAGCGAGCGGATCGCTTCCTTGGAGAACCCACGCCGCTTGAGTCCGATCAGGTTGAGACCATGGGCCTGGGCCGGGTTGCCGCTGATCATGATATAGGCGGGGGTATCCTTGGTGATGATCGAGCCACCGCCCGCCATGGCATGGTCGCCAAAGTGGCAGAACTGATGGATCGCCGACAGGCCGCCGAGAATCACGAAGTCACCCAGATCGACATGCCCGGCCAGCGTCACCTGGTTGGCCAGGATGCAGTCGTTGCCGATCAGGCAGTCATGACCGACGTGCACATAGGCCATGAAGAGGTTGCGCGACCCGATGGTCGTCTCGCCTCGGTCCTGGACGGTGCCGCGATGCAGCGTCGCCCCTTCGCGGATGACGTTGTCATCGCCAATCACCAGGCGGGTCGGTTCGCCGGCATATTTCTTGTCTTGGCAATCCTCGCCCACGGAAGCGAACTGGAAGATTCGCGTTCGCGCACCGAGCACGGTGGGGCCCTTGATCACCACATGGGGGCCGATGCGGCTCCCTGGACCGATCTGGACATCGGGACCGATCACCGTGAAGGGCCCCACCTCGACATCATCGGCCAGGTGCGCCGCGGGATCGATGAGAGCAGTGGGATGTATCAAGCGACCTTCCTCTCGGCACAGATGATCTCCGCCTCGCAAGCGAGCTCGCCGTCCACGGTCGCCTGGCAGGCGAATTTCCAGATACCGCGTTTTTCGCGAATGACCGTCGCCTTGAGCACGACCTTATCGCCCGGCATCACCGGGCGCTTGAAGCGCACGTTGTCGCTGCCGACGAGATAGTAGACATAGCCGTCGGCCGGCAGCTTGTTGACGGTCTTGAAGCCGAGAATCCCGCACACCTGGGCCAGGGATTCGAGGACCAGCACGCCGGGCATGATGGGATGGTGGGGAAAGTGGCCGTTGAAGAACGGCTCGTTGATGCTGACATTCTTGTAGGCAACGATGGCTTCGCCCAGGGAAAGCTCCGTCACCCGGTCCACCAGCAGGAACGGGTAGCGGTGGGGCAGATAATCACGAATCTCGTTGATGTCCATTACCATCGATGCAACCTCTGAAAAGACGAAATGCCCGCTACCGGGCGGGCACAATCCGACGTGAAACGCCGGCGAGCAGGCGAAGGATTATAGCGCTGCACACGACACACTCAAGCGGGCCATCCCGCTCGGCCCGCTCAACCGTTACGCCCGCGTTTCTCGAGCCGGGCGAGGCGCTTGGCAAGGTCGTCCAGGTGCTTGAAGCGCACCGCATTCTTGCGCCACTGAGCATTGGGCATAGAGCCGGTACCGGACGAATAGACGCCAGGCTCGAGGATCGAGTTGGTCACCAGGCTCATCCCGGTGACCTGGACGCCATCGCAGAGCGTGAGATGCCCCGAGAGCCCCACCCCGCCGCCAAGCATGCAATGCCGGCCCACCCGCGTCGACCCGGCGATGCCCACGCAGCCGGCCAGAGCGCTGTGGTCGCCGACCTGCACGTTGTGGGCAATCTGCACCTGGCTGTCGATCTTGACACCGTTGCCGATCACGGTATCGCCGAGAGCGCCGCGATCGATGCTCGAACAGCTGCCCACCTCGACATCGTCGCCCAATACCACCCCGCCCAACTGAGCGATCTTTTGCCAGCCGGCCCCGTCATGGGCGAAGCCGAAGCCATCGCCACCGATCACCGCGCCGCTGTGCAGGATGGCCCGGGCGCCGATGAGCACGCCATGATAGACCGTTACGTTGGCGTGCAGACGCGAGCCCTGGCCGATGCGCGAATCGGCACCCACCACAGTGCCCGGCCCCACTACCACCTCGTCACCCAGCTCGACACCCGCCTCGATCACCGCATTGGGGCCGATCTCGACGCCTTCCCCCAAGATGGCGCTCTTCGCCACCACGGCCGAGGGATGGATGCCCATCCTTTCTCGCCGCATTAAAGGGTCAAACAACCGTGACAAGGCTGCGTAGCCCAGATAAGGATTGGCCAGCTCGAGCCGATCGACCGGGCAGCTTGAGGCCAGCTCGGGCGACAGCAGTACGGCGCCTGCCCGAGTGCCCGGCAGATCCTTGAGGTAGGCGCGATTGGCGAGAAAGGCGATCTGCGATGGACCGGCCTCGCGAAGGGTGGCAAGCCCCGTCACCCGGCGCGAAGGCTCACCGACCAGCCTGGCCTCGAGTTGCTCGGCCACGTCGGCAAGGGTAAGGCTCGGTGCGTCTGTTGGCGTCATGATGACCCGGTCCAGTGGCAGCGCTGGCTTACAGCAGCGAGTTGAGGATCTGGGTCACTTCCCCGGTCAGGTCCTGCAGGTCCCCTTCGGAATGCAGCACCCCCTGTGGGTCGACCAGCACCTCGACACCATGGCTCGCGATCACCTGATCCACCGCCTGTTCCAGCATGGGTTCGGCCTGCTGCAGGAACTCCTGCTCGGCCTGCTGCTGCGCCTGCATGACCTGCTGGCGCAACTGCTCGAATTCGGCGCCCTTCTGCTGGAATTCCTGCATGGCGGACTGGCGTTCTCCTTCGGCCATCTGCTCGCCCTCCTGCTGCAGGCGCTGCTGCATCTGCTGGAGCTCCTCCCCTAGCGTCTCGGCCTGCTGCTGCTGGCTGCCGATGCGGCCCTGCAGATCGTTCATGGACTGCTCGGCGGCATCGGTCTGCATCAGGGCGCGGCGCCAATCCAGCAAGGCGACTTCGGCGGCCTGGGCCGGCAACGCCAGTGCGGCGAGCAGCACTAGGCTCAATGAGGCGGTTAACTTTCGCATGGTCGTGCTCCTGGCAAGGCGTGGTGATCATTCAACTCGGTCAGAAAGACTGACCGAGCGAGAACTGGAAGAACTGGGTGTCGTCTTCACCTTCCTCGTTGAGTGGCTGGGCCACACTGAAGGTGAGCGGGCCAACCGGCGTCAACCAGGAAAGCCCGATACCCGCACTGTAGCGCAGGTCGCCCAGGTCCACCCCCGAGCTGCAATTCGATGTCTCGCCCGCCGGCACGTCGTAACAGCTGGAAAGGAAGGTATTACCCGCATCGACGAAGAAGCCCGACTGGATGCTGCGGCGGTCCTCGACGAAAGGCAGCGGGAAAAGCAGTTCGGCGCTACCTTCGACCAGGACATTACCGCCCATCGTGCGGTCACGATCGGTACCGGAGGGCGGCGAGGTCCGCGGCCCCAGGGTATTGGAAGTAAAGCCGCGTACCGAGCCCAAACCACCGGAGTAGAAGTTCTCGTAGAAGGGGAACGGATCATCGCCGATGCTATCGGCATAGCCCAGCTCGCCGCTGAACTTCATGACCCACTCCTCGGCGTCGTTGAGCGGGAAGAGATGGCGTGCCTCGGCGCGCATCTTGTAGTACTGCGCATCGCTGCCCGGCGCCGAAGTTTCCAGCGAGAGACGCTGATAGTTACCCGCGGTAGGCATGATGCCGCGATTCAGGTTGTTGCGTGTCCAGCTGCCCGTAAGTTTCAGGCTCTGGGCATCGGCCCCCTGGTCCTCGATGTACTGTTCGATCTCAAGGGCCGTGTCGTTGTAGGTCTTGATGGACAGGTCTTCCACCGAGGCGCCGAAATTGAGGCGCGTGATCTCGTTGATCGGATAACCGAAGTTGATTCCACCGCCGAAGGAATCGGTCGAATAGGTGGAAATATCCGAGTCTTCGTAGTCGGTCTCGCGGTAGAAAAGATTGTAACCCCGCGATATCCCGTCCAGCGTCCAATAAGGATCGGTAAAGCCGAAGTTGAGGCTGGTGAAGATGTCGCTGCGCTGGGCGCTGACGTTCACGCGGTTGCCGGTTCCCAGAAAGTTGTTCTGGGAAAGGCCGGCCCCGTAGATCACGCCGGCATTCTGGGAGAAGCCGACACTCGCCGAGATGGAACCGGACGGCTGTTCCTCGACGGTATAGGTCACATCGAGCTTGTCTTCTTCACCCGCCACCGGCTCGGTCTGGACATCGACCTGACGGAAGAAGCCGAGGCGCTCCAGACGCTCCCTGGACTGGCTGATCGACTCGGTGGAGGCCGGGGCGCCCTCGGTCTGGATCATCTCGCGGCGCAGCACTTCATCCTCGGTGGTGGTATTGCCGGCGAACTCGATGCGGCGCACATAGGCGCGGCGCCCGGCATCCACCTGGAAGGTCAGATCGACGGTCTCGCCATCGTTGGCCATTTGAGGGACGCCATCGACAGTGGCGAAAGCGAACCCTTCGGCCCCCAGGCGCGAACGCAGGGCCTCTGAGGAGGACGTCACCTCGCTGCGTGAGAAGATTTCACCCGGCGTGACCTCCAGAAGCTCGCGCGCCTCGCGCTCGCTGATCTGCAGGTCCCCGGTGAAGTCGATATCCCCCAGGCGATACTGACTGTCTTCCTCAACATTCACGGTAATGAAGATCTCCGACTGGTCGGGGCCGATCGACACCTGAGTGGAGGCGATATTGAAGTTCACGTAGCCGCGATCGAGGTAGTAGGAGCGCAGGCGCTCGAGATCACCGGAAAGCGCCTCGCGGGAATACTCGTCGCTGGAGAACCAGCCGAACATCCAGCCGGGCCTGTCTTCAAGCTCGAAGAGATCGAGCAGCTCCTCATCGCTGAAGGCCTCGTTGCCGACGATATTGATCTGGCGGATCTTGGCCACGGCCCCTTCGTTGATATCGATATTGACCTGCACCCGACCCTCGTCGATCGGCTCGACCTCGGTGTCGATGCGGGCGCTGTAACGCCCCTGGGCCTGATAGACCCCTTCGAGTTCACGCTGAATCTGCTCGATGGTCGAGAGCTGCAGCACCTGGCCTTCTGCCAGGCCGGCCTCCTGGAGGCCCTGACGAAGTTCTTCGTCGGCGATCTGCTCGTTGCCGCTGATCTCCAGGCGGGAGATGGTGGGACGCTCGACGACCTGAATGATCAGCACATCGCCGTCGCGGGCGAGTTCGATATCCTCGAACAGGCCGGTGGCAAAGAGCTCACGGGTCGCGTCGGCCAGTTCACGGTCATCCACACGATCGCGGGCGCTGACGGGAAAGGCATTGAAGACGGATGCGGCGGAAACCCGCTGCAAGCCTTCAACTCGAATGTCGGAAACTTCAAAGGGTTCCGCCTGAGCCGTCGTGGCTCCGACGAGCAGCAGCGCCGCCAGTCCGATGGTCTTGATTTTCATGCAATCGATTCGCTCGCGTTGATCTGCTAAACCTGTCCAGACAGGCACCTTATACATTTGTGCGGGTGACTGACAAGGCGAGAGCGATTGCTCCACCGCCTGGCGCCACCCGCGACTACCCCATCTCCACAGGCGCATCCACTCCATTACCACAGGCGCATCAAGTCGAAATAGATCGCCATGACCATCAGCGTGCCGACCACGGCCATCCCCAAGCGCAACCCCATCGCCTGAGCCCTCTCGGAGACCGGCCGGCCCCTTACCACTTCCATGAAATAGTAAAGCAGGTGCCCGCCATCCAGCACCGGAATCGGCAGCAGGTTCAGCACGCCCAGGCTGATCGACAGATACGCCAGGAAACCGACGAAGCTCTCGAGCCCGGAACGCGCGGAGTCGCCAGCGATACGCGCAATGGTGATCGGTCCCGACAGGTTGCTCGGCGAGATGAGACCCACCAGCATCTTGCGGATTGCATCCAGGGTCAGCACGGACATCTCGCCGGTGCGCACCATCGCATGTCCCACAGCGGCCAGAGGCCCGTAGCGGATCTCGCGACGATACGCCTCGGGCCATTCCACCGGCTCGACCCCGGCACCGATGTAGCCGATGGCCTCGCCTTCCTCGAGCTCGCTGCGACCCGGGGTGAGCTCGAACGTGAGACGCTCGCCATCGCGCAACACCTCCACCACCAGTGGCTCGCCGGGGCTGGCGCGCACGGTGTCCACGAACTGCGGCCAGTCCTCCACGGGGTCATCGTTTACCGCCAGCACTTCGTCGCCGAGCGCAAGGCCGGCCTCGGCGGCGGCCTCGCCCTCGACCAGCTGGCCTAGCACCGCCGGAAAGGGCGGGCGCCAGGGCGTTAGCCCCAGGCTCGGCAGCGGCTGGGGCGGGTCTTGTCCGACCAGCCAGTCCTCTACGGGCAGACGATGCTCGCGGGCCTCGCCCTCGGCATCATCGCGCGCGCCGATACGCAACTCACCACTCTCGCCGATGGCCGCTACCAGCTTGATGTTGATTTCTTCCCAGGAACGTACCGCCTCGCCCTGTACCGAGGCGATCTCCTGACCGACCTGCAGGCCGCCGCGTCCCGCCGGAGAATCCGGGTCGACGTCGCCCACCACGGGCGCCACCGTGGTGGTGCCGACCACGAACAGCGCCCAGTAGGCCACGATCGCCAACAGGAAGTTGGCCAGCGGCCCGGCGGAGACGATGGCGATCCGCTGCCAGACGCTCTTGCGATTGAACGCCTCGCCCAGTTGCTCCTCGGGCACCGGCGCCTCGCGTTCATCGAGCATCTTGACGTAACCGCCCAATGGAATGGCCGCCAGCACGAATTCCGTGCCGTGACGATCCCGTCGCGTCCAGATCGGCTTGCCAAAGCCCACCGAAAAACGCAGCACCCGCACACCACAGCGCCGGGCAACCCAGTAGTGGCCGAACTCGTGAAAAGTGATCAGCAGGCCCAGCACCACGATGACGGCCAGCACATTCTGGATCAGGCCCAAGGCAGTCTCCTCTCGGGTTGCGTTAAGGGGGCGTCGCGCCTCACCTCAGTGATGATCGAGCCACTCGTCGGCGACCCGCCGGGCGTGAGCATTGGCCTCGAGAATCGTCTCGAGATCCACCGCCGGCGCCACCGCAATCGCCTCGAGCGTGTGGTCCACCAGTTCATCGATACCGGTGAAGCCGAGCCTTCCGGCAAGGAAGGCCTCAACGGCCACTTCATTGGCGGCATTGAGCACGGCCGGCGCGGTCCCTCCCGCGGCCATCGCCTCGCGCGCCAGGCGCAGGCAGGGAAACGCGGTCTCATCGGGGGGCTCGAAATCCAGGCGTGCCACCGAGAACAGATCCAGCGCCTTGACGCCGGCCTCGATGCGCTCCGGCCAGGCCAGCCCATAGGCGATCGGGGTGCGCATGTCGGGGTTGCCCAGTTGGGCAATCACCGAGCCATCGGCATAGGCGGCCATGGAGTGAATGACGCTCTGCGGGTGCACCACCACTTCCACCTGGTCGGGGCGGGCGTCGAACAACCAGCAGGCCTCGATCAGCTCCAGCCCCTTGTTCATCAGCGTGGCGCTGTCCACCGAGATCTTTCGCCCCATGGACCAATTGGGATGCGCGCAGGCCTGGTCGGGCGTCACGCGAGCCAGGTCGGCCCGCGACCAGCCGCGGAACGGGCCACCCGAGGCGGTCAGCAGCAGCTGGGTGACGCCATGGTGATCGAGGCCGCCGCGGTGTTCCACGGGTAGACACTGATAGATGGCATTATGTTCGGAATCGATCGGCAGCAGGGTCGCGCCATGCCGGATCACCGCGTCCATGAACAGCGCCCCGGACATCACCAGGGCCTCCTTGTTGGCCAACAGGACCCGCTTGCCGGCCTGCACCGCCGCCAGGGTCGGGAGCAATCCGGCGGCGCCGACGATCGCCGACATGATCACATCGGCCTCAGCGGCCCTGGCCACCTCGACCAGCGCCTCCGGGCCGGCACTCACTTCGGTCTCGAGTCCCGCACTCCGGAGTCGCTCGCGAAGCCAGACGGCGTCCTGATCGCCATCCACCACCGCCACCGCGGGGCGATGCACGCGGCAAAGGTCGAGCAAGGCCTCACGGGAGCGATGCGCGGTCAGGGCGTACACCCGATAGCGTTCGGGATGGCGAGCGATCACGTCCAGGGTGCTGGCGCCGATCGAGCCGGTGGCGCCCAGCACGGTCACGCTGCGGGGGCGTGGAGCGGCACCAACCATCACAGTCCCCCTGCGGTGAGCAGGGCAAACAGCGGCAAGGCGGCGGTCAGGCTGTCGATCCGGTCGAGCACGCCACCGTGGCCCGGCAACAGGTGACTGGAATCCTTGCGTCCCCGATGGCGCTTGAGCATGCTCTCGAGCAGGTCTCCCAGCACCGAGGCCAGCGTCACCATCAGCGTGATGCCCAGCAGCGCGACGAAGCCCCCGCCCCCCAGCTCTTCCCAGAAGGCGAAGACCATGGCAAGCACGGCGGTCACGGCCATGCCCCCGAACACGCCTTCCCAGCTCTTGCCGGGACTCACTCGAGGAGCCAGCTTGCGCTTGCCAAACTTACGGCCGGCGAAATAGGCGCCGATATCGGCCCCCCACACCAGCAGCAGTAGGAACAGCAACCAGGTGGCGCCGGCCTCCCGCAACAGGTAAAGGCCGACCCAGGCGGGTAACAGCACCCACAGGCCCATGGCCAGGCGGCGCGGCGTGGTATGCCATTGCGACAGACGGTCGGGATAGCGCGTCACCCAATAGAGATTGACCAGCCAGCCCGCCAGGGCGATCCACAGCGGCCAGGTCGCAAGCAGTGCGCCCGACAGCCACAGCAACCACATGAGCGCCGCCAGGCCACCGAGCAGCGCCAGCCGTTGCCCAGGCGCCTCGACGCCGGACAGATCGGTCCATTCCCACCCGGCGAGTAGCACGATCATGGCGGTAAACAACGCGAAGGCGCCGCCCGTCAGGCCGAAGAGCCCGGCGAGCATGAGCGGCGCCAGCCAGGCCACCGTGATGATGCGCTGTCTAAGCATTGCGGTGCGCCTCGACCTGCTCATCGGTCATGCCGAAACGCCGCTGGCGGTGACGAAAATCATCAAGCGCCTGGTCGAAAGCCGTCTTGTCGAAGTCAGGCCAGAGGGTCTGGGTGAAATACAGCTCGGCGTAAGTCATCTGCCACAGCAGGAAGTTGGAGATGCGTTGCTCGCCGCTGGTACGAATGCACAGGTCCACCGGGGCGTCATCGGCCAGGCAGACCGCGCGGTCGATGGCCTGCTCGTCGATATCCTCGGCGGCCAGCTCGCCGGCGGCAACGCGCTCGGCCAGGTGGCGGGCAGCGCTGGCAATGTCCCAACGCCCGCCATAATTGGCGGCGACCACCAGGTGCATGCGCGTGTTGTCGTGGGTCAGCGCCTCGGCGCGGGCGATATGGCTCTGGATCGAGCTGGAAAACGCCGTGCGATCCCCAATGATCGTCAGACGAATCCCGTTGTCGTGGAGTTTTCTGACCTCACGCTTCAGCGCCATAAGGAAAAGCTCCATCAGGGCGCTGACTTCGTCTTTAGGACGCTTCCAGTTCTCACTTGAGAAGGCGAACAGGGTCAGCGTCTCGATGCCACGCTCGGCGGCACGCCGGATCACCGCACGCACCGCCTCGACGCCGGCCCGGTGGCCTCTGATACCTGACAATCCACGTGCCTTTGCCCAGCGATTGTTGCCGTCCATGATAATCGCCACGTGGCGTGGCATCCCACTCTCGACAGGCGCCGTCGGGCCTCTGTCGAAACGGGAGTCGGGGAGCTGCGGTGGCGTCATGATATCTCGCATGAAAGGTGTGCCGAAAACGGGCGATCGTTGTCGCCCTTGCGTCCTCAGACCTGCATCAGGTCGTGTTCCTTGGCTTCCAGCATCTTGTCGATCTCGGCGATAATCTTGTCGGTCAGCTTCTGCACCGCATCCTCAGCTTGATGCTGCTCGTCCTCGGAAATGTCCTTGTCCTTGAGCAGCGCCTTGATATCACCATTGGCATCGCGACGCACGTTACGTACCGCCACCCTGGCGTGCTCGGCCTCCTGACGCGCCTGCTTGATGTAGCCCTTGCGCGTCTCCTCGGTGAGCATCGGCATCGGCACGCGGATGACGTTGCCGGCACTGGCCGGATTGAGGCCAAGGTCGGAGGTCATGATGGCCTTCTCGATCTTGGGCACCATGTTCTGCTCCCAGGGCACCACGGAGAGGGTGCGGGCGTCCTCGGTATTGATCGAGGCGACCTGGTTGAGCGGCACCTGCGAGCCGTAATAGTCCACGGATATCGAATCCAGGATGCTGGAGTGGGCGCGTCCGGTACGAATCTTGTTCAAATTGCCGTGAAGGGCCTCGAGGCTCTTCTTCATGCGGGATTCCGCATCTTTCTTGATTTCGTCGATCACGTTGTCAACCTCTGTCTATCAGCGTGCCTTCCTCGCCGCCCATCACAAGATTGAGCAGGGCGCCGGGCTTGTTCATGTTGAAGACCCGTACCGGCATCTCATGGTCCCGCACCAGGCAGATGGCGGTCAAATCCATCACGCCGAGCTTCTGTTCAATCGCATCGTCGTAGCTCAGGCGATGGTACTTGACGGCATCGGGAAACTTGACCGGATCCTTGTTGTAGACCCCATCCACCTTGGTGGCCTTGACCACCACATCGGCGTCGATCTCGATACCGCGCAGGCAGGCCGCCGAGTCGGTCGTAAAGAAGGGGTTGCCGGTGCCGGCGGAGAACAGTACCACGTCGCCGGAAGTCAGGTAGCGGATCGCGGTACGCCGGTCATAGTGCTCCACCACACCGCTCATGGGGATGGCCGACATGACCCGCGAGCGAATGTTGGAGCGCTCCAGGGCATCGCGCATGGCCAGCGCGTTCATCACCGTGGCCAGCATGCCCATGTGATCGCCGGTGACCCGGTCCATGCCGGCCTCGTGCAGCGCCGCACCGCGAAACAGGTTGCCGCCGCCGACCACGATCCCCACCTGCACGCCGATGCCCACCATCTGGCCGATTTCCAGGGCCATGCGATCGAGCACCTTGGGATCGATGCCGAAGTCGGCATCGCCGGTGAGCGCCTCACCCGAGAGCTTCAGGAGGATACGCTTGTACTTCGACTTGTCGGGACGGGTCTTCTCGAGGCGGGAGGGGTCGGCGAGAGGGGTGTCGGGACGTGCCGCATCGCGAGGGCTCGCGAGCGGGGCATCATCCTGATCGGCGGTGGGCATGGCATGTCTCCTGGATCGTCAACGGTGGAAGGTGTCCGACCGGGATTCCACCCGCCGGATACGCGAAGGCGTGCGCTCTCGCGCACGCCATCCACGAACGGAACCTATGACCTCAGCTACGCTTGGCCTGTTCCATCACTTCCTTGGCAAAATCAACCTCTTGCTTCTCGATGCCCTCGCCAACTTCGAAGCGAGTGAAGCCGATTACCTCGCCACCGGCCGCCTTGACGTACTCGGACACGCTCTGGTTCGGGTCCTTGACGAAGGGCTGCTCGGTCAGGCTGTTCTCGGCCAGGTACTTCTTAAGCCGGCCCTGCACCATCTTCTCGGCGATCTGCTCGGGTTTGCCGGCCATGTCGGGCTGCGCCAGGATGATGGCCTTTTCCTGGTCCAACGCCTCCTGGGGCATATCGGCCGGATGCGCGACCGAGGGATTGATCGCGGCGACGTGCATAGCGACATCCTTGGCCACTTCGGCGGTGCCGCCCTTGAGCACGGTCAGCACGCCGATGCGACCGCCGTGGACGTATTCGCCGACCCGGTTGCCTGCGTCGGCCTCGACCACGGCGCAACGACGCACGCCGATGTTCTCACCGATCTTCTGCACCAGCTGCTCGCGAGCGGTCTCGAGCTCGCCTTCCATCACCGCGGCCACGTCTTCGCTCTTGGCGGCGAAGAAGGCGTCGGCGATCTTCTCGGCAAAGGCCTTGAAGTTGTCGTCGCGCGCGACGAAGTCGGTCTCGGAGTTAATCTCGATCATGACGCCGAGGCTGCCGTCCTCGGCCACACGCGTGACCACGGCGCCTTCGGCGGCGGTGCGGCCGGCCTTCTTGGCGGCCTTGAGACCGGAGCTTTTGCGCAGGTTCTCGATGGCGACCTCGATGTCACCGTCGGTTTCGGTGAGGGCCTTCTTGCATTCCATCATGCCGAGCCCGGTACGCTCGCGCAGTTCCTTGACCTGGGAGGCGCTGATAGCTGCCATGGGTTTCACCTCTGTATGATTCTGCCTGAAATGTGTTCCGAACCCGCCGATACCAGCGAGTTCGGCGAGTTCGGCGAAATCTGAGAAACACGCTCTGAGAAACATGCTCCGAAAACAAGTCCTGAGAAAAAAGGGGGCCGCGGCCCCCTTCTCGTCTTACCGGCACCGTCGCCGACGGCCAGCAAGACGCGCCGCGATTACTCGGCGGCGGTACTGCTTTCGCTTTCTTCGGTGACCTCGACGAACTCGTCGGGACGGCCTTCCTTCGCGCGGACACAAGCGTCGGCAACGGCCTTGACGTAGATCTGGATGGCACGAATGGAGTCATCGTTACCGGGGATCACGTAGTCGACGCCGTCCGGGTTGGAGTTGGTATCGACCACACCGATCACCGGGATGCCAAGCTTATTGGCCTCGTTGATGGCGATGCGCTCGTGATCGACGTCGATGACGAACAGCGCATCGGGCAGGCCGCCCATTTCCTTGATACCACCCACGCTGCGCTCGAGCTTGTCCTGCTCGCGGGTCGCCATCAGCACTTCTTTCTTGGTCAGCTTCTCGAAGGTGCCATCTTCGTGCATGGCTTCGAGCTCGCGCAGACGCTTGATGGAAACACGGATGGTCTTGTAGTTGGTCAGCATGCCGCCGAGCCAGCGATGATTGACGAAGGGCATGCTCACGCGGCTTGCCTCTTCCTTGATGATCTTGCTGGCGCTGCGCTTGGTGCCAACGAACATGATCTTGTTGTTGGCCGCCGCCATCTTCTCGACTACCTCGATGGCCTCGTTCAGGGCCGGCAGGGTGTGCTCGAGGTTGATGATGTGGATCTTGTTGCGGGCGCCGAAGATGAACTTGCTCATCTTCGGGTTCCAGTACTTGGTCTGGTGACCGAAGTGAGCGCCTGCTTTAAGCAGGTCACGCATATTGACGTGTGCCATGGATGACTCCTGGTAAATCGGGTTAGGCCTCCACGCACCCCATGGATCCGACCGCCGGGGTCAACCGACAGCACCCGGGACCATGTGTCGGTGCATGTGTGATTTCAAGGCGTTGATGTTGCTTCAACACTTTGTCGTGGTGTCGCACGCCTTCTCCGCTGATGTGGACCAGTGTGGCCGGATGACCGCGTGACACGACCGGGCACAGCGATTGCAGGAAAGCGCGCAGCTTTATACCATAGATCAACTCCCAGATGAAGTCGTCCATGCCGCACTGCCCTGCGGTCAAGCCGGCGACCCCACCCTGACCCGAGATTCCATGAACGTACCCATCAAGACGCCCGACGAGATCGAGAAGATGCGCGAGGCGGGCCGTCAGGCCGCCAGCGTGCTGGAAATGCTCACGCCCCACGTCCAGGCAGGCGTCAGCACCGGCAAGCTCGACCGGCTGTGTCACGACTATATCGTCAATGAGCTGGGTTCCACGCCGGCTCCGCTGGACTATCATGGCTTCCCCAAGTCGATCTGCACCTCGATCAACCGCGTGGTCTGCCACGGCATTCCCGACGACGCCAAGCAGCTCAAGAACGGCGACATCATGAACGTCGACATCACCGTCAAGACGGCCGATGGCTATCATGGCGACTCGAGCATGATGTTCGTGATCGGCGAGTCCATTCAGGGTGAACGCCTCTGCCGTGTCACCCAGGAGTGCCTGTACCGTAGCATCGCCCTGGTCAAGCCCGGTGCGCGGCTCTCCGACCTGGCCCGGGCCATCCAGCAGCATGCCGAAGCCAACGGCTACGCGGTAGTGCGCGACTTCTGTGGCCACGGCATCGGCGCCGGCTTTCATGAAGACCCCCAGGTGCTTCACTACGACGGCTATGCCCCCGAGGCCGATATCGCGCTGGCGGCCGGCATGTGCTTCACCATCGAGCCGATGATCAACGTGGGTTCGTACAAGACCAAGGTCTTGCGCGATGGCTGGACCGCGGTGACCCGTGACAAGAGCCTGTCCGCCCAGTGGGAGCACACCCTGCTGGTGACCGAATCCGGTGTGGAGGTCCTCACCGCTCGTGGCGAGGAAGACCTCTCCTTCCTCGAACGCTGAGTCGATTCCATGCTGCTCCATCACTACCGCTTCGCCCCCGACGAGTCGCTGTTCGACGTCGACCGCTTTCGCAATGAGCTCACCGGCAGCCGCTCGCCCATCGCCCCCTTCAAGGCGGCGCTGCGCGAGATCCAGAGCCGGCTGGACGAGCGCTTCCGCACCGGCGCCGATATCCGCGACCTGGTGCACGGTCGTGCCTGGTGCCTGGATCGACTGCTGGCGGTCGCCTGGGAGCAGCACACCTGGCCCGATGACGGCGTGGCATTGCTCGCCGTGGGTGGCTATGGCCGCGGCGAACTGCATCCGCATTCGGATGTCGACCTGCTATTGCTGCTCGAACACGACGACGACGCGCCCTCTCGCGACGCCCTCGCCGCCTTCATTACCTTCCTGTGGGATATCGGCCTGGAGATCGGCCACAGCGTGCGCTCGCTCGCCGATTGCGTGCGCGAGGCCGAGGCCGACGTCACCGTCATCACCAACCTTCAGGAATCGCGGACCCTGGCGGGCCCCGAGCGGCTGCGCGACGCCATGCAGGTGCAGCTGTCCAACGAGCACTTATGGCCCGCCGATCGGTTCTTCGAGGCCAAGTGGCAGGAGCAGATTCGGCGCCACTACCGCTACAACAACTCCGAATACCACCTTGAGCCCAACATCAAGAGCTCACCGGGCGGCATGCGCGACATCCAGATGATCGGCTGGGTGGCCAAGCGACACTTCGGCACCGAGCGCTACGAAGACATCGTCGCCAACGGCTTCATGAACGATGCCGAGCTCCAGATACTGAGCCAGGGCCAGGCCTTCCTGTGGCAGGTGCGCTACGCCCTGCACACGCTGACCGACCGTGCCGAGGACCGCCTGCTGTTCGACCACCAGAACACCATCGCCGAGCAGTTCGGCTATCGCGACACGCCGGAGCGGCTCGCCGTCGAGCAGTTCATGAAACGCTATTATCGCCATGTCACCGCCCTGGCCGGGCTCAATGACATGCTGCTTCAGCACTTCGACGAGGCGATCCTCCACGCTGGCGAGAAGCTTGCGACGACCGTGCTCAACGAGCGCTTCGAGATCAAGGGTGGCTATATCCAGGCCCGGCGTCGCAGCGTCTTTCGCGATCGGCCCTCCGCCCTGCTCGAGCTGTTCCTGCTGATGGCCGAGCATCCCGAGATCGAGGGGGTGCGCGCCGACACCATTCGCTTAATACGCGATCATCGTCACCAGATCGATGACCTGTACCGCGACGACCTGCGCCACCAGAGCCTCTTCATGGCCCTGTTGCGCTCGGGCGGCAACGTGCCACGCCAGCTGCGGCGCATGAACCGCTATGGCGTGCTCGGCAAGTACCTGCCCGAGTTCGGCCGCGCCGTGGGACTGATGCAGCACGACCTGTTTCATATCTACACCGTCGACGCCCACACCCTGCGGCTGCTCAAGTTCATCCAGTGTTTTCGCGGACCTGAAGGGCGCGAGGTCTATCCGGTGGCCGCCACGCTGATCCATCAACTGCCCAAGCTGGAATTGCTGTGGATCGCCGGGCTTTTCCACGACATCGGCAAGGGGCGCGGTGGCGATCATTCCGAGATCGGCGCGCGCGACGTCGAGGTCTTCGCCGAGCGACACGGCCTGTCGAGCCGCGACACCCGCCTGGTCAGCTGGCTGGTCTGGCACCACCTGTCGATGTCGATGATCGCCCAGAAACGCGACATCACCGACCCCGACGTGATCGCCGACTTCGCCCGCCTGGTGGGCGACGAGACGCGCCTGGACTATCTCTACGTGCTGACGGTGGCCGACATCAACGCCACCAACCCGACCCTGTGGAACGGCTGGCGGGCCACGCTGATGCGCCAGCTCCACAGCGAGACCAAGCGCGCCCTGCGACGTGGCCTGGAAAACCCCCTGGAGCGCGACGACTGGGTGCAGGAAACCCGCAGCGAGGCCCACTCGCTGCTGACGACCATCGGTGCCGACATGGCGCGTGTCGACCGGCTCTGGGAATCGCTGGGCGAGGAGTATTTCCTGCAGTACGCCCCCAGCGAGATCGTCTGGCAGACCCAGGGAATTCTCGCCCACGAGGACAACGCGCTGCCGCTGATCCTGATCAGCGCCCCCACCGACGACATGACCGAGGGCGGCACCAAGGTCTTCATCCATACCCGCTCTGTGGACGACCTGTTCGCCGCCACCTCGGCAGCCATGGAACAGCTGGGCCTCTCCATCCACGACGCCCGCATCGCCACATCGAGCAACGACCGCACCTTGAACACCTTCATCGTGCTCGACGAACAGGGCATGGCGATCCGCGACCCCGCGCGCATCGAGGAGATCCGCTGCCATCTGGTGGAGGAACTCGACGACCCCGACGATTACCCGCAGATCGTCACCCGCCACACGCCGCGTCAGCTCAAGCACTTCCGCGTGGCGACCGAGGTGATCATCGAACAGGACCCGGCCAACGAGCGCACCATGCTCGAACTCACCGCCCCAGACCGCCCCGGTCTGCTTGCCCGGGTGGGGCGCATCTTCATGGAGCAGGACATCGCGCTGTCGGCGGCCAAGATCGCCACCCTCGGCGAGCGGGTCGAGGACGTATTCTTCATCACCGACAAGTCCGGCGCGCCGCTCACCGACCCCCAGCGCCAGCAGCGCCTGCGCGAACGGCTCATCGAGATGCTCGACGTGGCCGGCTGAGCCTCGCCAGGCCCCGTCGCCGAGTCCGCGTTTGAGGCGCTGCCGGGGCTTGCCTATAATCGACGCCTTGCCCGCACGCGCGCCTTCTTCCCAAGGCTTCCCAACGACAATGACGCCGACCCGGCGCCCCTGGATCTCCATGAACCCGGACCTCGACGCCCTCAAGCCCTACCCTTTCGAGAAACTCGCGGCGCTGAAGGCCGGCGTGACGCCGCCGGAGCACCTGTCGCATATCCCGCTGACCATCGGCGAGCCACAGCACGCGCCCTTCGAGGCAGCACTCGAGACGCTCGTGACCCATCGCCATGACATGGCGCGCTACCCAGCCACTGCCGGCACGGCCGAGCTGCGTGGCGCCATCGCCGACTGGGCGACCCGCCGCTTCGGCCTCGACGGCCTGGACCCGGCGACGCAGGTGCTGCCGGTCAACGGCACGCGCGAGGCGATCTTCGCCTTCGTGCAGGCCGCGCTGGACCGCACCCGGCCGGCGAAAGTCGCCGTGCCCAACCCCTTCTACCAGATCTACGAGGGAGCGACGCTGCTCGCCGGCGGCCAGCCGCTCTATCTCGACTGTCGCGCCGAGACCGGCTTTCGCGCGGATATCGAGGCCATCCCCGCCGCGACCTGGCGCGAGGTACAGATCGTCTTCGTCTGTTCGCCGGGCAACCCCACCGGGGCGGTGACGCCGCTTTCCGAGTTCGAGCGGCTGATCGCCCTGGCCGACGAGCACGATTTTCTCATCGCCTCGGACGAGTGCTATTCCGAACTCTATCTGGACGAGACCGCGCCCCCGCCGGGCCTGCTGGAGGCGTGCGCACGGCTGGGGCGCCAAGACTATCGGCGCTGCCTGGTGTTTCATTCGCTGTCAAAGCGCTCCAACCTGCCGGGGTTGCGCTCCGGCTTCGTCGCCGGTGACGCCGCGTTGATCGATGCCTTCAAGCGCTACCGCACCTATCACGGCTGCGCCATGTCGCTGCCGATTCAGCACGCCTCGATCACCGCCTGGCGCGATGAGCTTCACGTTCGCGCCAACCGCGACGCCTACCGCGAGACCTTTGCCGCGGTGACCGACATCCTGGCACCGGTCATGAATTTCCCCGCCCCCGAGGCGAGCTTCTATCTGTGGCCGGCGGTGCCGGGCGGCGACGACGAGGCGTTTGCCCGCGCGCTTTACGCCGAGGAAAACGTCAGCGTGCTGCCCGGCAGCTATATGGGTCGTCCCGCTGCTGACGATGGGATGGGGCGCCGTGGGCAGGATGGCACCAATCCCGGGGCCGGCAGGGTCCGCCTGGCGCTGGTGGCCGAGACGGCAGCGACCCGGGAGGCCGCGCAACGGATTCGCCGCTTCATCGAGAGGAGGTCACCATGCTGACGCTGTACATGATCAAGAACTGCGACACCTGCCGTCGTGCGCGCCAGGCCCTAAAGGCCAAGGGCCTGGCCGTCCAGGTTCATGACCTGCGCGAGGACGGCCTGTCGGCCTCACTTCTCGATCACCTCCTGGAACGTGTCCCGGTGATGACGCTGCTCAACAAGCGCAGCACCACCTGGCGCAAGCTTGCGGACGACGACAAGGCCAACCTCGACACCACCTCGGATAACGGCCAGGCCCGCGAGCTGATGCGGGCCCACCCGACGCTGCTCAAGCGCCCTCTGCTCGATACCGGCGAGAATATTCTCGTCGGCTATCGCGACGGCGATTACGACAGCCTCTGACGGGCGTCTGCGCTCACGACACGACCTATCGCGTTTTCGTGCGCCCCTCTTTCATCGAACAAGCTTTCATCTGACCATTTTTCATCTGACCATTTCTCATCCGACAAGAGGACCTCCCCATGCTCAGCTTTGCACTCGGCATCGGCACCCAGAACACCCAGGGCGACTGGCTCGAGATCTATTACCCGGCACCGCTGCTGCATCCGGATGCCAGCCTGGTCGAGGCCGTCGCCAAAGTCGTGGATGCCCCGGCCGGCAACGCGGGAGTGAGCTTCCTGCCCGAACACTGCGGCGAACTGGCCAGCGCCCTGCGCGATGCCGGCCATCCCGAACAGGCCGAGCTGGCCGAGACCCTGGCCGCGAGCAAGCGCCCGCTGGTGGCAATGTTTCTTGCCGATGATCAGCCGCCCCAGAGCGCGCCGGAGGTCTATCTCAAGCTGCATCTGCTCTCCCATCGACTGGTCAAGCCGCACGGCCTGGATCTCACCGGGATGTTCGGCCTGCTGCGCAACATCGCCTGGTCCAGTGAAGGCCCCATCGACATCGAGGAGCTGCCGGCCCGGCGGCTCAAGGCACGCCTCGAGGGCCGTCCGCTGTCGGTGGATTGCGTCGACAAGTTCCCCAAGATGACCGACTACGTGGTCCCGGTCGGGATACGCATCGGCGACACCGCACGGGTACGCCTGGGCGCCTACCTGGGCGAGGGCACCACGGTGATGCACGAGGGCTTCGTCAACTTCAACGCCGGCACCGAAGGTCCGGGCATGATCGAGGGGCGCATCTCCGCCGGCGTCATGGTCGGCAAGGGCTCGGATCTCGGTGGGGGCTGCTCGACCATGGGCACGCTCTCCGGTGGCGGCAACATCGTCATCAAGGTCGGCGAGGGCTGCCTGATCGGTGCCAACGCCGGCATCGGCATTCCGCTGGGCGATCGCTGCACCGTCGAGGCCGGACTCTATATCACCGCCGGCGCCAAGGTCACCCTGCTCGACGACCAAGGCCAGGAGGTCAAGGCCGTGGCGGCCCGCGAGCTGGCCGGACAGGACGACCTGCTGCTGCGTCGCAACTCGGTCAATGGCCGCATCGAATGCCTGACCAACAAGAGTGCCATTGCCCTCAACGAGGCGCTGCATGCCCACAACTGAGGCGCGATCCCCGACCCTGGCACTGGCCATCGACCTGTTGAGCCGTCCGTCGGTCACCCCGGACGACATGGGCTGTCAGGCACTGATGATCGAGCGGCTCGAGGCCATCGGTTTTCATGTCGAGCGCCTGCCTTTCGGCGATGTGGAAAACTTCTGGGCCACGCGCGGCCACCACGGCCCGGTGCTGGCCTTTGCCGGCCACACCGACGTGGTGCCCAGCGGCCCTCATGTGCACTGGGACACGCCGCCCTTCGAACCCTGCATCGACGATGAGGGCATGCTGCGCGGCCGGGGCGCCGCCGACATGAAGGGCAGCCTGGCGGCCATGGTCACCGCGGTGGAGCGCTTCGTCGCCGCGCACCCGGACCATCACGGGCGGATCGCCTTTCTGATCACCTCCGACGAGGAGGGCCCGGCAGTCGATGGTACCCGCGCCGTCGTCGAGCACCTGCGCGAGGCCCATGAGCGTCTTGATTACTGCATCGTCGGCGAGCCGTCCTCCACCGACCGCCTGGGCGACGTGATCAAGAACGGCCGGCGCGGCTCGCTCGGCGGCGTGCTGCACATCAAGGGCGTGCAGGGCCATGTGGCCTATCCGCACCTGGCGCGAAACCCCATCCACCAGGCGATGCCGGCCCTCGACGCCCTGGTGCGCGAGTCCTGGGATACGGGAAACGCCTTCTTTCCGGCCACCAGCTTCCAGATCTCCAACATCCGCGCCGGCACCGGCGCCACCAACGTGATCCCCGGCGACGTGGAAGTCGTCTTCAACTTCCGCTTCTCCACCGCCGTGACCCACGAACGCCTGCAGGAGCGCACCGAGGCTCTGCTCGATGGCCATGGCCTGACGTACCAGCTCGACTGGACGCTCAATGGCGACCCCTTCCTGACCGCCGAGGGCGAGTTGATCGATGCCACGGTGGCCGGGGTGGAAGCGGTACTCGGGCATCGACCCGCGCTGTCGACGTCCGGCGGCACCTCCGATGGCCGCTTCATCGCGAGCCTGGGCAGCCAGGTGGTCGAACTCGGCCCGCGCAACGCCACCATCCACAAGGTCAATGAGTGCGTACGCGCCGCCGACCTCGACGACCTGAGCCGGGTCTATGAGGCGATCCTCGTGGGACTCTTCGTCAACGGCACTGCCCAGCCCTGAGGCCATCATGACCCCCGACACCCCTGCCGAAGAAAGTCGCTACCCCGATATCGAAATCTACCTGGCCAAGGCGTCCCTCGATGACCTGGATGACTGGCTGCAGAGGGCGATCCAGGCCGACCCCCTATCGCCCGCCGGCAAGCACCAGTGGCGCACGCGCGGTCGGTTCGAACACGACGAGATTCCGGTGCTGCTGGTGGAAAAGGCCGCCGACGGCTTCGCCAGCCTGTGGTTCGACAGTCCCCACACACCCTGGGAGACGGATCGCGCCTGTGCCCGCGCCGCCGCCGCCCATCTCGTCTGCGAGGTGCGCTGTTCGCTGGGCAGCTGGCAGCCCGGCGATGATCCGGACCGGTTCCTGCGAGTCTTTAGCGACGGTCGGGAGGAAGAA
>DATISN010000232.1:0-2418 GCA_035581765.1 Halomonas sp.
GCGCCCTTCACGATGCGCCTCAGGCTCGAGGACGGCTATGAGATCAAGCCGCATATCCACCCCGCTTATGAGCGAGTCACGGTACTTTCCGGCACCCTGCACTTTGCGCATGGCGAGGAGTACGACGCCGAAGCCACCCAGGCGTTGTCGGAGGGGGGCTATGCGATCATGGCGCCTGGCGAGCCGATGTTCGGCTACGCCGAGGGCGAGACCGTTTTTCAGTTGCATGGCGAGGGACCCTGGGGCATCGAGTACATCGTTCCCGCTGATGACCCGCGCAACTGACGACGGCACCGTTAACGCCAAACCTGCCGAAGGGGGGTGATGTGTCGCGAGGGAACCCCGAGCGATCCTGGATCGCTCGGGGTTCCCTCGTGGTCGATTGACGGTAACATCCGCGATATTTCCGAAACCTGCAGGAGTGACGCTATGTGGAAACAGCAGGAACTGGCATTGGCACCACGCTCGCGCGGCTTTCATCTGATCACCGGGGACGTAGTTGACGGCCTGCCTTGGCTGCGGGAGGTGACGACGGGCCTCCTGCATCTTCAGCTTCTGCACACCTCGGCCTCGTTGACGCTCAACGAGAATGCCGACCCGGACGTGCGCCATGATATGGACGCTTTCCTGCGCGAGCGCATCCCCGGCGACTTGCCCTACTTCCGCCATACGCTGGAAGGCCCCGACGACATGCCGGCGCATGTCTGTGCCAGCCTGCTCGGCACCCAACTGTGCTTGGCGGTTCGCGACGGTGGGCTGGCACTGGGCACCTGGCAAGGCCTATGGCTCGGCGAGCATCGCGATCATGGCGGCACCCGGCGGTTGATAGCGACCCTGCACGGCGAATAGCCCTCAGTGACCTCGCGTAGCCAGCCAGTGCCTGGCCAGCCGGGCGGCGTGATCGAGATGGCGTACGGCCGCGACCCTGCCGCTCTCGCGATAGAGCCCGGCGCGGCGAAGTTTCAACACCATCCGCGCCGGCATGCCGATGAAGATTAATCCCACCTGCTGCGAGCGCAGCTCCTCGACCAGCGACTGCAGCGCGACGATGGCCGTGGCGTCGAGGCTTGGCACGTCATGCATGTCGAGCAGCACCACCTTGATCTCGGGGTCGACCACCCGCAATGAGGCGACCGCCTTCTCGGCGGCCCCGAAGAACAGCGGCCCGTTGACGTCGTAGAGCGCGACCTCGCGTGGCAGCTTGTGGGCGAGTTCGCCGTTTTGGGTGTCCAGCCGCCGCGCATGGGTCAGCTCGGCCATGCGGCGGATGAACAGCGCCGCCGCGAGACCGATCCCGACGGCGACCGCCAGCACCATGTCGAAGATCACCGTGAGCAGAAAGCAGATCACCAGGATCGCCACATCGCTGAGCGGGGCGCTTTTCAGCGTATGAACGAAATGGCGAGCCTCGCTCATGTTCCAGGCGATCACGAACAGCAGGGCGGCAAGTGCGGCCATGGGCACCAGCCCCAGGATGCCGGCGAGCGCGACCACGGCCAGCAGCACCACCAGCGCATGGACCACGGCGGCGACCGGCGTGGCGGCACCGCTACGGATATTGGTCGCCGTGCGCGCCAGCGCCGCCGTGGCGGTGATGCCACCGAAGAAGGGCGCGACGATGTTGCCGAGTCCCTGGCCGACCAGCTCGGCGTTGGGGTCGTGGCGGGTGCGCGTCAGGCCATCGGCGACCACCGCGCAAAGCAGCGATTCGATGGCGGCCAGCATGGCAATGGCCAGCGCCGGCCCCAGCAGCTCACGGATCAGCGCGAAATTCACCGTCAGGGGGAGACCATCGGGTCCCGGCAGGTGCCAGGGAACGACCAGACTGGGCGCGAAGGGCGGAATGCCGTCGCCGCTCTGACCCTCGAATTCCCAGCGAAAACGCGAGGCGATGGTATCGACCTCGACGCCCAGCGGCAGGATCGCGAGCGCAACCAGCGTGCCGACCACGAGCCCTGCCAGCGGTGCCGGTACGGGTAGCTTGAGTCGCGGCCAGAGGATCAAGGTGGCCAGCGTCGTCAGCCCCACGCCGAGTTCTTCCGGGGTGAGTGCCGGCAAGGCAAGCGCGATGGTCGCCAGGTTGTGCAGGGTGCTGTCGCCCAGCTCGACACCCGCCAATCCCAGGAAGTCGGGTATCTGCAGCAGGGCGATCACCACGGCGATGCCGGCGGTGAAGCCCAGCACCACCGGATAAGGCACGAACTGGATCAGGCTGCCGAGTCGCGCCAGCCCCAGGGTCACCAAAATCAGCCCCGCCATCAGGGTGGAGATCAACAGCCCGCCGATACCATGGCTGGCGACGATGGGAAAGAGGATCACCACGAAGGCGGCGGTGGGTCCGGAGACATTGAAGCGCGAGCCGCCGGTCAAGGCGATGATGGCGCCGGCGACGATGGCGGTGTACAGGCCGTGCTGGGG
>DATISN010000233.1:0-2016 GCA_035581765.1 Halomonas sp.
GAGATAGCCGTGGCGACCCCGCTCGAGGTAGGTGATCTCGTAGCAGCGAAAGAAATGCACCAGCGCGGCGTCATCGATCTGCTCGCCGGTCAGTCGATGCAGGGTCAGGCCCTGGTCGGCCACCAGGCGGCGCTCGCGACGGATCGCCTTGCGTCGCTTGGAGGTCATCGCCGCTAGGAAGCCATCGAAATCGCCATAGTCGCGGTCCTGCCACTGGAACTGCACGCCATGACGCGCCAGCAGGTCGGGCCGCGCGACGCGCCATGCATCGACCTCGGCCTGTTCGGCAAACAGCAGGTGCCAGCTCGACAGCTCACCGCCCTCCCAGGCCGTGGCCAGCAGCTCGCGGGCAGCGCGGGGGTCCACTCCCGGCGCCAACGCCAGGCGCGGGCCCGGCGCCGGCGTATAGGGAATCGCCGTGAGGCCCTTGGGGTAGTAGCGCCCGCCGGCACGCTCCCAGGCGTCGGCCCAGGCCCAGTCGAAGACATATTCTCCATAGGAATGATGCTTGTGGTAGAACGGCATGACGCCGACCAGCGCCGCTCCTTGCCAAAGCGTCAGGTGGCGTGGCACCCAGCCGGTCGCCGGGCTCACCGAGCCACTGGCCTCCAGCGCGTGCAGGAACTCGTGGCGCAGGAAGGGGTGGTCTTCACCGACCAGGGCATTCCAGGCATCGGGCGCGACGGCCTCGATGGCCGGCACTTCTTTCACTACCAGCGCGTGCGAACGGCTTGGCGACATGGCGGCTCCCGGTGAAAAGATGCGCGATGGCTGACAAGCCACCGACTTAGCGCCTACATTGTGCGCAGACCCCCGTGGCGATGCCACCCTCCACCCGGGAGACCCGAATGGCCGATGCCCGAGCGCTGCAGGCTCGACTGGCGCAGCAGCGCCACGCTTTCGCCCGCGACCCGTACCCCACGGCGCAGGTTCGCCACGATCGCCTGGCGCGTCTCGCTACGCTGACCCGTGACCATCGAGACGAGATCATCCAGGCGATTGGCCAGGACGTCGGGCATCGCGCCGAGGCCGAGACGCGGCTGGCCGAGATCGCACCGCTCCTGCAGGCGGTGCGTCACGCGCGCCGCCGCCTAAAACGCTGGATGCGCCCCGAGCGCGCGGCCGCCCCCTGGCGCCTGAAGCCCGCCGGCGCCCGCCTCCATCATCAGCCCCTGGGAGTGGTGGGCATTATCGCCCCGGCGCACTCCCCCTGGCAGCTGGCGCTGTTGCCGGCCGTCGCCGCGCTTGCCGCGGGCAATCGGGTGATGATCAAGCCCAGCGAGCGCACCCCCGCCACCAGCGAGCTGATGGCCAGGCTCATCGCCCGCCATTTCACCCCCGAAGAGCTGTGCGTTATACCTGGCGACGTGGCGTTTGGCGCGGCCTTCGCCGCCCTGCCCTTCGACCACCTGGTGTTCAGCGGCAGTGCCCGCGTCGGACGCGAGGTGACCAGGGCCGCCGCCGCAAACCTGACGCCGGTCACCCTGGCCCTTGGCGGCAAATCGCCGGCCATCGTTGCCGACGACGCCGATCTTTCGCACGCGGCCCGCCGCATCGCCTTCGGCAAGTGGTTCAACGCCGGCCAGTCCTGCCTGGCACCCGACCATGTGCTGATCGATGCCTCCCGCATGCCGGCTTTCATCGAGGCTCTGCGCGAGGCGGTCAATGCCTTCTACCCCGACGGCACCGCCAGCAAGGATTACAGCGCGATCCTGGGCGCCCCGCAGCATGCCAGGCTCCTCGGCATGCTCGAGCAGGCGCGGGACCATGGCTGCCGTGTCATTCCGCTCGGCAAGACGCAAACACAGCAGCAAACCAAGCTGCCGCCTACGCTGATCATTGACCCCAATGAAGGGCTCGACGTCATGCAGGAGGAGATCTTTGGCCCCTGGTTGCCGGTCATCGGGGTGCGCGACTTCGAGGCGGCGCTGAATTACGTCAATACCAGAGCTCACGTCAATGCTGAAGCACACCTCAATGCCGAAGAGCGGCCACTGGCGCTATATGCATTTACCC
>DATISN010000234.1:0-4491 GCA_035581765.1 Halomonas sp.
ACTCCGGGTCGATGGCCAAGAAGCGTCAGGGTTCGCCATGCAGGAAGGCGGCGCCGGGAGCCACCAGCAGGCGGCGCAGGGCGCGACGGCCGAGCAGCATGGGGTGGCGCATGTCGCGCCGGTCAGTGAGGCTGAGTTCCAGCGGAAATTCCAGCTCGCCAAGGCGCATGGGCGTGCGGATCACGTAACGCCACTCCGCCTGGCCATTGGAGCTGCGCACGTGGCGACGGTCGTGAAGATGCAGCTTGAACACGTGCGGGGGCGTGTGCGGCCCGCCACTGCGCGTGGTGAAACTGACCCAAAGGCGGTCGTCCTCTTCGAAGGACTCGATGTCCTCGGCATGCAGCGCCGAGGTTCGCGCACCGGTATCGGACTTGGCACAGAGCGTTAAGCCCAGCTCAGGCAGGGTGACCATTTCGCGCCGGCCGATGACCGCTCTGGCCTGGTATGGCAATTCCTTCATCGTGTTCTCCGAAAAAGTGTCACGGGGATGTGGCCGGGAAAACCTGGCGGCGTGAATCGGGTTGAGGGGAGGCCGGTTGACAGCAAGCTAGTTGCCGTAAACCTGGCCGCGCGTCGTGCCGAGGCCGGCCAGCCGGCGGCCGATCGCCGTGTCCGCCGACGCCTCGCGCAGGGTCATGAGCAGTGGCAGGCGCAGGCGCGGAATCACCGCCAGATCACGGGCCACGCTCATGAAATCCGTGTCGGGTCGCTCGGCCAGGCGTTCGAGAAAGCGCGGCAGGCGCTCGGCATGCTCCAGATGCGGCCAGCCGCGTCCGGCAATGGCGGCGAGCAGGTCGGGTCCGCAGGCGTCCGGGTCGTCGAGCAGGTCGTCGAACCAGGCGCCGGCGATCTTCCGGTCGGCGCCACCGATGGCGCGCACGCAAGCGCAGAATGTCTCGATGTCGCCGCTTGCGGCGGCCTGTTCGCCGCGTTTGCGCAAGGCCAGCGCCAGTTCATCGGCGATGACCACATGCTCCAGGCAATAGCACAGCGGTGTCAGCACCTCCTCGGGAAGGCTGGCGAGTCGTGCGGCGAGTTCACTGGCCTGCGCCGCGTCATGGCGCACCGCGAAGTCGGCCAGCCCCTGCAGGCCCAGCGCTCGCCAGTCAACCGCCTGCTGGCCGCTGAGGTAGGCCTCAACCGGCTCCAGATGCTGGCTCGCCGCATGGTTCATGTCCCGGCTGGCACGCGCATGCATCACGGCGCGAAACGGCAATGCGGGCGTGAAGGCCAGGGGGTTATCCTGCATGAGGTTATCCACCTCATGACGGCTCTCGCGGCCGACGGCCGATACGCTGCGGCCAAGGGTTTCGAGCAGGCGTTGGACGAAGGCATCGCGCGGGGCCGCGACAAGCTGACCCTGCTCGTCGAGCGGTAACGCTAGAAACCAGATCAGCGGGTCGCGCACGTCGCCCAGCCGGAATACCAGGCCCAGGCGCGCCTCGTTCTGCCACGGTTCGGGCCAGGGCATCTCCCCGGCCTCGAAGGCCGCCAGGGTGTCCAGCGCGCAGGGTTCAACCCGCCGACCCAGGTGGTAAAGCCACACCTCGGCGCCGCTGCGGGCAAAGAAGTCATGAAGGCTGTGGATGGGTTGCATACTGTCTCCCGAGCTCGAACGATGCACTCTACCGTGACGATCACGGGCTGTCAGCAGGTACCGGCCGCGAGAGTCGCCTCGAGGCTGATCAGAAAGTGATCGATGGGCGCAAGTCCCCGCGTTGTCTGGCGAAGCGACGTCTTTCCAGAGATTATCCACAGGGACGTGCAAGGTTTCTGTGTACGAGTCCGAGGCCCTGGAGGGCATCGCATTTGAACCAACCGCTATTGGCACCCCCTTTGGTGACTACCCGCGTATTTATCCATGGACCCTGAATAAACCGTACCCGCGATATCTTGCACAAGGTATTGGCCAATCAGGTGTCGCTGGAAGCGACATGACGCCCAGCCGGCTGGCCAATCGAGGCCTCAAGCAGCGATAATAAGGCATTTTCCGGGCAAGCGAGGCGTTCCCATGACCGTGCACGATGAACTCGACGCCGCTCTGCGCGACCTCGAGGCCACCATGAAGGCCAACAATCTCTGGCGAGTGGAGCGCCCGTCAGAACACGCCTTCACCAGTCATCAGCCCTTCTGTATCGACACCATGGCGTTGCCCCAGTGGCTGCGCTTCGTCTTCATCGTGCGCCTGGAATCGCTCGTGCAGGCTCGAGCCGCCATGCCGGCCAAGTGCGATGTGGCGCCTGCGGTTGAGGCCTACCTGATACAAGAGGGCGCCAGCAGCGTTCAGCAACTGCTGATGCGCCAGGCGGTCGAGAAGATCGACCGCCTGGTCACCGAGAACTGAGGCCGTCATGTCCTGGTATTTCGCCTACGGCAGCAATATGAATCCCGCGCGGGTCGCGGCGCGTATCGGCCCGACGCGCCGGGTGATGGCAGGGGTGCTGCACGATTACCACCTGCGCTTTGACAAGGCCTCGAAAATCGCGGGTATCGCCCATGCCAATGTGGCCCCTGTCGTCGGCGAGCGAGTCGAGGGTGCGCTCTTCGAGCTTGAACGCCCTGAACAGATTCAGCTGATGGATCCCTTCGAAGGCCACCCCGCCGATTACGAGCGTCACCGTCTACCGGTGACCACTCGCGAGGGCGATATCGAGGCCTGGGTCTATATCGCAGCGCCCGGTACCACGGCGACGGCACTGCGCCCGGCAAAGGAGTATCTGGAACATTTGCTGGCCGGAGAACCCTACCTCAGCCGCGCCTATCACGCCCGGCTCGCCGGGGTAGAGACTGTGAGCGGGCTCGAGGACGTCGCGCTGAGGGCCCTTGGGCTTTCACGGCATACGTCTCGCTGACGCCTTTCTTCTGGTGCACCTGGTACAACGCAACGAGGCCCGCCGAATGGCGGGCCTCGCGGTATGACTAGCCTGACAATGTGCCGACAGCTCGCGCCGACAGCCTCGATCAGAAGCGGAAGGTCACTCCACCGCCGATGGTCATCGGGTCGACCTTGGCACTGCCCAGATCACCCACACCACTGAGGGAGACGTCGGGGTCGACATCGGCATAGTTAACGAAGCCGTTGAGCATGAAATTATGCGTCACCGCCAGATCGATACCCAGCTGGCCCACGGCGCCATAGCTATTGTCGACATCGAGTCCCGATACTGTTTCCCCGGTAAAGCGCGTGTAGTTGAGACCCGCGCCCACATAAGGCTGCACCTTGGAGTCCAACCCTCCCAGGGGGTAGTAATTGACCATCAGGTTGAAAGGAAGACGGTTTACGCTACCCAGCGAACCGGTGTTGGCTCCACTAAGGTCATGCTCCACCTTTTCCTGACCGGCCAGTTCGATGCCGATCTTGTCATGAACCAGCACGCCGACCCCGTAGGTAAAGCCGCGCTCGTCAGTGACATCGAGATCGCCAGCGACGTCCACGCTCCCGTTGTCCGAGGCGACCTCGGTCTTGGCGATCCCGCCACGGACGAAGACATCGCCAGCACTGTAGGCCAGGACCGCCTGGCTAGCGGCCACGCAACTCGCGGTAATGGCGACGGCCGAGAGTAATTTGACAGTATTCATTCTACGATCCTCTTGGGTCTAGGCACGACGGAGTCGTCAGGCCACGTTCTTCAATACTTGTACAGAATTAATATAGGAACACTGTTTGAGAATGTCGTGTAAAATTTTATTATTGTCTCAAACCCCATGATACAGGCTAACTATGGCAAGGGTCGTACGTTAACGAACATTGAGCGAAGATTTTTCTGTATAAGAATTGTCGTAATTTAAAAAGGATTCATGAGAGCTGTCTCGCGTCTTGACGAAGGATCGACTTGAATGAAGAAAGGCAATGAGGAGAGGCCATGAGGAAAGCGGAAATGATCATCGAGACACGCCAACAGCAGCCCGGCGTTGCCCTGATAGTGATGCTGGTCGCGGCCGGGTTGGCCATCTGGCTGCTACTCCAACCGACCCTGCTGCGAGGCCTGCCCTTGCCGCTGCGGTTGCCACTCATTGGCTTGGGCGTCTGGGCACTGGGGGCCGCCTTCACGCATGGCATGGGGGTGAAGGTACGAAGACGCTGGCTCAGGCGAGCCGTTTACCCCTTGTGGAGTCGCTTGGCCCTGGTGGCCTTTGCACTGACGCTGGTAGTTCGGGCCCTGATGATCTGAATCAAGGCCTCTCATGACCTCAAGCTGGCGATAACCATGACGCTGCCCATGAAAAAGCCGCCCGAACGGACGGCTTTTTTACGCCATGCCAAGTGGGGCAGTGCATCAGCAGACAATAAAAAGGGCTCCCGAAGAGCCCTTTTACGGCTTTGAGTGGTTATGTGTTCTCTTGATAGCGATTGATGTGCTGATATTCGCCGGCATCGGCAGTAACGCTGCTCACCACCAGGATGGCAATCAAGGAAGCGATGAAGCCAGGAATGATCTCGTACACACCGGGACCCCCCATGAACTCTGCGTTCCAGCCCAGTGAAAT
>DATISN010000235.1:0-4590 GCA_035581765.1 Halomonas sp.
GTTAGCGCATTTACCGTGCAGAATCCGGTAGTGGCACGCATTTTTAACTTCGTTTTTTGTTCGCGTAACAAGGCGCTACCGCCTGTGACGCCAGCCTTCCCAACTTAATACTCACCTCCTTTCGTTCAGTTTTCGTTCCGCCACGCATCAAGAGCAATTCGCCCTGGATTCTCAAGGGCCAGCACCTCAATACACCGTGTCGCCTCACCGCCTGTACCTCTATGTTGCTTGTCAAGGAGACGCTCGTGCTGGCCGTCTCCCAGCAACAAATGGGAAGCCGGCAATGCCGGTGGACTTACTCGGCCGTTGCCAACAGGCTGGCGTTCCCGCCCGCCGCCGTGGTGTCGATGCACAGATGGCGTTCCACCACGTAGCGTTCCGGCCAGATGGTCTGGGTCTCGAGCGATACGATGGCACCATCTCGCTTGGTGAGTGCGAGACGCAGTTCACGGGTCCAGTCGCTGTCACCGGCCGCGGCCACGGTATCGATACCCTTGAGCGTGGTCAGGGTGTCGGCCTCGATGCTGCCGTCGAGCCCAGCCACAGGTGCCCCGGCATCGATCAGCGGCTTCACGGCCTGAACCGCACCCGGGGCGACGATCAGCGCCGGAGAGCCCGCACCGAGCGCCTGCACCGCCTGGGCGACGGCGATATCCAAGGTCGGCCCGAGGCAGAGTGCAGGGCCCTTCGGATACATCGCCAAGCGGTTGCTTTCCCCCGTCGGCCCCGGCAGCGACTGCGGCGTCATGTCAACAGCCGCGGTCTCGGCGAGCGCCTTGCGAACTACGCCACCCTTGCCCGAGAGCGCCTTGCGCAGCACCTCGACCCGATCGCGACGCGCCGCCCAGTTACGCGCATCCAGCTTGTCGAGGGCCGACTGGAGATCCTTTTGTGTAACGGACTTCCCCTTCGGCGCCTCGTGGCTCTCCACGGCGGCGGTGCGACGGAAGCGAGAGACATAGAGCGGGCCGCCGGCCTTGGGTCCGGTACCCGACAGGCCCTCCCCACCGAACGGCTGGGAGCCGACGATGGCGCCGATCTGATTGCGGTTGACGTAGATGTTGCCGACATGGATACGGTCGACAATCTGCTGCACGCGGTCATCGATCCGGGTATGCAGGCCGAAGGTCAGTCCGTACCCCCTGTCATTGATGGCGTCGACTACCTTGTCGATGTCTCGCGCCTTGAAGGTGGCCACGTGCAGGACCGGGCCGAAGATCTCGCGCTCGAGATCCTCGATGCCCCCGACCTCAACCACGGCCGGGGTGACGAAGGTACCGACCTCGGGCGCGGGCAGCTTCTTCAGCACCTTGCCGGTCTTCTCATGTGCCGCCACATAGGCGTTGATTTCAGCCTTGGCGTCGGCGTCAATCACCGGCGACACGTCGGTGTCGGTATTCCAGGGATCGCCGATCGTGAGGGCATCCATCGCCCCGTCGAGCATGTTGAGCAGTCGGTCGCGCGCTTCTTCCTGAACGTAAAGCATCCGCAGCGCCGAGCACCGCTGGCCGGCGGACTGGAAGGACGAGATCAGGATGTCGCGCACCGCCTGTTCGGTCAGCGCCGTGGAGTCCACGATCATCGAGTTCAGCCCACCGGTCTCGGCGATCAGCACGGCGTCCGGCCCGGCGTTTTGCGCCAGGGCCTTGTGGATGATCTGCGCCACCGGGGTCGAGCCGGTGAAGCAGACACCGGCGATGCGCGGATCACTGGTCAGTGGGCCGCCGACAGTCGGCCCATCGCCGGGCAGCAGCTGGAGTGCCGCCTCCGGCAGGCCGGCCTCGCGCATCAATTCGACGGCACGGGCGGCGATCAGGGGTGTCTGCTCGGCGGGCTTGGCCAGTACCGCGTTACCGGCCACCAGCGCCGCGGCGATCTGGCCAGTGGTGATGGCTAGGGGGAAGTTCCACGGGCTGATGCAGACGAAGATGCCGCGGGCACTCCCGGGCTCTTCCGCTTCCAGCCGCTCGCCTTCGTTCGCGTAGTAGCGAAGGAAGTCCACTGCCTCACGCACCTCGGCGATACCATCGAACATCATCTTGCCGGCCTCGCGCGTGGTGATCACGGTAAGCTCGGCGATGTGTTGCTCGTAGAGATCGGCGGTGCGACGAAGTACTTCGGCCCGCTCGGCCACCGGACGCGCCGACCAGTCGCGGAAGCCTTCCTCGGAGGCGTCGAGCGCGGCCGCGACCTCATCCGGGGTCGCCTCATGCACCTTGCCGACCACACGTGAATGGTCGGCGGGAGACATGGCATCGCGGGCCGGCCCCTGGGGCGCAGGGTTCCCGGCAAGCATGGGCCCGGCGGTCCAGGTGGTATCTGCGAATTTCTCACGTGCCTTCAGGAGTGGCAGGATCGAGGCCGGTTCGTTGATCCTGTAACCGCGGGAGTTCTTGCGATCGGGCGCAAACAGTTCGCCGGGCTGGCGGATCAACGGGCTGGAGATGGCGTCGCCCAGTTGCTGAAACCCGCTCACCGGATCCTTCGAGACGTCACTCGGAGGAATCGATGTGTCCACCACCTGGTTCACGAACGAGGAGTTCGCCCCGTTTTCAAGCAGACGGCGTACCAGATAGGCCAGCAGGTCACGGTGCGCACCCACCGGGGCGTAGATCCGGCAATGCGTGTTTTCCGACTCCTTGACGATATGGTGCAGCGATTCGCCCATGCCGTGCAGGCGCTGGAACTCATAGCTGTCCTTGTCATCGCCCGCCATGGCCACCACGGCGGCACAAGTATGGGCGTTGTGGGTCGCAAACTGCGGATAGATACGATCGCGCCGGTCGAGCAGCATCTGGGCACAGGCCATGTAGCTGACATCGGTGTTGACCTTGCGAGTGAAGACCGGGAACGTCTCGACCCCCATCTCCTGGGACAGCTTGATCTCGGTATCCCAGTAGGCGCCTTTGACCAGCCGCACCATGATCATGCGATCATATCGCTCGGCGAGTTCGTAGAGTGTCTCGATCATTGGTGCGGCGCGGCGCCCGTAGGCCTGCACCACGACGCCGAAGCCATCCCATCCAGCGAGACTAGGATCTGACATCAGTTGCTCGATCACGTCGAGTGACAGATCCAGTCGGTCCTGCTCCTCGGCGTCGATGTTGAAACCGATATTGGCCTTGGCCGCCTGCTGCACCAACTCCTTTGCTCGCGGCACGAGTTCCGCTATCACCGTGTCGCGATGGGTGGTTTCATAGCGTGGATGTAGCGCCGAGAGCTTCACCGAGATGCCGGGGCTTGAGCGCACGTCGCCTTTGGCCTGCTTGGCGATCGCGGTGATCGCCTTGGCGTAGGCCGCGTGATAGCGCACGGCATCGTCGTCGGTGCGCGCCGCCTCGCCCAGCATGTCGTAGGAGTAGGTGTAGCCCTGCTTCTCGAGTTCGCGGGCATTCTTCATACCCTCCTCGATGGTCTGGCCGAGCACGAACTGGCGTCCAAGGATCTTCATCGACCGGCCGACCGCAGTGCGCACCACCGGTTCACCCATGCGGCGCACCAAGCCGCGCAGCGCCCGCGCAGGGCCCTTGGGGTCATCTTCCAGTACCTTGCCGGTCAGCATAAGCGCCCAGGTCGATGCGTTGACCATCGACGACGAGGACTTGCCCAGGTGCGCGCCCCAGTCGGACGGCTCGATTTTGTCGTGGATCAGATCGTCGATGGTTTCTGCATCGGGCACGCGCAGCAGCGCTTCTGCCAGGCACATCAGGCCGACACCCTCGGAGGTGGAGAGTCCGTACTCGGCCAGGAACGCCTCCATCATCGACGGCGACCTTTCCTTGCGCACACGCTCCACGTATTTGGCGCCGATGGCGGCGACCTTTTTGCGGTCGACCTCCGAGAGCTTGATACGCTCGACGAGGTCGTGCAGTACATCTGACTCGTCGGCGGCATAGTTGGCTCGGATGCGCGAGCGTAGCTCGCTCACGTCACCGTGCAGATGAAGGTTGGCTTCGTTCATGCTGGATCTCTCCTTGCTACCCGACACACAGCGTTGATGCGTCGGCTTGGACGTTGTCGTTTTTATCGTAGGCAAACTATCGCTCATTTTTCATGACGCTGAAAGATGACGCCCTTGGGTGGCCTGTGACGATGGACGATGAATTTTGGATGAAACGGTGGACTATTATCCGTTTAAAGGATTCCACGGTTGATTAGGTCTTTTCTTCATGCCATATGCCTGATGCGAATACTGGCGCGGGATTTTGATTCCCAGACATGGATACCAGCCAATGTGTAGGCGAGTAGAAAAACCGCGCAAGGAGCCGAGGCGGGCAGGGCTCAGCACGGTCATAGTGTTATTGGAATGATGGAAAAAACATTGTGCATGAAATCCTTGGACGGGCCTTGCCGTCCAGGTGTTCCTGGGAGAATACTCAGGAGCCCTGGACACCGCAGGTGTTGCGCTTATTGCTTGAATTCAGGAGTGCATTATGTCGTCTGTTTTTGGCGATTGATGTGCTGATATTCGCCGGCATCGGCAGTAACGCTGCTCACCACCAGGATGGCAATCAAGGAAGCGATGAAGCCAGGAATGATCTCGTACACACCGGGACCCCCCATGAACTCTGCGTTCCAGCCCAGTGAAAT
>DATISN010000236.1:0-2618 GCA_035581765.1 Halomonas sp.
GCCAGTATCCAGTCGTGCGAGGCATAGGAAACGCCATGGGCTTTCTGAGGGCCGTCGCCAAGATACGCCTGTGTCAGGACGCGGGCGCCCCGGGCCTCGGCGATACGCACGGTGTCGTCCTGGCTCAGTGAATCGACCACGATGATTTCATCGCAGACCTGCTTGAGGGAATCCACGCAGTCGGCGATGCGCGATTGTTCGTTCAGGGTGATGACAATACCGGTGATAGACGTCATGAGAGAGGCTCGCGGGAGGTGAGCGATACGAGAAGCGAGGCGATGCTTTGGGCCGCCGATTCGACATCGAGACGCGACATGTCCTGCTCGCCGGCGGTGGGAGGCGGACAGAAGGCCAGCCGGTGGTCGGCTCGGTTGCATGTCTGCCAGCGCAGCGGCGTGGAGGAGCGCTTGGCCGGATAGAAACCCGCCGTGGGGATATCCAGGCAGCCTGCGATATGCAGCGGGCCGGTGGAGCCGGCGATGAGCAGATCGGCGGCCGACAGGCTCGCGGCGAACTCGTCGAGCCCTTGTCTAGGCGGGTGCAGAGTCGCCTCGAGCCCCGCGGTGATCAACCGTTCGTGAAGTGCGCGGGCGGAAGGCTCCTCGCCAGGGCCTGCGGTCAGCACCCAGAGGGGCCGACAGGGCGTCGCCAGGCGCGCGTCGATAATCATCATCAGGCGGGCGTATTGTTCGGCCGAGAGGTTGACCGCCGAGCCCCCGCTACCGGCATGCACGAACACCCAGGGGCGTGCCGAATCCAGCCCCCGTTCCTCGCCGAGCCGTCTCCGCCAGGCCTTGCGGCTATCGTCAGGCAGCGGCCAGTAAGGTGGCGCGGGACGTGCTGGCAGGTCATAGCCCATGGCGTCGAGCATGGCCTCGGCCAGCTCAATGTTGTAGACGTGTTCGGGTTTCTCGGATCGCGACCTGCGCTGGGTGATACGCTGGTTGTAGAATAGCTGCGCCCACTTGGTGGCAGGCGCCAGCCGCAGGGGAATACCGGCTCGCCAGCCCAGCCAACCGATGCGTGGGGTGGAGAAGAGCGTCAGCAGGCCATCGAACTGGTCGCTGCGCAATCGGGCCAGCAGGTCGCGCCTGGCCTCGCGCCCCTCGCCCGGATCGACGATGACCGAGTCGACCCATGGGCAGCGTCTGGCCATCGGCGCTGTATAGGCCGGCACGAGGATACTGACATGCATCGCGGGGTCCGCCGCCTTCAGGCAGGCCAATGCCGGCCAGGCCAGCATGAAGTCACCCAGCTTGTCGTTGCGGACCACCAGCAGGCGAGGGGGCTTTTCACTCATTGCCGCTGCGGAAGTTGTTGCCATACGGGCTCCCGAGCCCCGCGACCTGAAAGGAGCCAACCTTGTCGCACAAGGTCATGCACATCTGCCTCTCCCACGGCTGGGGCGGACTGGAAATGTATCCTGCGCGGATTATACCCGAGCTGACGCGTCAGGGGGGCGAGGTGCATGGCCTGGCGCTGGCCGGCTCGCGCGTCGCCACGAGCCTGGTCGAGGCGGGCGTGACACCGGTGACCGTGGCATCGAAGGCCCGCGCCCTGCTCGCCGTGCCGAGGCTGCTTGGCTACCTGCGGACGCAGGGGATCGGCGTGTTGCACTGCCACAAATCCAGCGATCTGCGCCTGGCAGCCTTGCTGGTGTCGCTCATGCCGGGGCTTAAGCTTTTCTTCACCGATCACATGGGCGTCACCCGGCCCAAGAAGGATCTCTACCATCGTTGGGCCTACGGTCGCGTGACGCGGTTATTTTCGATCAGCGAAGCGACCCGACAACGCAACCTCGCGGCGTTTCCGCTGCCGGCCGAACGCATCCAGCGACTCTACCTGGGGATCGACCCGGCGCCTTATGCTCCATGCCTGACCGCGCAGGCGCGCCAGGCACTGCGCGACGATCTGAACATTCCCCCCGGGGCGGTGGCCATCGGCCTGCCGGGCCGATTGACCGCCGGCAAGGGACAGGGGGAGTGGCTCGAGGCCTTGAAAGCGCTTCACCGGCAGGCGCCCGAGCTGGCCTGGCACGGGGTGCTGATCGGCGGCCTGCATGCCGACGAGGGCAGCAACGAGGCCTATGTGGCCCAGCTGCGTGAACGGGTGTCGGCGTTGGGACTGGACGCCAGGATCACCTTCACCGGCTTTCGACGAGACGTGCCACGGTTGTTCGAGGCGCTGGATATCGTCTGCGTGCCGTCGCGTAACGAGGCCTTCGGGCTCACCGTGATCGAGGCCATGGCCGCCGCCAAGCCGGTCATCGGCGCCGCCAGTGGCGCCATTCCCGAGCTGATCGATGCCGATACGGGACGCCTGGCACCGCCGGGAGATGCCGACGCGTGGGCAACGGCCATGGCCGAGCTTGCCACCGACGCAGCGCTACGCGAGAGGCTCGGCGCCGGCGCCCGGCAGCGGGTTCAGCAACACTTCACGCTGACGGCTCACGTTGAGGCATTGTGTCGGGCGTATCGAAGCTAACCCGTCGCTGCCCACGTCAAGCGACGCCATATCCCCGCCGAATGGCGGGCATCGACTCGGCGGCGTCGAATTTGCCGAGCGAGCGTTGCAAACGCGCGAGGTTGGCCTCCTGCCACTTGCCCGGCCGGCGTCGC
>DATISN010000237.1:0-3030 GCA_035581765.1 Halomonas sp.
GGGTCGAACTGATGCAGGGTGGCCTCGCGCAAATACGCGAGGGCGGCGAGCTGCGCGGGTGGAGGCTCGACGTCGTCAGGCGACAGCACCGAGCTGGCTCGCGAGAAGTTCTTGACCCACTCATCGGAATCGAAGAGGGCATTCCAGCTGGCACGGGGTAACTGCGCGGTCTTGGTGTCGATCAATCGGGCCAGGCGCTCGCGGTTGGCCTCGGGCAGGGTCTGGGGGACCTCGCTTTTCCAGCAGGCATCGAGGCGTCGCCATAGCGTCAACTCGTAGAGCCAGCGCTGGCTGGCCTGTGCCACTCGCCCAAGTTGATTATTGCGTTGCGCCATCAGGTTGGTGATATGACACTCGCGCAGGGCATAGACATTGAGCAGGCCGTCACGGGTCTCGGGTATCTCGAAGAGGCGCTGGTCCCGGTCGGGGAAAGCGCCGATATTGCCGGAAGGCTGCGGAACGGGGGGCTCGAGTTCCAGAGCCTCGGCAAGCCGGGTCTGGTAATCGACGAGCAGGGCGTCGCTCTCGTCGCCTCCGCTGCATCCGCTCAGTACCATCAGCAACAGGACGCCCCAGCGTCGAACGTCAACGGCGCAAGAGCTCGGCGTTCCCATCTGCCACCTCCCTGGCCATACGTCGCAGGCGTTCGCTCAACAGCAGTGCCGCCGCGGTAAGGCCGGCGATCAGTCCAATCCAGTAACCGTGAACCCCCAGCGGTTCGATCACGCCGAACAGGCCGCGAGTGCCCAGCCAATGCCCGCCGCCCAGTCCCACCACCCAGTAGGCGACCAACGTAATGAACATGATCACCCGTGTATCCTTGTACCCGCGCAGGGCGCCGGCCAGGTTAACTTGCAGCGAGTCCGAAATCTGGAAAATCATCGCCAACACCACCAGTGACAGCGCCAGTTGCTGGACCTCGATGTCATTGGTATAGAGCGCGATGACCGGCCGGGCCGTCAACCACAGCAACAGGCTATTGAAGAGCGCGACCCATACCCCGATCGCGATGCCGTTCCAGGCGACCAGACGGGCGAGCCCGTATCGCGCCTGGCCCAGGGTGTTGCCCACCCTCACAGTGAGCGCCATGCTCAGCGACAGCGGTAGCATGAACAAGATCGAGGTGTAATTCAGCGCCACTTGGTGGGCGGCCACGGTCACCTCGCCGAGGCTGGCGATGAACAGGGCAATCAGGGTGAAGAGCGTTACCTCGACGAAGATCGCCACGCCGATCGGTACGCCCACGTAGAGTAGGCTGGCGATCATTTGCCAGCGCGGTGGGGAGGGCGAATGCCATAGGGTGATATCGCCATAGGCGGGGCTGCGATGCGTATAGGCGATCATGGCCAGGCCCATCACCCACATCGAGAATGCCGTGGCGATTCCGCAGCCGAAGGCGCCGAAGGCGGGAAGCGCCTGTATCCAGCTCGGCAGCCAGTTGCCGAAGAGCCCGGTAAGACCTGCGCCGCCATAGATCAGCACGAAGTTGCTAGGAATGTTGACCCCGAGGCCTAGCAAACTGATCCACAGAGACGGGCGAGTATGATTAACGCCATCGGAAAAGGCTCGCAATGTCTGAAAGAGCGCGATGCCGGGCATGCCGAAGGCCACGGCAGTCAGGTAGGCCGAGGCGCCCCTGGCGACCTCATCGGGCACCGCCATCAGGCGAAATATCGGCATCACGGTGAACCACAGCAGTCCTGCGGCCAGAATGCCGAGTGCCAGGGCTACCCAAAGGGCCTGATGAACGTTGGGGCGAATGCCGGCGGTGCGTCCGCCGCCGAGGAGTTGGGCGACGATAGGCGTCAGCCCCATCAGGGTGCCGGTCATGAACAGCATCAGCGGCATCCACAGACTGGAGCCCACCGAGACGGCCGCCAGGTCCGTGGCGCTCAACCGGCCGGTCATCATAACGTCGACAACGCTCATTCCCGCCTGGGCGAGCTGGGCGCCGCAGATCGGCAGGGCAAGGCGGATGAGGGGACGGGTTTCCCGACGACTGGCGGTCAGGAGGTCAGCGGCAAACTGGGCCAAGCGTGCTGCTCCATGCTGAGGGCGATACGATGTCTCAGCCACGGTGGGCGTGACAGCGGCTCGACAGTCTAGCAGCCGTGCGGCGTTTTCGCCCGGTGCCCTCGGCGTCTATAATGGCCGTCTTTCATGGCATGCCATCCGCATAGGGAGCTTACGTGACGCATCGTCTCGAGGATGTCATCGCGCTGTTCGATGGGCTCTTCCAGTCCTCCTACAAAACCTGCCTAATCCGGGGAGGCGATGAGCCGCTGTACCTGCCCGCGGACGACACCACACCGTTTCACCGGGTCATCTTCGCCCACGGCTTCTATGCCAGCGCCCTACATGAAATCAGCCACTGGTGTATCGCAGGCGCACGGCGCCGCCAGTGGGAAGACTACGGCTATTGGTACCTGCCAGACGGTCGCGATCCCGCCGAGCAGCAGGACTTTGAAGGGGTGGAGGTCGCGCCCCAGGCGTTGGAAATGCTCTTCTCGTTCGCCTGCGGCCTGACTTTCAATGTCAGCGTCGACAATCTGGGCGGCGATGTCGAGGTCGACCGTGACGCCTTCCGGGCGAGGGTCGAGGCCCGTGCCGCTCGTTACCAACGTGACGGGCTACCGGTTCGTGCGGCGGCCCTGGAGCGAGCCCTGCAGGCCTTCTATCACCAAGGCGCCGACCTCGAGCAAGCCGTGGCAGCCGGGCGGGCCATTCTTCAGCTTTCCCTGATGCCGGGCTGACGCTCAGGCTTCATCGCCCTCGAGCCGCTGATGCAGATGCAGCATTACCTCGACCTCATGGTCGGGGCGCATGGGCTCGAGGCCTAGCTCGCCGAAGAGCTCGCCTCGGGCGCGTGACCAATCGCCCGGCGCGATCGCCGAGTAGAGACTTTCGGCCGGTGCGAGTTCCACGAAGGGGTCTAGCCCATAGGTGTCGAAGAGCCGCGACAGGGCGGCCTCGTCGTCGCCGACGCCGGCCGTGTAGAGGGTTTCGTTGAAATGATCGGTCTCCAGCTCG
>DATISN010000238.1:0-11535 GCA_035581765.1 Halomonas sp.
AGGGCGCCGAATCAATCGGCGCCCTAGAGGTAGGTTAAGCGGCAGCAGGTCAATCGCTTTCGGGACTGCCTGAGTCGGGTGTGGCTTTCATCCGACGGCGCAGGATGGGCCCAATGATGTAAGGCAGGATCAACCCCAGCCCGGCGAATACCCATAGGCCAATAGCCAGGCCGCTGTTCCACAGGATGGTCCAGTCACCGTCTGAAATATCCATGGCGTGGCGCAGGTTCTTTTCCATCTCCGGCCCCAACAGCAGCCCCAGAATGATGGGTACCAACGGAATTTCCAACTTGCGCAGCACATAGCCGGCGACACCGAAGGCTACCATGAAGTACAGGTCGAAGATGGTATTGCTGATCGAATAGATGCCCACGAAGGCGATCATTGTCACGATCGGCAACAGGTACATCGGCGGTACCGACAGCAGCTTGACGAAGATGCCGACCAACGGAATGTTCAGGATCAGCAGGAGGAAGTTGCCGATCAGCAGCGCGGCGATCACGCCCCAAACGATGTCGGCGTTCTGGGTGAACATCAGCGGACCGGGGGTGATGTTCATCGAGATCAGCAGCGCCAGCAACACCGCCGTGGTACCACTGCCCGGCACACCCAGCGTCAGCATGGGTACCAGGGCCCCGCTGGAGGCGCCGTTGTTCCCGGCTTCGGGTGCTGCCACACCACGCGGATCACCCTTGCCGAAGTACCCCTTCTTACCCACCACCTTCTTTTCGAGGGTATAGCCTATAAAACTGCCAAGCGACGCACCGGCACCGGGCAGTACCCCGGCAACGAAGCCGAGCAAGCCGCCGCGCACGCTCGACGGCAGGATGAAACGAATATCCTTCCATTTCAGCGTGAGCTTGTTGACGACCATTTTTTCCTTGCCGCCACCCGCTTTCTCTTCGATGAAGAACAGCAGTTCGGAGATGGCGAATAGCCCCACGATGGCAATGATGAAGTCCACGCCCTCATAGAGTTCCAGGGTGCCGAAGGTAAAACGCTGCACGCCGGTGGAATCGATTCCGACCGTGGCGATCATCAGGCCGATGGCCGCCGCCACCACCGTCTTCATCGGGTTCTTGCCGGTGATACCGCCTAGGGTCGCGAAGGCCAGCAGGAATAGCGCAAAATACTCGGCGGGCCCGAAGGTCAAGGCTAAATCGGCCAGCAATGGTGCCAGCAGGATCAGGCCGATGGTCGCGATCAGACTGCCCATGAACGAGGCCACGGCTGAGATCGCTAGGGCCTCGGAGGCCTTGCCTTGTTGCGCCATCGGATAGCCGTCGAGACAAGTCATCATCGCCGGTTCGTCGCCGGGAATGTTGAGCAGTATCGAGGAAATACGTCCGCCATACATGGCCCCGGCATAGACCGAGGTCAGCATGATCAGCGCGGTTTCCGGCGCCAGGCCGAGTGTAAAGGCCAGCGGAATCAGGATCGCCACGCCGTTGGCCGGGCCAAGCCCCGGTAACGCACCGATCAAGGTCCCCAAGAAGGCCCCGATCAGTGCAAACATCAGGTTATGCGGCGCCAGCGCGACACCGAAACCGTCCATCAGATAGCCCAGCGTTTCCATCAGCCCACCTCCAGGAACGACAGCACGCCTAGCGGTAACGCCAGGTCGAGGGCGAAATTGAACACCAGGTAAACCACCACACCGGAAATCGCCCCGGTGACATAGGCCCTGATCGGGGCGCTACCCATTCGCCAGCAAAGGGTACCCACAGCCAGTGCCGTGCTGATGATGAAGCCCAGCGGCTGCAGTAACATGGCGTAGAGCACCAGCACCACCACGGCGATGATCAGCTCGACGCCGGTACGACTCCACGGCCAGGCGTTATCAGGATCCGGCCGTACGACCATATAAAGGCTGGATAGCCCCAGCACGATGGCCAATATACGAGGAAAGGTATCGGGTCCGACGGCCTCGGACCCACCAAACGATTCGGGAAACTGGGTGGTGCCCCAGCCGTACGCGACGGCCAGGACGATCATCAGTATTCCGAAGATACGGTCGTTGTAAGTCATTATTGAATCAGCCCGATATCCTTGGACAGTTGTTCGATATCAGCAATCTGGTCGTTCACGAAGGTCTCGAATTCGCCGGCGCTCATATGGAACGGCATCAGACCGTTCTGTTTCATGACGCTCTGCCACTCGTCGCTGGCATAGATGGTATCCATGGCATCGACCCAGTACTGCTTGGCGTCATCGGAGATGTCCGCCGGCATGTAAAAACCGCGCCAGTTGGGACCCAGCGCTTCGATGCCCTGTTCACGTGCGGTGGGAATGTCCTCGAACTCGCCTGGCAGGCGCTCTTCGGAGAGGACCGCGAGCACCTTCAGGTCGCCAGACTCCATGAAGCCCTGTGCCTCGGTGATATCACCGGTAAACGCTTCGACGTGTCCGCCGATCACCTGGGTCAGCGCCTCGCCGCCGTTGTTGTACGACAGGTAGGCGATGCGCGGCAGGTTCTCGACCTCGGCGGCCTGAGCCGCGATCAATACCTTGAGATGGTCCCAGCCACCCTTGGCGCTGCCGCCGGCGAACTTCACGCTACGCGGGTCTTCCTTGAGGGCGTCCATCAGGTCGTTCAGATCATCGAACTCGGAATCCGCCGACACGGCGATGATGCCGTAGTCAGCGCCCAGCGCCCCGATCCAGTTGACCATGTCGGCGGTCATGTCAGGGAACTGGCCCTGGGCAAGGCGGGTCGTCGTGGCGGTGGACGCAGCCACGAGAAGCTTCTCATCACCGGCACGCTTGCTGATGGTATGGCCATAAGCCACACCGCCGCCGGCGCCGGCCATGTTGATGGTCTGAACATTCCCCGACACCAGGTCGAGATCCTGAAGCACATTACCGACGCTACGGCAGGTGAAATCCCAACCGCCCCCGGGATCAGACGGCGCGATGCACTCCACCTTGCCCTCCGGCTCGAAGGCCATGGCGCCTCCAGCGCTCAAGGTCAACGCGGCGATGGCAAGCAGTTTGAGTGGCGTTCTGGTAGACATTGTCATGTTCCCCTAACTGAATGGATCCAAAAGGATCGATGGTTTGACTTGGAGAGGTTAATCACATACCTTACAGTTCTGTAAGGCAGAACTACGTTTCTCAGAATAGAAAGCTAGGCGTCTCGCGAAGCGAGGTCAACGGTTGTATGGTCGTTTTCGACTAAAGTGCAATCCAGATAGCCCATTGCTTCCAGACTTCATACCGCCGCACGCAAAGCGGCACCAGCGACGGGAATCGCTATGGCACAGGATCGTGTAGAGGCCGTCGAGCGAGCGCTCACGGTGCTAGAAGCGTTCGATTCCGCTCAGGAAACCCTGAGTCTGGCTGAGCTCGCGCAAGTCACCGGCTACTACAAGAGCACGCTACTGCGGCTGCTCGGCTCGCTTGAACGCTTCGATTATGTGAAACGCGGTGAGAATGGCCGCTGGGGACTAGGGCACACACCGGTACGCCTGGCGCGACGCCACGCGCCCAGTCGCCACCTGGCGGCCAGGATTCAGCCTTTGCTCGACCGCCTGGCAGCAGAGAGCGGCGAGACGGCCGCGCTGTTGGAAGGACGTGGCCGTCACATTGAATGCCGACTCGCAGCCCTTCCCGATGCCAGCCTGCGCCACGACCTGCAACCCGGCGCGCGCTGGCGAAGTGCCGAGGGAGGTGACCCGCGGCCGGTGGTGGCCGGGGGTGTCTTGGTGTATCGGCCGTTACCCGCCCCGCCGGGTGAGCCGCCCCTCTGGCTTTCGCTGTCCGGCCCGGCGGGCCGCCTGGACCCCGCAAAGGCCACTGCCCGCCTGGATAACGCCCTGGCAATGCTGGCACAACCGCGGGACGAACACATGGAGGCTATCTCATGACGCTGTTGCTGGTGGAGGATGATCGCCTGCTGGCCGAGACGCTGGTCGACACCCTGCAATTGGGAGGGCATGAGGTGGACCACCTGGCGGACGGCGAGGCCGCCCGGGTGCGCCTCTCGTCGACGGATCATGAGTATGCGCTGGTGCTGCTGGACCTCAACCTCCCCGGCTGTGGCGGTCTCGAAGTGCTGGCGTCGCTGCGCCGGCGGGACAATGACACGCCCGTGCTGATCCTGACCGCACGCGGTGCTGTCGAGGATCGGGTCCGTGGGCTCGATCTGGGCGCCGACGATTATCTGGCCAAGCCCTTTGCACTCGACGAACTCGAGGCTCGAATCAGGGCGCTGATGCGCCGGCGAGGCAGTGACCGGGAACTCAAGGTGGGGTCGCTGGTACTCGATGTCATGTCCCAGCGTTTCATGCTGGAAGGCGAGCCACTCGGCGTCCCCCCTCGCGAACAGCGCCTGCTGACCTGCCTGATGCGTCATGCCGGCGAGCCCGTGGAGAAGTCGCGGCTGGCAGGGGAAGCCTTCCAGGACCAGCCGATGGGCGATAACGCCATCGAAGTCTATGTCCATCGGTTACGCAAACGACTGACCGGGCGCGGCGTGACGCTGCGCACCGTGCGCGGACTGGGTTATGTGCTGGAGGCGACGTGACGCTGACCGACAGCCTCTATCGTCGACTGCTCACCTGGCTGCTGGTCCCGCTTCTCGCACTGGGCGGGCTGATGCTGTTGCTGGCCTGGAGTGAAGCCCGCCGCACCGCCGACCGCGCCTTCGACCGCCTGCTCGAGGCGGCGACTCTGGCGATTGCCGAGCAGGTCCAGTGGCAGGACGAACAACTCTGGCTCGACCTGCCCCCCGCCGCGCTGGAGATGCTGGCGACCGACGCCCAGGAGCGGGTCTTCTACAGTCTGGTCGACCAGGAGGGCCGCGTGGTGACCGGAAATGCCGAACTCCCTGGCGATCCGAGGGATGACAGCGAGTCCGGCGATACACGACTTTATGGAGACATCGAGTGGCGTGGCCTGGAGCTGCGCCAAGGCGTACGTCGCTCCCGGCTCGAAGACTGGCGCCTGAGGGAGCGTTTCGAGGTCCGGGTCGCCCATACCCGGGAGGGCCGCGATGCCCTGATGAGAGAGTTGCTGCGTGGCAATCTCGCCTACATCCTCGCCATGGCGGCCGTGGCGATTTCCGTGCTGCTGCTGGCGATCCGCGCCGCCCTCGCCCCGCTGACCCGGCTGCGGCGTGCGATCCGCGCCCGCGACCCGCGCACCCTGGAACCCTTGACGCTGTCGCTGCCACGGGAACTGGCCGAACTGCGCGAGAGCCTGAATGACCTGCTGGCCAGGATGCGCCGCGTGCATGCCAACCAGGAGCGCTTCATCGGCGACGCTTCCCATCAGCTGCGCACCCCGTTGGCGGGACTCTCGGCACGTGCCGAACTGGCCCTGCGCCAGGAAGACCCCGCCCGCTGGCGCGAGGCCCTGCTCGCCATGCAGACGACCAGTGCCAGAACCGCGCGGTTGGCGATGCAACTGCTGTCGCTGACCCGGCTGGACAATCCCGAATACCAGCCCGATCTCACCCCGCTCGACCTCAATGACATTGCCCGCCAAGCGGTGCGCGACCATTGGAGGCAATGCCAACGCAGCGGCGTTGACCTGGGGCTCGAGGCATCGCTGTCGCCCCTGATGGTCAGCGGCGTCGACTGGCAGCTCGCCGAAGCACTGGGCAATCTGGTCGACAATGCACGGCGTTATGGCGCTCGCTGCATCACGGTACGCACATTGGCGATGCCCCCTACCCTGGAGGTCGAGGATGATGGTCCGGGGATTCCCGCAGAGCTACGCCTGAGAATGTTGCGCCCTTTCCATCGTGGCGACGAGGCGCTGGAGGGGTCCGGGCTTGGCCTGGCCATCGTCGATGGCATCGCCTGCAGCCATCATGCCACGCTGGCCCTAGACGCGGGTCAGGACGGTCACGGCCTGCGCGTGCGGCTGGTATTTCCGGAGGCAGCGCAATGAGCACGCCACGTCATTGGCTGATGCTGATGCTCGGCCTGTGGTCGTTGGCCACCCTCGCCGACGACTCCCTGCACTACCCAGCCGACCCCACCGCCGGCGCGCCCCGCCCGCTGGTGGTGCATGCGGCCCTCGACCTGCCCCAGGTCGAACCGGTCCTGCAGGCCTTTCATCGTTTGCATCCCGAGGTCGAGCTGACCTATCACAACTTCACGACACTCGACCTGCATCAGCGCTTTCTCGATGCGCCGGATCAGGCCGACGTCATGATCTCCTCGGCCATGCCCTGGCAGTATCGCCTGGTCAACGACGGCCACGCCCGCGTGCAACTCAGTGCCAACGCGCAGGCTTGGCCCGCCTGGGCTCGTTGGCGCCACGAACTCTTCGCCTTCACCTTCGAACCCATCGTCATGGTGGTCCGCAAAGAGCTGGATGAGCGCTATGGCGCGCCTCAAGGCCATGCCGATCTTCTGGCGCTGCTCGAGCGCCATGGCCGTGAGCTGTCAGGCCGGGTCGTGACCTACGACCCCGCCCGCAGTGGGGCGGGCTACACCTATGCCATCGAGGAATCGCGTCTCTCGCCACGCTATTGGGAACTGGTGGCCGCGCTCGGCCAGGCAAGGACGCAGCTGGTCGACACCACCGGCGAAATGCTAGAGGGCCTGGTGGAGGGGCGCTACCTGGTGGGTTACAACCTGTTGGGCAGTTATGCCCGTGATGTGGTCGCCGCACATCCCGAATTGAGGCTGGTCGTGCCGGATGACTACGCCCTGGTGACGCGTCGCCTGGCCTTCGTACCTCAACGCGCGCCCCATCCCGAGACCGCGGCGCGCTTTCTCGACTTCCTGATCAGCGAGGCGGGGCAGCGACTGCTCGCCGAGCAGACCGCTCTCGGTGCGATCCATCCGGCCTTGAATGGCCCGGGCACCGCTGAGGCGCTGCGCCGCGAACTCGGTGACGCCTTGCGACCAATTGATCTGGGTCCGGGGCTGCTGGCCACTCTCGACGACTTGAAACGCCAGGCGCTGCTGTCGCGCTGGCAGCGAGAGTTTAACCGCTCCACCGCCGCGCCGCCCTGATGTCTAACCACCGCGCTGGCCCTGGCCGGTATCCCAGCCGACCGCCAGGGCCTGCTCGGGCGAGAACCAGGCGAGCCGCTCGTGAAGCCCCACGACCCCGCCGACGATGATCAGGGTCGGCGGCCGGATGCAATCACGCTCAAGAGACGCGGGCATCTTGGCCAGGGTACCGCTATGAATGCGCTGCCGCGCCGTGGTGCCCTGTTCGATGAGCGCCAGCCGCGTATCGGCGCTCAGACCATGCCGCATCAGCTGGCGGCGTATTTCATCGAGACCCTGCAGGCCCATGTAGAAGACCAGCGTCTGCCCGGGGCTTGCCAGCGCCGCCCAGTCCAGATCGCAGCTACCGTTTCGCAAGTGTCCGGTAATCAATCGCACGGATTGGGCATGATCGCGATGGGTCAGCGGAATGCCGGCATAGGCGGCGCAGCCCGAAGCAGCCGTGATGCCTGGTATCACCTCCACCTCGATACCGGCCGCCACCAGCGCCTCGAGCTCCTCCCCCCCTCGTCCGAAGATGAAAGGATCGCCGCCCTTCAATCTGACGACGCGCTTGCCGGCATTCGCCCAGTCGACCAATGCCTGGTTGATGCCTTCCTGGGGGACGCTGTGACGGGAGCGTGCCTTGCCGACATAGCGTCGCTCGGCATCGGGGGCGGCCAACGCCAGGATCTCCTCACTGACCAGGCGATCATGGAGAATGACCTCGGCATCCTGGAGTCGACGCAGCGCCTTCAGCGTCAATAGCTCGGGGTCTCCCGGGCCAGCCCCGACCAGGCTGACGCGTCCGGCCGCGCCCTTCGCACCCCCCTTTGCGGCTTGGCGATGCTCAACGGAGCGGTCTGCGTGGCCGTCAGCATTTGTCATATTCCACAAACCTCGGTTTTCTTCGATTGGCTATGCCCTACGGTAAGCAAATACACCCCTTGACGCTATCCATGTGTGGCACACATCTGCGCCGAGACCGAAACGCCGAGGATCAGCGGCCCGACACATCATCGAGCAGCTACTGGACGGCTCCGGCATCACCCTTAACGGCTCGGCATCCCACGATATCCGCATCTTTCATCCCGACCTTTTCTCACGCGTGTTGCGCCACGGAACGCTGGGTCTCGGCGAGGCCTACATGGACGGCTGGTGGGATTGCACTGTATCGACGAGCTGGCCTGCCGGCTGATCCGCCATGGGCTGGGTGATCGCGCGCATCCGGCCTCCAAGCGCCTTTTGCGCAGGCGCCTTCCGAGCGGGCCATCTGCAACTCTGGCAGGTGGTTTACTCCCGCTATCGCCAGGAACGCTATGATGCCCCACGCTGAAGGCGGTTATAAGGATTCACGCCGTTGTGAATTGTCGGCAAACACTTACATCCTGCGTAGGATGCTTCCGACGCTCGGCAAGGGTATTATAATTGCCTTTATTAGCCGCGTTTAGCCTGCCAAGACAAGAACATACGCCCTGCACGCAGCAGGAAAAGGACCCTTCGCATGTCCTTCAATGACGTCATGACCGACCGACGGGACCTGGATGCAGGCGCGCTCAACAAATTGACCGAGCAACTGCCCGGTGTGATCTTCCAGTTGAAACGCAGCCCTGATGGGCATATGCATTTTCCCTACCTTGCCGGCCACGGCACCCGGTTCGCAGGCATCGATAGACGACAGCTCGCCCATGATGCACGTCCGGCACTGCAGGAACGCCTGAACACCGCCGACTACCCGCGCCTGATGGCCAGCATCGAGCGCTCTGCCCGCTACATGACGCCGCTTAACACCAAATTTCAGCTTCGCCTGAGGAACGGCCGGACGAGCTGGATCGCCGTGCATGCCCAGCCACGCCGAAACGACCGCGAAGTGCTCTGGCACGGCATGATGCTCGACGTCACCGATCAGGTCGCCGAAGAGTCACGTCTGCGTCATCTGTCTCATACCGACGATCTCACCGGCGTGGCCAATCGCCGACGGCTGATGGAACGCCTCGAGGAAGACATGTCCCTCAGCAATCGTCACGGCACTCCGTTGTCGCTGATGATGCTCGATCTGGATCACTTCAAGTTGATCAACGATACCTGGGGACATCTCCAGGGCGATCATGTGTTGAGCGGTCTGGCGACTCTGTGTCGTCAATTGCTACGCGAGGAAGATCTGGTGGCCCGTCTGGGCGGTGAGGAGTTCGTCCTGCTGATACCACTGACGCCCCTCTCCCGCTGCCGGGCGCTTGCCGAGCGACTTCGCCAACGTATCGCCGAGCATGACTTCGGCCTCGGCCCCGGGGCCATTACCGTGAGCATCGGCCTGGCCGAGTATCGGCAAGGCGACAGCTGCGACGCCTTGATAGCCCGGGCCGACCGGCAGCTCTACGTCGCCAAGAGGCAAGGCCGTAACCGGGTGAAGACGGGCGCCTGACGACGCCCATTACCCCCAATGATATGCTCTGGCCCCTGACAGCCGCAGAGCGACATCCCTCCATGATCCAGCAGACGCTCGAACAGGTCTTCGGCTACTCCACGTTACGCCCGGGCCAGGGCCCGGTGATCGACGCGGTGATCGCCGGGCGGTCGGCGGCGGCGATCTTCCCGACGGGTTCGGGCAAGTCGCTTTGCTACCAGTTGCCGGCGCTGCATCTGCCCCACCTGACGCTGGTGATCTCGCCGCTGCTGGCACTGATGCAGGATCAACTGGCGTTTCTCGAGCGCCATGAGATTGCCGCGGCGAGTCTCGATTCCGGCCAGAGCCGCGACGAGGCGGCGGCGGTGATGGAGGGCGTCAAGCGCGGCGAGATCCGCATCCTGATGGTCTCGGTGGAACGCCTCAAGAATGAACGCTTTCGCGCCTTCATCCGTCAGGTGCCGATCTCGTTGATGGTCGTCGACGAGGCGCACTGTATTTCCGAGTGGGGCCATAATTTTCGTCCCGACTATCTCAAGCTGCCCACCTACCGCCGCGACTTCGGCATTCCCCAGGTTCTCCTGCTAACCGCCACGGCGACCCCGCGTGTCATCGATGACATGCGCGATCGTTTCGATATCTTGCCGGACGATGTCACCGCCACCGGCTTCTATCGCCCCAATCTTGACCTCCAGGTGAGCCCCGTCGCCGCGCAGGAGCGTCCCGCACGGCTAGTCGAGTGGCTGCGCCCTCGCCTGGAGGCCACCCCAACACAGCCCACTATCGTCTACGTTACCCTGCAACAGACCGCCGAGCGCATCGCCGCCTACCTGACCGCGGCGGGCCTTGACGCGGTGGCGTATCATGCCGGACTCGACGGTGAGCGTCGCGAGGCGCTTCAGCGAGACTTCATGGCCGGCCGGGTACCCTGCATCGTCGCCACCATCGCCTTCGGCATGGGCATCGACAAGACGGATATTCGCAACGTCGTACACTTCGACCTGCCCAAGTCGGTGGAGAACTACAGCCAGGAGATCGGTCGCGCCGGTCGCGACGGCCTTCCCGCGTCCTGCCTGATGCTGGCAGGCCGCGACCATCTCACCGTGCTCGAGAACTTCGTCTACGGGGACACACCGGAACCTCATGGCATTCGCCACGTCATCGACGAGCTGATCGCCTCATCGAAGGGAGGCGCCGAAAGCCAGTGGGAGCTATTGCTCAATCGTCTCTCGCAGCAATCCAATATCCGTCCGCTGCCGTTCAAGACGCTGCTCGTGCAGCTGGAGCTGCGCGGTATCATCGCCCCGCGTTACAGTTTCTTTGCCGACTATCGCTTCAAGCTTCACGATCCCGCCGAGCGCCTGGTCGAACGCTTCCAGGGCGAACGACGCGACTTCGTGCAGGCGATCCTCGACGCCTCGCGTCGCGCACGCACCTGGTACGCGCTGGATTTCGCCACACTCGATGCCCTGGGCACCGAACGTGGCCTCGATACTCGGCGATCGCGAGTTCTTACCGCACTTGACTATTTCGTCGAGAAGGGCTGGCTGGAGCTGGAAAGCAAGCAAATGACCGACGTCTACGCGGTATGTAATCCCGATATCGATGCCAACACGCTGACCGATGAACTCTTTGATTACTTTCGTCACAAGGAGCAGTCGGAAGTCGAGCGGCTGCATGCCATGCTGGCCCTGTTCGAGAGCGACGATTGTCTCAGCCGGCGCCTGGCCGAATGGTTTGGCGACACCCGCGTGCCCGAGCAATGTGGTCACTGTTCGACCTGCCGGGGTCAGGTGGCTCGTCTGCCCGCTGTGAGCGCACCCGCACCGCTGGAACATCAGGATGTCGAGTCCCTCTGCCAGCCCTTGTTAGAACGGCTGGCCGAGCATGACGCCGGCCTACCCGCCTCAGCGGACTTGCTCACCCGCTTCCTGTGTGGCATTTCGACCCCCCTTTTCACACCGCTTAAGGCTCGCCGATTGCCCGGCTTTGCGGCACTGGAGGAGCATTCCTATCGAGACGTTCGTGAGCGGGTGGCGGAACGGGTTCTTTCTTGACACTCGCCACTTCCTTGACACCGGCCACGCTGGCTCCGAGTGGCAGGTGCCAAAACCTAACGGAAGTCACCTTACGCGACTTGACGCTACCTGATGGATGCACGATTTTTCGCAAAGGAAAGTT
>DATISN010000239.1:0-4512 GCA_035581765.1 Halomonas sp.
GGAAATTCCCGGGCCATCAGAGCGGAATCGCGCTCGAACGGGTTGATCGACAGCCCCAGGTAGAGAAATATCCCCAGCACCAGAAAACCGACCAGCGGCAACAGCAGCAGCAAGCGACGCGTCATGCCGTGGCCTCCCGCGTGCTGGCCGCCCGAGCGTCTTCCGGGTCGCGAACGGCGGCGGTGCGACGGTAGCGCTTGTCGACCACAGCCATGATGCCGCCCGCGGCCATCAGCAGCGCGCCCAGCCACATCCAGCGCACGAAGGGTTTGTACTGGAGGCGCATGGCCCAGCTGTCTCCTTCCAGTTCCTCGCCCATGGCCACGTAGAGGTCACGGAACAGCCCCGGGCTCAGCGCCACCTGGGTCATCGGCATGCCGCGGGCGATATAAAGGCGCTTCTCGGGCTCCATGACGAACTCGCGTCGGCTATCGCCGCGACGTACTTCTATCAGCGCCGTATCGGCCAGGTAGTTGGGGCCGCGACGGTTGGCGAGTTCGGTCATGGTAAAGGTGTAACCGGCGACCTCGACGCTGTCGCCAACGCCCATGCGCACATTGCGCTCGATGGCGTAGTTCGACACCACCGTGACCCCGATGATGGTCACCGCCACCCCAAGGTGACCCAGCACCATGCCCCAGTAGGCCAGCGACAACCGCTTGACGCCGGCCAGGCGCCCCGCCGAATGGCGCGACTTGGTCCACAGGTCGCGCGCCATCGGTAGCACGATCCATAACGCCACGACCAGCCCCAGCGAGACCTTGAGGTTCCACTCGCCGCCGTAGGCCAGCGGCGCTGCCATGCCGATAAGCAAGGCGGCGAGACCCGACAGCCAGCTGCGCTTGAATAGATCGCGGCCGTCCATGCGCTTCCACCGCGACATCGGGCCGAGGCCCATGAACAGGCAGAGCAGCACGGTGAGCGGCACGAAAAGCGCATTGAAGTAGGGCGGACCCACGCTGATCTTGCCCAGGTTCAAGGCATCGAGCAGCAGCGGGTAGACCGTGCCCAGCAGGACGGTGACGGTGATGATCACCAGCAAGATGTTGTTGATCAGCAGCAGGGCATCGCGGGACAGCCAGTTGAACCCCACCTGGTGGCTGACCCGAGGTGCCCGCAACGCGAACAGCAGCAGCGACAGGCCGACGGTAATCCCCAGCAACACCAGGATGAACAAGCCGCGCGAGGGGTCGTTGGCGAAGGCATGCACGGAGGTGAGCACGCCCGAGCGCACCAGGAAGGTGCCCATCAACGACAGCGAGAAGGTGGTGATCGCCAGCAGCACCGTCCAGCTCTTGAAGGAGCCCCGCTTCTCGGTGACGGCCAGCGAGTGGATCAACGCCGTTCCCGCCAGCCAGGGCAGCAGCGAGGCGTTTTCCACCGGGTCCCAGAACCACCAGCCGCCCCAGCCGAGCTCGTAATAGGCCCACCAGCTGCCGAGCGCGATGCCCACGGTGAGAAACGCCCAGGCGATGTTGGTCCAGGGGCGCGCCCAACGCGTCCAGGCGGCGTCCAGGCGCCCGCCCAGCAGGGCGGCGATGGCGAAGGCGAAGACCACCGAGAAGCCCACGTAGCCCATGTAGAGCATCGGCGGATGCACGATCAACCCGAAGTCCTGAAGCAGCGGATTGAGATCGGCGCCGTCGTCGGGCAGGTTGGGCAGCAGCCGCTCGAAGGGATTGGAGGTGATCAGCACGAACGCCAGGAAGCCGACGCTGACCAGCCCCATGACGCCCAGCACCCGGGCCAGCATGTCGCGCGGCAACTCCCGCGAGAAGTGGCTGACGGCGAAGGACCAGCCCGCCAGGATCAGGCTCCACAGCAGCACCGAGCCCTCGTGATTGCCCCAGACCGCGCTGGCCTTGTAGTACCAGGGCAGCAGCGAGTTGGAGTTGTTGGCGACATTGGCCACACTGAAGTCGTCGAGCAGGTAACTGGCGGTCAGGCAAAGGTAGGCGATGCCCAGGAACAGGAACTGGCCGATGGCCATGGGGCGTGCATAGGCCATCCACAATGGGCGGCGCGTGGCCGCCCCGGCCAGTGGCATCACCCCCTGCACCAACGCCATCAACAGGGCGATGATCAGGGCGAAGTGGCCGATCTCGGGAATCATCAGGGTCTGCATGGGCACTCCGCTCAGTTGGTCCGGCCGTCGCCGCTGTCTTTCGCCTGGGCTTCCATCTTCTTGCCCACCTCTTCGGCCTTGGCCTGGTAGTCCTCGGGCGAGTAGCCGGCCTCCTCCAGCGCCTGGGCGACTTCCGGCGGCATGTAATTCTCGTCGTGGCGGGCAAGCACTTCATCGGCCCGGATCCAGCCCTCTTGGGTCAGCTCGCCGACCACCACCACGCCCTGTCCTTCGCGAAACAGGTCGGGAAGGATGCCGCTGTAGCGCACCTCCACGTCGTCCACGTAATCGGTGACGGTGAAGGCCACGTCCAGGGTGTCGTTGTCGCGTGAGACCGAGCCTTCCTTGACCATGCCACCGGCCCGCAGGGTGCGCTCGAAGGGCGCATCCCCGGCGGCGATCTGGACGGGGCTGAAGAACAGGTTGATGTTGGCGCGCAGCGCAAAGAGCGTCAGGCCCACGGCAATCGCCGCCAGGCATACCAGTCCCAGGATCACGAAGAGTTTCTGTCGGCGCTTAGGTCTCATCGATGTCTCCAGCCCTCGAACGGGAATCTGTTGCCCGGCCTTGGGCGGCGTGGTGCCGCTCGCGGCGGCCGCGGCGCTGCAATTGACGTATCAGCTGGCGACGCTCGTGGCGTGCGTGCCACACACTGCCCAGCAGCAGCAGCAGGGTCATCGCCCAGGCGCTCCAGACATAGGGCGCGTGCCCGCCCATGGCGAGAAAGTCGTTCAGTGACGAGAAGGCCATCAGCGCTCCTCCCCGGCCAGCTCACGCACCCAGCGCTTGGTCGACTCGCGGCGCAGGATCTCGCTGCGGGTCCGCGTCAGCGTCAGGGCAATGAAGAAGCAGTAGAAGCCCAGCACCATGATCAACAGCGGCAACCACATCTCCATCGGCATGGTGGGACGCGAGGTCACGCTGAACGTCGCCGGCTGGTGCAGGGTGTACCACCAGTCCACCGAGTACTTGATGATGGGGATATTGATCACGCCCACCATGGCCAGCACGGACGCCGCCCGGGAGGCACTGTCGCGGCTGGAGAAGGCCCCGCGAAGGGCGATCACCCCGACGTACAGGAACAGCAGGATCAGCATGGAGGTCAGGCGCGCGTCCCACATCCACCAGGTGCCCCAGGTGGGCACGCCCCAGACGGCGCCGGAGAACAGCGCGATAAAGGTCATGGCCGCCCCCAGCGGGGCCATCATCGCGGCGGCCATGTCGGCGATCTTGATCTTCCAGACCATGAAGATCAGCCCGGACACCGCCATGGCCACGAAGATCGACTGGGCCAGGAACGCCGCCGGCACATGCACGTAGATGATCCGGAAACTGTTGCCCTGCTGGTAGTCCGCCGGCGCGAAGGCCAGCCCCCAGATGCTGCCGACCGCGATCAACAGCGCCGCCGCCACCCAGAACCAGGGCAGCAGGCGAGCGCTGATGGCATAGAACCACTTGGGTGATCCCAACTTATGAATAAACGCCCACATGCCTCGTTAATTCCTCATCCGTTGATACTGATGCGCAGCGACGCCGCGATCGCCCAGGGCGCGAAGATCAGCGCCACCGCGAGCAGGGCGCCGAGTATCGCCAGGTGTGCCGTGATCCCGTCCCCCAGAATGGCCGCCTGGACGGCGCCGGCCCCGAAGATCAGCACCGGAATGTAAAGCGGCAATACCAGCAGCGAGAGCAGCACACCGCCACGCGAAAGCCCCACGGTGAGGGCGGCGCCGATGGCGCCGATCAGGCTCAGGCTGGCACTTCCGAGCGCCAGCGACAGCGACAGGACCAGATAGCTGCCGGCCGGCAGCGACAGCATGATGCCGAGCACCGGCGCCATCAAGGCGAGTGGTAGACCCGTCACGAGCCAGTGCACCGCCACCTTGGCCAGCGCCAGCGCCGCGAGCGGCTGCGGAGAAAGCAATAACTGCTCCAGGCTGCCGTCGTCGTAGTCGCCGCGGAACAGGCTATCGAGCGACAGCAATGCCGCAAGCAGGGCCGCTACCCAGAGCAAGCCCGGAGCGATGGTGGACAGCAGTTCCGGGTCGGGCGAGATGCCGATCGGGAACAGCGTGATCACCAGCGCGAAGAACACCAGCGGGTTGAAGACTTCACCACGCCGCCGCATCAGCAGTGTCAGGTCACGCTTGAAGGTGGCTTGCAATGCGACCCTCAGCCCGCCATGAGGTTCCCTGCGCGGCGGCGTGGCGGGCGCGACCTTGCTCACCGATTCCTCAGTGCCGGACAGGTGCATTGCCGGCTCCAAGCCGCACATGGCGCAGGGCTGGCGTCGCCCTGAGCGCGTGGTGAGTGGTGACCAGCACGGAGCCGCCATCCTGCGCATGCGCCTCGAGCCGCGCTTCGAGCTCGGCCACCCCCTCGCGATC
>DATISN010000240.1:0-15366 GCA_035581765.1 Halomonas sp.
CTGTCGGCCGACCCATGGCGCTGAACGCACAGGCCGGCGGCGATGGTGGCGAGATGCAGGCACTTCGTCACGCTGCTGCCTTCCTGCAGGGCGGCCAGGTAATAGCCGATAAAGGTATCACCAGCGGCGGTGGTGTCGACCGCCGTGACCGGCAGGGCAGGTTGGTAATGCCGCTCGCCGCCTTGTTGATGCCAGGCGCCCTCGCCACCCAGTGTCAATACCGTCTCGGTGTCGGGAAGCCTGATCGTGAGTGCGTCAAGTAGCGCCTCCGCTGCGGTCGATTCCGGCAGTTCGACCAGGCGGGCTGCCTCGCCGCGATTGACGAACAGCAGGCGGCATCCTTCCAGTGGAAGCGATAGCACCGCGTCGGTCATCGGCGCCGGGTTGAACGCAATGTTCAAGCCATGCGCGGCGGCCTGGGTCATCAGATGGGGCAGGGCGTTGCATTCATTCTGCACCAACAGCCAGTCCCCGGGTTGCGTGGTGCCGAGCGCCTCATCGAGCCTCGACGTCAGGAAACCGTGGTTGGCGCCGGCAAAGAGCAGAATGGCATTCTCGCCCCGGTCGTCGACCTGGATGATCGCATGCCCGCTGGGTTCGTCCACCAATTCGACACGCGAGACATCGATACCGGCCTTGGCGAGAAGGTCGCGGGCCCAGCCATCCTGGCGGCCGACGCGCCCCCAATGCGAGACCGCGGCACCGGCACGCGCCAGGGCCAGCGACTGGTTGACGCCCTTGCCACCCAGGCCGATACGATAATCTTGGCTCGCCAGCGTCTCGCCGGGCATGACGAAATGGGCAACGCGGTAGAAGTGGTCGAGGTTGATCGAGCCAAGATTGAAGAGCATGGCGATGTCCCCGGTTCAGCTGGCTTGCCAGGCACGCAGGTTATCCACGGTCAACGAGACGATGCGCTGACGGGCTTCGGGCGTGATCCAGGCATTATGGGGCGTAACGATCAGGTTGAGAGGCTCGGCAAGGGCATCGAGCAGTGGATGACCGTCGCGCGGCGGCTCCTTGGGCAGCACGTCGACCCCGAGCCCGCCGAGACGGCCGTCACGCAGGGCGACGAGGGCGGCCTGTTCGTCGATGATGCCGCCGCGAGCACAATTGATCAGCAGGGCCCCGGGCTTGAGACGGTCAAGCAGTTCGGCGTCGACCAGGTGACGCGTCGCATCGGTGAGCGGGCAGTGCAGGCTGATCACATCGGCCTCGGAGGCCAGCTCATCAAAACCACGGCGACTGTCATTGGCCTCGTTGCCCGGCCGGGCCGCGAAGCTGACCTTCATGCCCAACGCCTCGCCCAGTTGAGCGACCTTGGAGCCCAGCTCACCTTGGCCAACGACCACCAGATGCTTGCCTTCGAGCTGCAGGGTGCGGTGATCCATCAGACAGAAAATCGGGCTCTGATTCCAGCGTCCGTCACGCATATCCCGCTGGTAGAGCGGCAGGCGGTTGGCCAGCGCCAGGATCAGCATCAGGGTGTGCTGGGCGACGCTGGCAGTCCCGTAGGCAGTGACGTTACGCACATCGACGCCGAGCCGCTCGGCGGCCGCCATGTCGATGTTGTTGGTGCCTGTCGCCAGCACACAGATCAGGCGTAGCTCGGGTAATGCTTTCAGGGTCGCGGCGTCGAGGACCACCTTGTTGACGATGGCAACCCGTGCGCCGGCGAGACGCTCGGCGCTCTGCTCGGTCGTGCTGAGTGGATGGACGTCGAGAGTGTCGACACAGTCGCGGATCGGGGTGAGGTCGATATCGTGGCCGAGGCTGTCGGCATCGAGAATCACGGCTTTCATGTGATTTCCTTGGTGGCGGTTCCTTGTTACGTACAAAGTGACGGGCAGAGCGCATGCCTTGCCCGCAGTGGTGGTGGTCACGCTATAATGTCCGGCTTTGGGCAGGCTTGGAATATCCGTGGGCCGGCCACATGTTCGTCAGGCGAGGCGCCCATATCGCCTGGCGCCGCCCCTACTGGATAATGTCGTTCTGGAGTGTTTCAAACCATGCCCATCTACGAATACGAGTGCAAGGCCTGCGGCCATCGTCTGGAAAAGCTGCAGAAGATCAGCGCCCCCTTGCTGACCGACTGCCCGGCCTGCGAGACCCCCGAATTGACACGGCTGATCTCCGCCGCGGGCTTCCGTCTCGCCGGCAGTGGCTGGTACGAGACCGATTTCAAGTCCGGCAGCAAGAAGAATCTGGCCGGGGATTCCTCTGGCGAATCATCGGGTTCGAGCGACAAAGCGCCGGCAAGCAGCAAGCCAGCGACCAAGAAGGATGAAACCGCGGCCTGAGCGCCGCCCCTGGCTCGAGCTTCAGGCAACTATATTTCGACAACGCAACGGAACAGGATACGACATGCGCAGCCATTATTGCGGCCAGCTGAACGAGACCCAGGTGGACCAGACGGTCACACTGTGTGGATGGGTACATCGCCGCCGCGACCACGGGGGTGTGATCTTCCTCGACATGCGCGATCGCGACGGCATCGCCCAGGTCGTGGTTGACCCCGATACCGCCGAGGCTTTCGCCAATGCCGACCGCGCCCGCGGCGAGTATGTCCTGCGTATCGTCGGTCGGATTCGTCTGCGCCCCGAAGGCACCCAGAACCCCAACATGCCCACCGGCATGATCGAGGTGCTGGCCAAGGAAGTGGAAGTGCTCAATACCGCCGCCACGCCGCCTTTTCAACTCGACGAGCATGGCAAGGTCGGCGAGGAAGTTCGCCTCAAGCATCGCTACATCGACCTGCGCCGCCCGGAAATGATCGAGAAGCTGCGCCTGCGTTCGCGTATTTCCCATAGCGTACGGGCCTTCCTGGAAGGGCAGGGCTTTCTGGACATCGAGACACCGATCCTGACGCGGGCGACCCCTGAGGGCGCTCGCGATTACCTGGTCCCAAGCCGCACGCATGCCGGCAGCTTCTTCGCGCTGCCGCAGTCGCCGCAGTTGTTCAAGCAGTTGCTGATGGTGGCCGGATTCGACCGCTATTATCAGATCGCGAAATGCTTCCGCGACGAGGACCTGCGCGCCGATCGTCAGCCGGAATTCACCCAGATCGATATCGAGGCCTCCTTCGTGGAGGAGGACGATATCATGGGCATCACCGAGGCGATGATTCGCCAGCTGTTCAAGGAGGTCCTGGCGGAGGAACTGCCCGACTTCCCGCGGATGACCTGGCACGAGGCCATGCATCGCTTCGGGTCCGACAAGCCCGACCTGCGCATCCCGCTGGAACTCACCGACGTCGATGACCTGATGACCCAGGTGGATTTCAAGGTCTTCTCCGGCCCGGCCAGCGCCGACGACGGCCGGGTCGCGGCGCTGCGCGTGCCCGGCGGTGGCAAGCTCTCGCGCAAGGAGATCGACGCGTACACCAAGTTCGTGGGCATCTATGGCGCCAAGGGGCTGGCCTGGATCAAGGTCAACGAGCGTGCCAAGGGCCTTGAAGGACTGCAGTCACCGATCGTCAAGTTCATGGAGAACGTGGTCGAGGAGCTGCTGGATCGCGTCGGCGCCGAGGACGGTGACATCATCTTCTTCGGTGCCGACAAGACGCGCATTGTCAACGAGGCGATTGGTGCGCTGCGCGTCAAGCTGGGCGAGGACCTCGCGCTTTATACCCAGGCCTGGGCGCCGCTGTGGGTGGTCGACTTCCCGATGTTCGAAAGCGATGACAATGGCCGTCTCAGTCCGCTGCATCACCCGTTCACCTCCCCCTCGTGCAGCCCGGAAGCGCTGAAGGAATCTCCGGCCTCGGCACTCTCGCGGGCCTATGACATGGTGCTAAACGGAACGGAGCTGGGCGGCGGCTCGATTCGTATCCACGATCAGGCGATGCAGAACACCGTGTTTCAGATTCTCGGTATCGACGAACATGAGGCCCGCGAGAAGTTCGGCTTCCTGCTCGATGCGTTGCAATACGGCGCGCCGCCCCATGGTGGCTTGGCTTTCGGCCTTGACCGCCTGGTGATGCTGATGGCCGGGGCGCGCACCATTCGTGAGGTGATTGCCTTCCCGAAGACCCAGAGCGCTGCCTGCCTGATGACCGATGCGCCGGGCGAGGTCAGCAACGACCAGCTGCGCGAGCTCAATATACGCTTGCGTCCGAAGGCCAAGGCAGAGACCGCAAGCGAATAGGCATTTCGCTTCGCGACCTCGAAGACCGACTCACCGGCGCCCCAAGGCGCCGGTGTCAGCTTCATGGCAAGGCGTCTCGATACGCCGGAGGACATCGGTGATGGCCAGGACGTTCACGAACATCTTGATAGCGCGGGCAACATGCTGATTCTCGGTATCGACCCCGGCTCGCGGATTACCGGATACGGCGTGTTGGACGTCGCCAGTTCCACCCCACGCTACGTGGCCAGCGGTTGTATCCGCATCCAGGCCGATGACCTTGCCCAGCGGCTCGCCCAGATCTACGCCGGCATCGCCGAGCTGATCGCCGTGCACCGCCCGGGGGAATTCGCCATCGAGCAGGTGTTCATGGCCAAGAATGCCGATTCGGCGCTCAAGCTCGGCCAGGCGCGTGGCACCGCGATTGTCTGTGCAGCCAATCACGGTCTGCCCGTGAGCGAATACGGGCCGCGCCAGATAAAGCAGGCCGTTACCGGCAGCGGGAATGCCGACAAGACGCAAGTGCAGCATATGGTGGCGGCCATCCTGGGGCTCGACGGGACGCCCCAGGCCGATGCGGCCGATGCACTCGCCATTGCCCTGACCCATGCCCATGCCCGCAGCGGCCTGCTTACCGCAGGAAGTTTTGGTGGTCACCGTAGCCGCCGCAAGGGCGGGTCCTGGCGCGACTTCCGGCCTTGAAATCCCACGCTACATGGCAATCCGACATCATTCTCGAACGGCGTTTGATGGCAGGCTGGTCAGTCGCTCGGGCGACCAGTATAGTGTTGGCACAGTGATCCAAGTGGTCACGATGGACTTGATAGCAAGGGATATGACAACCCCATGATCGGACGCCTGCGTGGCACCCTGCTCGAGAAACAGCCGCCCTGGTTGGTCGTGGATGTCAGCGGCGTCGGCTACGAGCTGGAAGCCTCGATGAACACCCTAGTGTCGCTGCCCGCGAGCGGCGAACCGGTGTCCATTTACACGCACCTGGTGGTGCGTGACGACGCCCATCTCCTCTACGGTTTCGCACGGGAGCAGGAAAGAGCGTTATTTCGTGCCCTGATAAAGGTCAATGGCGTCGGTCCGCGTCTTGCCCTGGCGATTCTTTCCGGGATGGACGAAGACGCCTTCATTCGTTGTGTGCTGGATGACGATGCCAAGGCCCTGACCCGCCTGCCTGGGGTGGGCAAAAAGACGGCCGAGCGGTTGATCATCGAGATGCGCGATCGCTTCCCCCACTGGGACGCCCCGCGCGAGACACTTCCCGGCTTCGAAGGCGGCACTGGCGCGACATCATCTCGCCAGGATCCCCTGGTCGATGCCGAGTCCGCGCTCATCAGCCTGGGGTACAAGCCCGCGGAAGCGGCCAGGATGCTCGTCGGGCTCGAACAGGAGCCATCCACCGAGGCCATGATCAAGGCGGCGCTCAGCCGACGCCTGGCCGGGTGATGCTTACCATGTCACACGTCACGACCCTGCCGAGCCGGAGGAGCGCCGATGCTGGAAAATGATCGCCTGATCGCCGCCGACTCGCGCGATGGAGAAGGGCACATCGACCGCGCCATCCGCCCCAAGCGACTGGCCGATTACATTGGTCAGCTCCGGGTTCGCGAGCAGCTCGAGATCTTCATCGACGCGGCGCGAGGCCGGGAGGAGAGCCTCGATCACACCCTGGTGTTCGGTCCGCCGGGGCTTGGCAAGACGACACTCGCCAACATCATCGCCGAGGAAATGGGCGTCGGGCTCAAGTCGACCTCCGGCCCGGTACTCGAGCGAGCTGGCGACCTGGCCGCCATGCTCACCAATCTCCAGCCCGGCGATGTGCTCTTCATCGACGAGATCCACCGTCTGTCGCCGGTGATCGAGGAAATCCTCTATCCCGCCATGGAGGATTTCCAGCTCGACATCGTGATCGGAGAAGGTCCCGCCGCACGCTCCATCAAGCTCGACTTGCCCAACTTCACCCTCGTCGGCGCCACGACTCGCGCGGGGCTTCTGACCTCACCGCTGCGCGACCGTTTCGGCATCGTCCAGCGCCTGGAATTCTATAACATCGACGACCTCACCGAGATCGTCAGCCGCTCGGCACGATTGCTGCGGGTCGAGGCCGATCGGGCCGGGGCGGTGGAAATCGCCCGCCGCTCGCGCGGTACCCCACGAATCGCCAACCGGCTGCTGCGCCGTGTTCGCGACTATGCCGAAGTGCGCGGCAACGGGCACATCGACGCCCAAACCGCCGACATGGCGCTCAACATGCTGCATGTCGATCATCATGGGCTCGACCATATGGACCGACGCTTGTTGCTGGCGATGATCGAGAAGTTCGATGGCGGCCCGGTCGGTGTCGACTCCCTCGCGGCAGCGATCGGCGAGGAGCGCGACACCATCGAGGATGTCATCGAGCCCTACCTGATACAGCAGGGGTTGATGATGCGCACCGCCCGTGGCCGCGTGGTCACGCGTCAGGCCTGGCAGCACTTCGAGTTGGCCCCCGACCAGCATTCCGTGAATGCGCCGGGAGAGGTTCGTCCATGAGACAGGTGCGTTCATGATGCCGTTTCATTGGCCGGTGCGCGTATATATCGAAGATACCGATGCCGGCGGCATCGTCTACTACGTCAACTATCTGAAATACATGGAGCGGGCGCGTAGCGAATGGCTGCGCGTGTCCGGGATCACCCAGCAGGCGTTGCTCGAGAGCGGCGTCCAGCTGGTGGTGCATCGACTGGAATGCCACTATGCCAAGCCCGCTCGCCTAGATGACAGCCTGGAGGTCAGTGTCGAGATGTTGACCCAAGGCCGCTGCCGCGTGCAGTTTGGCCAGACGGTGGCCCGCGCGGGTGAGCGACTCTGCGACGCCAGGGTCGGCATCGCCTGTGTCGATGCCAAGCGATTCAGGCCCACCCCATGGCCCCCGGCACTCGCCGCAGCCCTGATCTCTCGATCAGCCTCCGACCACCCGCAAGATGCTCAACAGTCAGTCTGACGAGGATGCCCGTGAACGACTCGATGTCAATTCCCCACCTGATCATGAATGCGAGCACCGTGGTGCAGGCCGTCATGCTGCTCCTGATAATCGCTTCGATCATTTCCTGGGTCATGATCTTCCAGCGAACCTTCGTGATGCGCCGTGCCCGCAAGGCGCACCAGGCCTTCGAGGAGCGCTTCTGGTCCGGTGTCGATCTCAACGAACTCTACCGTGAGACACCATCAGAGCAGGAAACCCAGGGTGCCGAGCACCTGTTCCGCTCCGGCTTTCGCGAATTCAATCGCCTGCTGCCCAAGACCCGCAGCCCCCAGGCGATCCTCGATGGCGTGCAGCGCAGCATGCGGGTGGCCTGGTCACGGGAGGAGGAGCGTCTCAACCTGCACCTGGTATTCCTGGCCACCGTCGCGTCGGCCAGCCCTTATATTGGCCTGTTCGGCACCGTCTGGGGAATCATGGGGTCCTTCCAGTCACTGTCCATGGCCCAGCAAGCGACGCTCTCCACGGTAGCCCCCTGGATCGCCGAGGCGCTGATCGCCACGGCGATGGGCCTGTTCGCTGCCATCCCGGCGGTCATCTTCTACAACCGGCTTTCGGCCGAGTCCGGGCGCCTTCTAGGCAAGTACGAAGACTTCGCCGAGGAATTTCATTCCATCCTGCATCGCAACCTGCAGGGCCGGGCCGAAACCGGTACCGCCTGAGGGAGTCGCATCATGCATGGACCTTTCAATCGCCGCGGCGCCCGCAAGCCAATGGGCGAAATCAATGTGGTGCCCTTCATCGACGTCATGCTGGTGTTGCTGGTGATCTTCATGATTACCGCGCCGATGCTGACCCAGGGCGTTCAGGTCGAGTTGCCGCAGGCCAGTTCGGAACCGATCGAGGATGTCGAAAACAGCGAACCGATCATCGTCTCGGTGAACCGTGAAGGGGAGTATTTCATTTCGCTGGGCGACGAGGAGACGGCGGTGAGCCTTGATGAGATTGCCGACCGGGTCATTATCCTGCTCGATCGAAACCCGGCGACACGGGTGCTGGTCCGAGGGGACCGCAACGTTTCCTATGGCCAGGTGGTCAGCCTGATGAGCACGCTTCAGACCGCCGGGGTGGCCGATGTCGGCTTGATCTCGGAACCGCCCGCCGGCGAGGGTTGAGGAGTCGACATGGCCAGACACGACCAGCGCGTGGGCTATGGTCTGCCGACGATCCTTGCCATCGTCCTGCACCTGGGCATTCTGCTATTCAGCGTGATGCGCTTCCCCGAGCAGGAAGAGGCACCGCCGACCAGTTCCATCGTCCAGGCGACCCTTGTCAGCACCGAAACCACCACCAATCAGGCCCAGCAAGCCGAAGAGGCGCGCTCTCGCGCCCTCGCTCGTGAGGCAGAGGAGCAGCGTCAGGCCGAAGAAGCAGAACGCCAGGACGACGAAGCCGAGCAAGCGGAAAACGCCGAAGCACAGCGGCAGGCCGAGGAGGAACAACAGCAGCGAGAAGCCGAAGCTCGCGAGCGCGAGGAGGCACTTCGCGCCGCGGACGCGGAAGCGCAACGCCGCGCCGAACAGGCAGAGGAGCAGGCGCGGCTGCGTGAGCAGCAGGCCGAGGAACGCCAACGCCAGGAAGCCGAAGCCGAGGCTCAGCGCGAAGCTGAGCAGGCCGCGGAACAGGCCCGTCGTGAGGAAGAGGCGGCGGCAGAGCAAGCACGCGAGGCAGAAGCCGAACGCCAACGCCAGGCCGCGGAACAACAGCGACAGGAAGAGGCCGAAGCACAACGTCAGCGCGAGGAAGCGGCAGAACGCGAACGCCAGCAGGAACTCGAGGCTCAGCGTCAACGCGAAGCCGAGGCTGAACGGCAACGTCAGGCCGAAGCCGAGCAACGTCGCCAACAGGAGGCTCAACAACAGGCCGAAGAGCAACGGCAGCGCGAGGAATCCGCACGCCGTGCGGCCGAGGCCGCCAGTCAGGGGCTCGATCGCGCCATCGAGGGGGAGTCAGAGGACGTGGCCGCCGCGCGTCAGGCACAGCAGGCGGCCAACAGCTTTATCACCTTGGTCAGGCGCGCGGTGGAGCAGGCCTGGGTCATTCCATCGAATTCACCCGAGGGTGCCAGTGCCGAGGTGTCAGTGCGTCTCGGGCCGTCGGGTGAGCTGTTTACCGCCAGTATTACCCGAGGTAGCGGTGATGGGGCCTTCGACCGGTCAGTGGTACAAGCCGTGGAAGCCGCCGCACCGTTTCGCGAGTTGCGCGAGTTGCCTTCCTCGGTGCAACGGGATTACCGTCAATTCAATCTACGCTTCAGACCGGGGGATATCCGCTGATGAAAGCCTTGATAACTACCTGGCTTGCGGCCGCGTTGCTGATGTTCGGCAGCCTGGCCCAGGCTGACCTCACCATCGAGATCACGCGTGGCAGCGACCGGGCCACACCCATTGCCGTCGTGCCTTTCGGCGGTGGCGACGCGCTGCCCGAAGACGTGGCACGCATCATCCATGACAACCTGGCGCGAAGCGGCTATTTCGATCCGCTCGAGCGCAACGCGATGTTCGAGCAACCGACCACGCGTGACGAGGTCCGCTTCGGTGACTGGCGAGCCCTGGACGCTCGCTACCTTGTGGTAGGAACTGCCCGCCAGGAGGGGGATGGTTATCGAATCCAGTATGAGCTGATGGATGTCAACGGCGAGCGACGCATGCTCGGCGAAGTCGTGACCGCCAGCGATGGTGAATTACGTGGGGCCGGGCACTATATCAGCGACCAGATCTTCGAAGCGATCACCGATATCCGGGGCGCCTTCTCGACGCAGATCGCCTATGTGACCGCGCGGGGCACTGGCGAAGATATCCGCTTCGTCCTTCATGTGGCCGACGCCGATGGACACAATAGCCAGCAGATCCTCTCGTCAGACGAGCCGATTCTGTCGCCGGCCTGGTCACCGGATGGGCGCAAGCTGGCCTACGTTTCCTTCGAAACCGAACGGCCGGCCATCTATATCCAGAACCTGAACTCCGGAGAACGCGTTCGCGCCACCTCCTTCGAGGGGATCAACGGTGCGCCGGCCTGGTCGCCTGACGGCCGCAAACTGGCGATGTCATTATCCAAGGATGGCCAGCCGGAGATCTACGTGATGGACATTGGCGCCCGTGATTTCCAGCGACTGACCGACAACTCGAGCATCGATACCGAACCCAGCTGGGCGCCTGACGGCCGTAGTCTGGTCTTCACCTCCGATCGCAGTGGCGGGCCACAGCTCTATCGCCATGATCTCGCCAGTGGCGAGTCGGAGCGGCTGACCTTCACCGGCAACTACAACGCTCGGGGTCGCTTTGCACCGGACGGCGAATCGCTGTTCCTTATCCATGGTGGCGATCGCGGTTATCAGGTCGCGCGCCAGGCGCTAGACAGCGGTCGCCTGGTGGTGCTCAGCGATTCCAGCCAGGACGAGTCACCCAGTGTTGCACCCAACGGGACCATGGTAATCTTCGCCACCCAACAAGGAAATCGAGGGGTTCTCGGGGCAGTATCGGCAGATGGCCGATCCTCTTTCCGCCTACCCTCGGCCGAGGGTGACGTGCGTGAACCGGCGTGGTCACCCTTTCTGGACTGACCCACATCGCCGTTAATGCGCTTCCCTGTTTTGCGCCATCAACTAGCAAGACCCATAAGGAGTGAATACATGCAACTCAAGCCCTATGCAAAATGTCTGGCACTTGCACTCTCTCTGGCAGTGCTGACCGGCTGTGCCAGCCGCGGAGGCAGCGAGGATGGGATGGCGGGTTCGGCGGATGGCTCGCGTGACGGAGCTGCCGGCACCGATACCTCCCGCAGCGGCCAGGTCAGCGGCAGCCGCATGGGGGACGACGATGCAAGGCAGCAGGCCGACACGCGCATTCCCGACGTTCGCACCATCTATTTCGATTACGACAGTGACGCCATCCAGTCGGAATTCGAACCGGTATTGACGTCTCATGCACGCTATCTGCGCGAGAACTCAAGTGCCAGCGTAGTGCTGCAGGGTCATACCGACGAGCGCGGCACTCGCGAATACAACATGGCCCTCAGTGAGCGCCGCGCGGGTGCGGTGGAACGTTTTTTGAACGTCCAGGGCGTCTCGTCGTCGCAGATAGATGTTGTCGCCTATGGTGAAGAACGTCCGGCGGCACAAGGCAATGACGAAGATACCTATGCGCAGAACCGTCGCGTCGTGTTCGCCTATTGAACCGGCGTCTTTGCACGTCAAGGAGACACGCATGAAACACGGTCTGAAAGGGCTGTGCGGCGCGGGAGCCCTGGTGCTCCCGTTGTCCGCATGGGTACCCGCCATGGCGCAACAGCCACTGATCGAGGATCTGTCCGATCAGCCGCGTTCCTTCTATGAACAGACGCAAGTGCGTGAGGAATCCAGCGGTAGCCTTGTGCTTTTCAACCAGGTCGAGCAGCACAAGGAGGAGATCAGGCAGTTGCGCGGCCAGGTCGAGGAACTGCGCCACCAGATGGAGCAGCTGCGTCGCCAGACCCGCGAGCAGTATCTGGATATCGAGGATCGCCTGGCCACGAGCGCGGCGGGTGTCGATACCGGAATCGAAGTCGATGATGAGGCCGCCCGGCAGGTAGCGAATGCGCCATCTCCCAGCGGCACCAGTGCCGACGCTCAGGCGGAGTACCAGGCGGCCTTCGCGCATGTCCAGTCGCGCGAGTTCAGCGAGGCGATTGATGCCTTCGTCGCCTATGTCGATAATCATCCTGATACCGGTCTGACCGCGAATGCCTATTACTGGCTTGGGGAGTTGTACGCTGCAGAAGGCGATCTCGAACAGGCCGAGTCGGCGTTCCAGCGTGTCCTCGATGACTTCCCACAAAGCCGCAAGGCGCCGGATACACTCTACAAGTACGGTCTGCTCAAGGCGCGCCAGGGCGAGCCGGATGAGAGTCGGGCACTGCTGGAGCGGGTGATCGAGGAGCACCCGGATACGAGTGCCGCCGGATTGGCCAACGATTTCCTGCGCCAGGAAAACTGATTTTCAAGGAGCCCCGATGATCTGCAAGATAGATTACCAGCCGCCGGCGGATCTTCTCCGCAATCGCATCATCATGGTGACTGGGGCGGGCGATGGCATCGGTCGGGCGGCGGCCTTGGCTTACGGCGCGGCGGGTGCCACGGTGATTCTGCTGGGTCGCACCATCGCCAAGCTGGAAAAGGTCTACGATGAGATCGAAGCGCAAGGTTCCCCCCAGCCTGCCATCTTCCCGCTGAACTTCGAGGGCGCCACCCTCAAGGACTATCACGACATGGCGGAGACGCTGGACCGGGAATTCGGGCGGCTCGACGGCATACTGCACAATGCCGGCGTCCTGGGGCGCCTCACGCCCTTCGAGCAGTACAATCCCGAGCTCTGGGAACAGGTGATGCAGGTCAACATCAACGGCCCGATCTGGATGACCCAGGCGCTACTGCCCCTGCTCAAGGCTTCTGACGATGCGTCGGTGGTGTTCACCTCGTCAAGCGTGGGGCGCAAGGGGCGTGCCTATTGGGGCGCCTATGCGGTGTCGAAGTTTGCGACCGAGGGCTTCGTCGAGGTGCTGGCCGACGAGGTCGAGCACTTGGGCACCTTGCGCATCAACAGTCTCAATCCAGGTGCGACCCGCACCAAGATGCGCAAGACCGCCTACCCGGGCGAGGACCCCATGGCCCTGCGCTCACCCGAGGAAATCATGCCGACCTACCTGTGGTTGATGGGTCCCGATAGCCGCGGCCATAGCGGCGAACGATTCGATGCCCAGCCACCAAAATCGGCATAGCGCCTCGCCTGGTGAGACGTCATCCCAGCAGGGCCTCGACCAGAGCCTCTGGGGTGTCGAACCATAAGTCAGCCGGCCAGGCCCGATAGTCGTCGCCTTCCTCGATATAGCCATAGCCCACGGCAACGGCCGCCATGCCGGCGGCTCGTGCGGCCTGCATGTCACGCAGATGATCGCCGATGTACCAGCAATCGTCCGGCGTGCAACGCAGCCGCCGGGCCGCCTCCCAGAGCGGTTCGGGCGCGGGCTTCTTGACCGGCAGGTCATCGGCGCAGAGCAGCACCCCGGGCATCAGCCCCAACGCCTCGATCAAGGGTTCGGCATAGGCCCGGGGCTTGTTGGTGACAATTCCCCAGGGTCGCGCTAGTGCTTCCCAAGCCTCCAGCAATTCCACCAGCGGCGGGAAGACGCGACTCTCCACCGCCACGGCGCGTCCGTAGGCCTCCAGCAGAAAGGCGCGGGCGGTATCATGGCCAGAATCGTGTATCTCGAGACCCAGGGCCAGGGTGACCAGTGCACTGCCGCCGTTGGAGACCTGAGCGCGGATATCCAGGTAAGGAAGGGGGGCGAGTCGATGCCTGTCGCGCAGGGCATTGGTGGCCCGAGCCAGGTCGGGCGCGGTATCGACCAGGGTGCCGTCGAGATCGAAAAGCAGCGTCATAGGGCGCGAGTTAACCGGCATCAGACGACTTCTCGACGGCAGTGCATGAGGTAATTGACCGATACGTCGCTTGCCGAGAGACGATAGCGTCGTGTCAGCGGGTTGTAAACTAGGCCGCTTTGCTCGCGAACCTCGAGGCCCGCCGCCCGGCACCAGCCGGCAAGCTCGGAGGGGCGGATGAACTTGGCGTAATCGTGAGTGCCGCGAGGCAGCATGCGCAGCACGTATTCCGCGCCCAGGATCGCCAGGGCATAAGCCTTGGGGTTGCGGTTGAGCGTCGAGAAGAATACCTGGCCGCCGGGCTTCACCAGTCGAGCGCAGGCACGCACCACCGAGGCCGGATCGGGCACATGCTCGAGCATTTCCATGCAGGTCACCACGTCGAAGCTGCCCGGTACCTCGTCGGCCAGTGCCTCCACACTGATCCAGCGATAATCGATCTCCCTGCCGCTTTCCACGGCATGCAGCCGCGCCACCGCCAAGGGCGCCTCACCCAGGTCGATCCCTGTCACATGGGCGCCGCGATACGCCATGGCCTCGGCGAGAATACCGCCGCCACAGCCCACATCGAGCACCTTCTGCTCAGCCAGCCCGGCCCTGGCATCGATGAAGTCCAGCCGCAACGGATTGATATCGTGTAGCGGCTTGAAATCGCCTTCGGGATCCCACCAGTGATCGGCCATGGTATCGAACTTGGCGATTTCCGCCGCGTCGACGTTGTCCGACGGTGGTCGGCTGTCTATCATCTGAAATCTCCGTTGGTGTCCTAGGTCAGCCACAGTGGCAGGCCGTGTGTCGTTCGGTATCATGACATTCTACGCGTACCCAGGGCGGCATTCCCATGTCGCCGTCCCGGCTGCATCTCGACCCGCCAGACAAGGATGGCCCCATGATTCACAAGGCAGTGTTACCCGTCGCCGGTTTTGGCACCCGTTGCCTTCCCGCCACCAAGGCGATACCCAAGGAAATGATCACCATCGTCGACCGACCGGTGATCCAGTACGTGGTGCAGGAAGCTGTGGACGCCGGTATTCGGGATATTGTCCTGGTGACGCACGGAAGCAAGGGTGCCATCGAAAACCACTTCGACAAGCATTTCGAGCTTGAAGCCACTCTGGAAGCCAAGGGCAAGTACGACCTGCTCGAGGAGCTGCGCTCCATCGTGCCCGCCGACGTCAACATCATCAGCATACGCCAGGCCGAGCCATTGGGGCTGGGCCATGCGGTGCTCTGTGCCCGGCCGATCATCGGTGATGACGAGCCATTTGCCGTGTTGCTCCCCGACGTGCTGGTCGACGACACGGGACTCCCGCGCAATGATCTCGCCGGCATGCTGGAGGCGTTCGAGCGAACCGGTCACGCTCAGCTGATGGTCGAGGAGGTTCCCCACGATATGACGTACAAGTACGGCATCGTGGATACCCGAGGCGAATTGCCGGCTCCCGGCGAGTCTCGCCAGATGGCCGGCGTCGTGGAGAAGCCGGCCGTTGACGAGGCCCCCTCGAACCTCGCGGTGATTGGCCGCTATGCTCTGCCGGGCCGTATCTTTCGGCTGCTAGCCGAAACACCGCCAGGCGCGGGCAACGAGATCCAACTGACCGATGCCATCGAGTCGTTGCGTCAGCAGGAGGGCGTGGATGCCTGGCGGATGCGCGGCAAGACCTATGACTGTGGCCATCAGCTCGGCTATCTGGAAGCGATCCTCGCCTACGGCCGTCGTCATGCCCGCTACGGGGAAGGGTTTCGTGAATTGCTGACTCGCTACGCTGGCGGGGAATGAGCCATGCGCATC
>DATISN010000241.1:0-3370 GCA_035581765.1 Halomonas sp.
ACCTGGGCGGCGATCAGCACATCCTGATGCGGACGCAGCGAGGCATTTAAACCAATTTCGGTGTATTTAAGACTCCCCTCATCGCTGCTGCTGGGGCCGAAGAAATCATTATGATCGGTGATCACCAGCGCCTGGCTGAGAAAGCCATGCAGCTGGAGGGTGTCGAGAACCGCTTCCTCGCCGCGTGAATGACCACTCGCCCCAGCCAACATGAGGCCTGCCAGCAAGGCGATGATCCTTGCGTCATTCCATCGAAATAACTTGGATACGATCATCCAGGTACTCCCTTTCTAGATATCCCAGCGCACCTGGGGTAGTCGCGATCCGTTCCTGCATCTCCGACTGATTAGTGACGCGATTGGGCGCCTGGCCGGTGCCCGAGAACACCATGCGATCCCAGGCCAGCTGCAACTGGTGGGGATAGACGGTCAAGTGCTGCTTGGCGAAACGGGCATGGACAGGGTGGTCGTTGCCAAGCACGAAAACCCGCGCCGCCTGACCGTCCGGCCAGGTGCGTTGACGCATGGCGAAGATGGCCCTGGCAGTATCACGATTCAACTGCTGCGTGCCGACATCCGCATGGGCGACGAGAAATACCGGCTCGTCGGCCATTGCCGATGTTCCCGCCAGCATGAGCAGGATAAGCAGGCGTGTCAGCCATGCCATGCGCCGGGCTCCTCGTCTGCCAATGCACATGGATCAACCGCTGCGTAATACGCGATGACGACGGCAAGCGGATGATTTTTTACAGGAGGGTTCGAAAGCAGGTCCCGCATCGCAAGAAAGACTGTCCTGGGCTGAATCAGGTCAGGGGTCATGCACGGTGCGGTGGGCTCACGCACAAGGAGTGGGAATGAGTCGATGACGCTGTCTCCCTGCGATCCGTTACGCGAGTACTGTCGATGACTCAAGGCTGCTCGGAATTGTTCGCCAGATCATTTCGTTACGGTATAGGCATGATTTGATATCACCATAACCCGATATAGTTCGTCACGTGAAGTCATGCATCGATGATGAGGTTCAACGCGCAAAGGCCTGAGTCCGCCAACCGTGATTGGCGGACGCTAGCGTGAGTTCCCGGAGAGGCATCAGCCGAAGACGGTGAAACTCTCGGCGTTCAACCATAGGTGGGTGGCCACGCTGGCCACGTAGCCCAGGGCGATCACCGGCGCCCAGCGCAGGTGACCGATGAAGGTGTAGCTGCCGCGGGCCTGACCCATCAGCGCCACGCCGGCGGCGGAGCCGATGGACATCAGGCTGCCGCCGACCCCGGCGGTGAGGGTGATCAGCAGCCAGTGGCCGTGGGACATTTCCGGCTCCATGGTCAGCACGGCGAACATCACCGGGATGTTGTCGATCACCGCCGAGATCAGACCCAGGGCGATATTGGCCCAGGTGGCGTTCCAGCCGGTGTAGAGCGCTTCCGAAAGCAGGCCGAGATAGCCCATGAAGCCGAGCCCCCCGACACACATGACCACGCCATAGAAGAACAGCAGGGTGTCCCACTCGGCGCGCGCCACGCGGTTGAAGACATCGAAGGGCACCACGCTGCCCAGGCTCTCGAGCTTCTTCCAGTCGCCACGCTGGCTGTAGCGGGTGCGCTTCTTCTCCAGCGAGCGGGGCAGGGTGCGACGCAGATAAAAGCCGAAGAACTGCAGGTAGCCGAGACCGGTCATCATGCCCAGCACCGGCGGCAGGTGCAGCAGGGTGTGGCAGGCCACGGCGGTGGCCACGGTGAGCAGGAAGAGCGCGATGATGCGCCGTGCCCCACGCTTGAGCCAGACGTCCTCCTCGAGGCTCGCCGGCTGACGGTTCTGGATGAAGGCGCTCATTACCACCGCCGGGATCAAGAAGTTGACCAGCGAGGGCACCAGCAACGCGAAGAACTCGTTGAACTCGAGCATGCCGGCCTGCCAGACCATCAGGGTAGTGATGTCACCGAAGGGGCTGAAGGCGCCGCCGGCGTTGGCGGCCACCACGATATTGATGCAGCAGAGGTTGATGAAGCGCTTGTCACCCTCGGCGACCTTGGTCACCACCGCGCACATCAGCAGCGCCGTGGTCAGATTGTCGGCGACCGGCGAGATGCAGAAGGCCAAGACGCCGGTGATCCAGAACAGCGAGCGGTAGCTGAAGCCCTTGCGCACCAGCCAGGAGCGCAGGGCGTCGAAGACCCGGCGCTCCTCCATGGCGTTGATGTAGGTCATGGCCACCAGCAGGAAGAGCATCAGCTCGGTGAACTCGAGCAGGGTGGCACGGAAGGCCTGCTCGGAGTCCGCGGACATGCCGTTCTGCACGTAGACCCAGCCGATCAGCCCCCAGATGATGCCCGCTGCCACCAGCACCGGCTTGGATTTACGCATATGGATCTTCTCTTCGGCCATCACCAGGGCATAGGCGAGCACGAAGATGGCCAAGGCGAAGAAACCGACGGCGCTGCGGGTCAGGTCCAGCTCGCCGGTCGCCGCCAGGGCGGCAGGACTGACGAGCATGGCCAGAATGGCAAGCACGAGAAGATGCGGCCACCGGGCAGGATGCCAGGGCCGGGAGGGAAGACAGTGGATCGTCGGCATGACTGAAGTGTCCCGAAGTAAAGGCGCAGGGAAGGGTGTGAAAGTCACGGAAACTTTAGCATGGAATGTTGCATTGCAGTATGGGCGCCCGGCAATTTCTCGCTTTCTCAACCCAGGGGCATTGCCTGCAGTCCCCGCTCGGTCATGGGCGTGTCTCCAGTGCGTCCTGCCACTGCCTGACAGTCACCTCTTCCCATGCCGTCGCCTCGTCCGGGCGGTTCGTCTCGAACCATTGGCGCGGCTTCAGCAGGCGAACTTGCGGGTCGCCATCGTCGAGCGCCACGCCCGCGGCCACAACGCCCAGGCGCGCGTAAAGGGACCCGTCCATTGTCTCGTCCTTGAAAACGAGGTCGGCAAGCATTTCCAGGTTGCCCCCCGCCAGGCGGGCATCGCGAAGCGCAAGCATGTCGTCGTCGAGGTGCAGGTCGGCGACACCGCGCAGGTCCTTGACGGTCAGTTGGCGGCCCAGCCACTCCCACTCGCGGGCGCGTGCCAGGAACAGCCTCATCAGCAGGCCGCTGTCGCGCATGGCCAAGTCAAGTCGGGCGTCCAGCTTGAGCGGGCGGGTCCATACCAGTTGCCCCTCGGCCAAGGTCAGGCGTGCCCACCAGCCCGCCTCCTGGCTGTTGGTATCGCGGCGCTGGACATTGTCGAGTCGCAGTTGCGACCCGGAGGCATCGAAACGGCGATCGGTGAGATTGCCATCCCGCAGGCGCGCGTCGAGACGCAGGTCGCCGGACAGGCGCTGATCACCCAATCGCAACGCGGCCGCGAAGGCCTGCAGCGTGACATCCCCG
>DATISN010000242.1:0-6665 GCA_035581765.1 Halomonas sp.
GTGCTTGTCGCGACTCCAGCGGTTCTTCTCGTCGGGGGTCAGGTCCGGCACCTTGCGCTTGGGCAGGCCCGCGGTCTCGGCCAGGTCGTCGACCTCCGCCTGGGTCAGCTCCACCCACTCACCGGCCTTGGCCCGCTTGTCGAGGAAGATGTTGCCATAGCGCACCCGCTTGAGGCGGCTGACGGTAAGCCCCTGGGATTCCCAGAGCCGTCGCACCTCGCGGTTGCGCCCTTCCGTGATCACCACATGGAACCAGGTATTGATGCCTTCACCACCGAACTCCTGAACGTCGGTGAAGCGCGCCGGACCATCCTCGAGCATCACGCCCTCGACCATGGCCACGATCTGCGGCTTGCCTACCGTGCCCATGACGCGCACCGCATATTCCCGCTCCACCTGGGTGGACGGATGCATCAGCTTGTTGGCCAGCTCGCCATCGGTGGTGAAGAGCAACAGGCCGCTGGTATTGATGTCCAGGCGACCGATGGCGACCCAGCGCTCGCCCTTGAGGCGCGGCAGGCGGTCGAAGACGGTGCGCCGTCCTTCCGGGTCCTTGCGGGTGCACAATTCGCCCTCGGGCTTGTTGTACATGATCACCCGCCTCGGCACATCGTCGGCACCGCGCAGGGTCACCGGGCGATCGTCGAGGGCCACCCTGTCGCGCATCTCGATGCGATCACCCAGGGTTGCCACCTTGCCGTTGACCTTGACGCGGCCATTGGCGATGGCGGTTTCCATCTCGCGGCGCGAGCCCAGCCCGGCACGGGCGAGAACTTTCTGCAGTTTTTCCGTGGTAGTGCTCATCAGTCATCGGTCTCACTGGAGGGGGTTGTCGCCCCCGAGGCAGCGTCATCGTCGACGCGGCCGCGGGCACGTTCGGACAGGCGAGCCTCTAGATCGGCGAAGCTCAACCGGGTCCGCTCTGACGCCGTCCCGGCGTGGTTGTCGTCGGCCATCCCGGCCGTCGGTTCGACGGCCTCGAAGACGCTACCGCCCGCCTCGAGGTCGTCTTGGGTCTCGTCACCGCCGCCTTCCAGCCCGGCCGCTTCATCGAGGGGCACTTCATCGACGGGCGCATCGGCCTGCGCCAGCAGCTCGGTCTGGGGCGGTGGCGCCTGTTCATCGCTCAACGCCTCGAAGGGGTCCTCGAAGGTCTTGAGCTCATGCATCGGCGGCAGCTCGTCGAGGGTCTGGAGGCCGAAGTCGTCCAGAAAGCTGCGCGTGGTGGCATAGACCGCCGGACGCCCCGGCACATCGCGATGGCCCACCACGCGGACCCAGCCACGATCGAGCAGGGTGCGCATGATCGATCCACTCACCGTGACCCCGCGCACCCCCTCGATGTCGCCCCGCGTCACCGGCTGGCGGTAGGCGACCAGCGCCAGCGTCTCGAGCAGCGCCCGGGAATAGCGTTGGGGACGCTCATCCCACAGCCGCGACACCCAGGAGGAGAGCCGCGGACGAATACGCAGCTGAAAGCCCGAGGCGGTTTCGAGCAACTCCATGGCGCCGCGTTCATGACGCGTACTCACCCGCCCCAGGGCCTCCTTCAAAGCTCGCCGGGGTGGCCGCTCATGATCATCGAAGAGCGCCTCGAGACGCTCGAGCCCCAGGGGCTCCCCGGCGGCCAGCAGCGCCGCTTCGAGGATCTCGTCCAGCGCCTCGGGAAATGCCATGGCGGTCATGGGCGACCCTCCTCGTCCGCGTCGGCGAAGGGGCTTTCCCCATCGTCCTCCGCGTCCAGTGCCTCGCTGTCGGCGTCATCGTCCCTGGCCATTCGTACCCGCACGTGAATCGGTGATAGCGGGGCATTCTGCACGATCTCGATCATCGCCTCCTTGGCGAGCTCGAGAATCGCCATGAAGGTGACGATGACGCCCGCCCGGCCCTCTTCCAGCGTGAACAGCGCCTCGAAGGGCGTGAAGTGATCATGCGTCAGTCGCTCCATGATCTTCAGCATGCGCTCCCGGGTCGACAACGCCTCGCGGCTGATCTGGTGCACCTGATTCAGTTCGGCGCGCTTGAGAATCCCCGCCATGGCTCCCAGCAGCTCATCCAGCCCCACGTTCGGATGGATCACCCGCGACTCCAGCGGCGGCAGCGAGGCGCGCGCCGGAAACCAGTCGCGACCCAGCCGCGGCAGCTCAGCGAGGGCTTCGGCGGCATTCTTGAGCTGCTCGTATTCCTGCAGACGGCGGATCAGCTCGGCCCGCGGGTCCTCCTCCTCATCGTCGCCGCCTTCCTTCGGTGGACGCGGTAACAAGGTGCGCGACTTGATCTCGGCGAGCATCGCCGCCATCAGCAGGTACTCGCCGGCCAGCTCGATCTCCAACGCCTTCATCAGCTCCACGTACTCGATGTACTGGCGAGTGATGGCGGCCACGTCGATGGCCAGGATATCCAGGTTCTGGCGACGGATCAGATAGAGCAGCAGATCCAGCGGCCCCTCGAAGGCCTCGAGAAACACCCGCAGCGCCTCCGGGGGGATATACAGGTCCTCCGGCAGTTCGGTGATCGGCTGATCGAACAGCCGCCCGAGCGTCACCAAGGCGTGCGTCGCGTCGCTCTCGGGCGCTTGTGTCTGGGGGGTGGCGCTCACGCGGGGTCTGGCCTCCCGGTTGCTCAACGGCTGGACGATCGGGCAGTTTATCAACTCCGGCGCATCGGGGTAACTCAGCGAGCCGCGTCGGCGAGACGATAACGCCCGGTGTAGTCGAAGAGTTTCTCGCGCACCTGCCAGTGCCGCCCTGCCTTGCGGCCGATCACGAAGTCGGGGTGGCGCAGGCGGCGCTGCTCGGCGATCACCTCGTCCGGCGTGCGCGGCGACCAGCGGATGCCGGGAGCGCGCAGATGATCGCGCAGGAACACCGCGGCGAAGGCGCCCCGCTGGGCCGGGGTTTCCAGGGCGAACCACTCGCTGAGACTCGCCCCGTCCTCGTCGTGATAGCTGACCTTTAGCCGCGGCAGGCCACGGCCGTTGAGCGTCGCCTCGAGTTGCATGCCGCTGACCCGCAGCACCCGGGCATCCTTGAGGCGCAAGGCCTCCTTGAGCTTGTTGTCGGCGTCCACCAGCAGGGTCTGGCAGCCGTGGCAACGGCGTGCGGCGATATCGTTCTCGGCGCCGCACTGGTCGCAGACCTTGAAGCGAAAGCGGAACGAACACTGCTCCATCACCGGCGTTGCCGGTTTTGATGTTGTGTCCTGCGCGTGGGTCCGGGCGCGATGGTCGGAGCTTGAATTTACGCTTTTCGCGCGGGGTCGGGCGCGATGAGAAAGCACCAGCCCATGGCAGCGCCGGCCGAAGTGCTCGATGACGACATCGCCATCGCGCTTGCCCCAGAACAGGTTGGCATGGCCGCAGGCGGGACACTCGACCTGCACCGGCTCGGCGTCGGAATCGGGCCGGGGGGTGCCGACTTCGGGCGCGTAGAGATCCCAGGGATTGCCGGCGTAATCCAGAATCAGGCAGTCGGCCTTGCCCGGCGAGAGCCTCAGGCCGCGACCGACGATCTGCTGATAGAGGCTCACCGACTCGGTGGGCCGCAGGATCGCGATCAGATCGACATGCGGCGCATCGAAGCCGGTGGTCAAAACCGCGACATTGACCAGATACTTGAGCTCGCGCGCCTTGAAGGCGTCGATCAACGCCTCGCGCTCGCGGCCAGGCGTCGCCCCGGTGATCAGCGCCGCCTGCCCCGCCGGCAGGTAGCCGAGGATCTCCTCGGCGTGGGCAACGCTTGCCGCGAAGAGCATCACACCCAGGCGGTCACGGGCGCGCTCGACAACTTCAGCGATGATGCCCGGCGTGGCGCGGTTGCCCGCCACCACCCGATTGAGCTCGTGTTCCTGGAACAGGCCGCTGGCGGCCGGGCCTGATGTGGAGAATAGTGCCGAGAAATCATAACGTTCGACCGCAGCATCGATACGCCGCGGCGGCGCCAGATAGCCCTGCTTGACCATCAGGCGCAGCGGCTGCTCGAACACGCAGTCGCGAAAGAAGCAGCCCTCGTCGCCGCGCACCATGCCGTGATGATGGCGATGGTAGATGAAACCCTCACCCAGGCGATGAGGCGTGGCTGTCAGGCCCAGCACCTTGAGGCGCGGGTTGTGCTGGCGAAGCGCGTCGATGACCTGGCGATAGCTCGAGGATTCTTCCATCGAGACGCGATGGCACTCGTCGATCACCAGCAGGGTGAAGGGGCCCTGCCCGTCAGAGGGAGAGACGAAGCGCTGAAGGCTTCTCACCACCGACTGCACCGAGCCGAACACCACCTGGCGACCCGACTCCTTGCGGCCCAGCCCGGCGCTATAGATATCGGCCGAAAGGCCATAGACCAGGTACTTGGCATGATTCTGTTCGACCAGCTCGCGCACATGCGCCAGCACCAGCACCCGACCGCGGGCGAGCCGGGCCAGCTCGGCGATCACCAGCGACTTGCCGCTGCCGGTGGGCAGCACCACCACCGCCGGTTCACTACCGGCGCGAAAGTGCTCGACCACCCGGCTCACCGCCTCCCGCTGGTACGCCCGCAGGACGGGGCGGGGCGCGCTCGACGCCCCGGCAGGCAAGGAAGGCGACCCTGAGGCCGCCTTCCGGTCATGCTGCGCGGCTGACATCGGCTCAGCCCAGCCAGACGCGCGCGTTTCGAAACAGCCTCATCCAGGCGCCGTCACGCGTCCACTCGGCGGGCCGCCATGAATTGGTGACCGCCCGCACCACCCGTTCCGGGTGCGGCATCATGATCGTGACGCGCCCGTCCGGCGTGGTCAGGCCGGTAATGCCGGAGGGCGAGCCGTTGGGGTTGGCCGGGTAACGGGTGGTCACCTGGCCGTAATGGTCGACGTAGCGCAACGCGATCTGGCCGCTGCCCTGCATCCGGCGCAGGTGAGCGCTGTCACTGAACTCGGCGCGCCCTTCGCCGTGCGCCACGGCGATCGGCAGCCGCGAGCCCTCCATGCCCGCAAGCAGGATCGACGGCGTCTTCTCTACCTGGACCATGGCCACGCGTGCCTCGAACTGCTCGGACTCGTTGCGCACGAATCGCGGCCAGGCCTCGGCGCCGGGAATCAGTTCGCGCAGCTGGGCAAGCATCTGGCAGCCATTGCACACGCCGAGCGAAAAGCTGTCATCGCGCTGGAAGAACCCGGCGAACTGCTCGCGAGCGCGGCCATTGAACAGCACTGACTTGGCCCAGCCGCCCCCGGCGCCCAGCACATCGCCGTAGGAGAAGCCGCCACAGGCGACCAGCCCCTTGAACCGCGCGAGGTCCACGCGTCCGGTGAGGATGTCGCTCATGTGCACGTCGATGGCCTCGAAGCCGGCGTGATCGAAGGCCCAGGCCATTTCCAGATGGCCGTTGACGCCCTGCTCGCGCAGCACCGCCACCGCCGGGCGGGTGGTATTGACGAACGGCGCGCTGATGTCGTCATCGACCTCGAAGCTCGGGCTCGCCGAGAGGCCCGGGTCGCGATCATCGAGCAACGCGTCGAATTCGCTCTTGGCGCAGTCGGGATTGTCGCGCAGCGCCTGCAACCGATAGCTGGTCTCGGCCCAGGTGCGCTGGGTGAGCAGTCGCGTGGTCTCGAGCAACGGCTCCTCGAAGAGCGTCACCCGCACCTGGTCGTCGTAGCGCGGACGGGCGATGACCCCGCAGGTCTCGATGCCCGCGGCGGCGAACTGCGCGAACACCTCCTCGGTGTGCTTCCGGTTGACCTGGATCACCGCGCCGAGCTCTTCGGCGAACAGCGCATTCACCGCCTCGACGGGCTCGTCGACCAACCAGTCGAGCTTGATCTCGAGGCCCGCGTGGGCGGCGAAGGCCATCTCCAGCAGGGTGACCAGTAGGCCGCCGTCGCTGCGGTCGTGGTAGGCCAGCAGCTTGCCCTCGGCATTGAGGCCCTGGATGACCGCGAAGAAGGCCTTGAGATCCTCGGGATCGTCGAGGTCCGGGCAGTCGTCGCCGATCTGGCCGTAGACCTGCGCCAGCGCCGAGCCGCCCAGACGGTTACGGCCGCCGCCGAGATCGATCAGGATGAGGTCGGATTCGTCCTGCTCCAGGTTGATCTGCGGGGTCAGGGTGCGCATGGCGTCGATCACTGGCGCGAACCCCGTGACGGTCAACGACAACGGCGAGGTCACGCTCTTTTCCTCGCGCCTCTCGTCATCGCCGTCGCCGTCTTGCCAGGCGGTGCGCATGGACATCGAATCCTTGCCGACCGGGATGGCGATGCCGAGCGCCGGGCAGAGCTCCATGCCCACGGCGTGCACGGCATCATAAAGCGCCTGGTTCTCGCCGGGGTGGTTGGCGGCACTCATCCAGTTGGCGGAGAGCTTGATGTCCTCGATCTTTTCGATGGAGGCGGCGGCGAGGTTGGTGATCGCCTCCGCCACCGCCAGGCGGGCACTGGCCGCGGGGTCGATCAGCGCCACCGGCGGCCGCTCGCCCATGGCCATAGCTTCGCCGGCATGGGTGTCGTAGCTGGCCGTGGTCACGGCGACATCCGCCACCGGCACCTGCCAGGGGCCGACCATCTGGTCGCGGGCCACCTGTCCGGTGATGGAACGATCGCCGATGGTGATCAAAAAACTCTTGGACGCCACGGCGGGCAGACGCAACACGCGGTCCATGGCCTCGCGCAGATCGAGGTTGTCGAGCATCACCCCC
>DATISN010000243.1:0-1935 GCA_035581765.1 Halomonas sp.
TCGTGACCATGGGCATGCCCGCGCTGGTCTATCGCCATCTCTACCGTGCCCACGGCGTCAAGTCGCTGGAGCGCAACATCCTGGGCTTCGTGGGGTTTTCCCCGGTTCGCGAGACCCTGGTCGGCAGCATCGAGGGCATGAGCGATGCGGCCCGCGAGAAGTGGCTCAACAGGCTCGGCAAGCTGGGCGCCAAGGGCGAATGAACCTAACTGACGTCTAGAAGGGTTCAGAAGCCCGGAAGCCTTAAAAGAGCCCCAGCTGGCGGTCGATCAGCGCCGTGAAGTCGTCGTCCACGAACGGCAGGATGGCGTCCGCCACCGGCTGAAGCTGCCGCGTCAGATAATGCTGGTAATCGAGCGCGGAACGCCGGGTTTCAAGCGGCTCCGGTCCTGCCACCGTCATCACGTAGCGAATCCAGCCGCCGTTCTGGTACTGCCGCTGCCGACCCAGCGCTAGGTTGTACTCGTCGGCGAGCCTTGCGGCGCGCACGTGAGGCGGCACGCTGCGCTGGTAATCGCCCAGCCGCCGGCGCAGTCGCTTGCGATAGACCAGCAGCTCGTCACACTCGCCCGCCAGGGTGGCGCGCACCGTGTCGCGCAGGTAATCGCGGTAAGGGGCGCCGGTGAAGATGCGCCGGTAAAGCTCCTGCTGGAACTGCTTGGCCAGGGGGGTCCAGTCACTGCGTACCGTTTCCAGACCCTTGAAGATCAGCCGCTCGCTGCCGTCTGCCGCTTTCACCAGCCCGGCATAGCGTTTCTTGCTGCCGGCCTCGGCGCCGCGAATGGTCGGCATCAGAAAACGGCGAAAGTGCGTCTCGAACTGCAGCTCCAGGGCGCTTTCCAGCCCCATTTCGGCCTTCAGGTGTGCCTGCCACCATCGGTTTACGTGTTCCACCAGCCGCTCGCCGATACTGGCCGCCTGCGCCTCGTCATGCGGGTGGCCCAGCCACACGAAAGTGGAGTCAGTATCACCATAGATAACGGTATATCCTTCGGCTTCAATCAGCTCGCGGGTCCGGCGCATGATCTCGTGGCCGCGCAGGGTGATCGACGAGGCCAGGCGCGAGTCGAAGAAGCGGCAGCCCTTGGCGCCCAGCACGCCGTAGAAGCTGTTCATGATGATCTTGAGCGCCTGGGAGAGCGGCAGGTTGTGAGCACGCTTGGCGGCCTCGCGCCCTTCCCAGACGCGCGCCACCATCGCCGGCAGGCAGTGCCGCGTGCGCGAGAAGCGCGCCCCGCCGAAGCCCGGCACCGTGTCGCGCTCATTGGACTGGTGCAGCCCTTCCACCAACCCCACCGGGTCGATCAGGAAGGTGCGGATGATCGACGGATAGAGACTCTTGTAGTCGAGCACCAGCACGGATTCGTAGAGGCCGGGCCGCGAATCCATGACGAAGCCGCCGGGGCTTTCGTCCGTCCGGCCATCGCCGAGGTTAGGTGCGACGAAGCCCTCGCGATGCATGCGCGGCAGGTAGAGATGCGTGAAGGCCGCCACTGAGCCGCCGTTGCGATCGGCCGGCAATCCGGTCACGGTTGCGCGCTCGAGCAAGAAGGCCAGCAGCTCGGTCTTCTCGAAAATCCGCGTGACCAGCTCGCAATCTTTGAGGTTGTAGCGCGCCAGTGCTGGCTTGTCCTCGGCGAACATGCGCAGGATGTCGTCCAGACGCTGGTAAGGGTTGTCGATGGCCTTGCCCTCGCCGAGCAAGGTCTGGGCGACGTTTTCCAGGCTGAACGACGGAAAGTGCCAGGTGGCCGAGCGAAGCGCCTCGATGCCATCGATGATCAGGCGACCGGCGGCATTGGCAAAGTAGTGGTGGCTCTGGTGGCCATGAGCGCGCCACTCCATCTCCGCGCCCCCGCGTCCCAGCCTGAGCGGCACGCCGAGGCGCTGGGCATGCTCGTGCAGCAATCGCAGGTCGAACTGCACCAGGTTCCA
>DATISN010000244.1:0-5705 GCA_035581765.1 Halomonas sp.
TTGGCGGCGGCGGACTGGAAGCTCGACAGGGCGCCGTTCAGCTTGCCGTAGGCGGAAAGCTTGGCCTGCTGGGATTCCTTCTGCTGCACGATCGGCTCGAGCTTGGCGCGCTCGGCGTCCCTCAGCTGATCGAGCAGACCGTTGAGGTCGAGCCCCGAGCCGATACCCAATGATGAAATGGTGGCCATGACGGTGTCCTTTGCGATGCTGAAGAGTCTGACAGGCACGACGCCGGGTGTAGCGAAGAAAAGCCTGCCGGCGACGGGTTATTTCTTACTATCGGCCAGGGGGCTCGCCGACTTTAATCCATGCCCCTCGATCACGCCCTTCCATCAAGAGCCTCGATCACGCCCCTTGGTCGAGGCCCTTGTTCGAGGCCCGGGTACGGGGGTTCAAGACGGCGGTCAGGTCGAGACGGGAAGCTCGGCCACGATCTTGCCGAGCCTGGCCAGCCGGTCACCCTTCAGCACTTCGCCCAGTGACGCCCCCGGCGGCGCGATGGTCTCGGTCAGCTGCACCTGCAACGGCTGACACTGGGCATCCTGACGCTGCACCCAGCCCATCGCGCCGCTGTCGAAGCGCACCAGCGAGCCCACCGGATAAAGCCCGAAATGCTTGATGTAGCGCTTCACCCAGCGCTGGTCGAACTGCTCCGCATGGCTCAACAGGTAGCGATAGGCATCCTCGACTCTCCAGGCGGGGCGATCGGCACGGTCGCGGCGCATGGCGTCCACCGCATCGACCACCATCGCCAGCCGCGTCAGCTCGCTGAGCCGGTCGGCACCGAGTCCGTGGGGATAACCGCTGCCGTCGAGGCGTTCATTGATGCGCTCGACCAGTGCCTCGCGCATGTTCGAGGACAGCCAGTGACAGCTCGCGAGCCGCGGCACCAGGCGCTCCACATGCCCGTGCAGTTCGAGGCGCTGCGCCGCATCGAGGCGTTTCGCGTCGACCAGGGCGTCAGGCAACAGCGCCTTGCCCAGATCGTGCACCATGCTGCACGCCACCAAGGCCTTGCGCACCTCGCGCGGCATCGCGCCGGTGGCCGACAGGTCGAGCAGCTGGACCGCCACCGCCAGGCCGTGACGCACCAGCCGCGGCTCGCCGTGCATGCAGCGGGTCGCGAAGAGCGCACCTTCCCGATCCTCTTCATGCAGCGCCAGCAGGCGGTCGGCATGACGCGACAGCTGCACCGAGGCCAGCGGACGCTCCTGCTTGAGCTCCAGCAGCTGCCCGTCGAGGTAGCCGGCCACCCGCGCCAGGCGCCGCGCCATGGGCGTGGCGTAGTCCCGGGTATTGCGTCGGCCCACCGGTGCAGCGGCCGACGGCTGATTCTGGAACAGCGCGGACGGCAACAGGGTCATCTCCGCATCGCCCGCCTGGCGCGCCGATTCGCGCTCGATCTCGCGCACGAAACTCCACAGCCGGCGTTCCTGGTCGGGGCTCGGTGAGGAAAACTGGAACCCGGCCGACACCACCTGGCGCGCGCTATCGACCTCATGGCGCCGCGCATTGGCCAGGATCGCGAAGCGGCTACCGTTGGGAAAGCACAGCTCGACCTCCATGGGCAGGGGAGAGGCCAGCCGACTCGCCGCGGTGATCGGCAGCTCGAGCTGGCAGCCCTCGAGCGACAGGTCCTTGAGGTCGCCCTGAACGGGCGGCTCGTCTTCCCGTCCGCCCCCGCCACGCAGGATGGCCCCCACCTCCATGCCCAGGCGCAGCCGCGCCCGATAGGATTCGCGCCGCTGCAGGACGTCCAGCGTGAACGGATACTCGCAACGGCACAGCAGGCGGCCGTCCACCTCGCTGCAGGACGCCATGGTCAGCGTCGGCGTACGCAGCATCTTGCCCCGGGCCTGCCCGACCAGCCGGAACGCCTGGCCGCGCTTGAGCTCGCCGGCGATCTCGCGTATCGCGCTGATATCGATCAGCAGGGACTCGCCGGGGGTCTGCTCCGCGACCAGCACCGGCATCGGCTTGCCGTCCGAGTCGTCGACCACCAGCGAGGCGCCACCGGGCTCGCTCAGCACGCCCAGCATCGCCTCGATTTCCGCCGGGCTTTCCACCCGGATGTAGCCATCCTCGGGTTCTGTCATGCCTGTCCCTGTCCGTGTACGAGAACGCGCGCCGCACAAAAGACGGCTGATCGTCTATCGGCGGCGCTGGCGAAATCTTGAACCCGCTGTACTCTCCCGGCCTATCAAGTTACGCCCCGGCGGGTCGATATTCCCCGGACAGCCTTCAGCCACGGCGCCACGCCGCCACGCTCACCTTGCAGGGGAACGCCATCAGATGAACCAGACAACCAATGCGACACAGCAGCACTTTCAGAGCGTCGATCGCCTGATGTGGATGCCGGCGGGGCTGCACTTGGCTGTCTGCCTGGTGGTCGGCGGGTATACCGACACGCTATGGCTCGCGCTGCTCTTCGGACTGACGGCCTTCACCCTGGTCGGCCTGATTCAGTGGCGCCTGCCCGGCCATGCCCTCAACGGCTTCGCCAAGGCGGCGCTGTTCATGGGGCTTTCCATGCTGCTGATCGAGCAGACCGGCGGGCTGATCGAGGCGCACTTCAGCATTTTCATCATGCTCTCGGCCCTGATTCTCTACAGTGACTGGCGCGTCATCGTGTTCGGCGCGCTGGTGATCGCCGCGCACCATGTGCTGTTCACCTGGCTACAATACCTGGGCGTCGTCGAGCTCTACGCCAGCATGGCAGGCGGCACCGACCATCCCCTGGCCGGCCTGGTGATCTGCCTGCTGATGCATGCCGGCGCCGTGGTCGCTCAGGCCGGGGTACTGGGCTATCTCGCCCATGTGCTGCGTCAGATGGTGCTGGATGGCCTGCGGGTGGCGGCCTACGCCGAACGCGCCGGCGCGGGCTATCTCGATGCCACCTTCAGCGAGCGAGAGCGGCGCCGCCCCATGCTTTCCGCCATCGACACCATGCAGCAGCGGGTCGCGGCGACGCTGCACCAGGCCCAAGCCACGGCCGGTGACGTCGAAACGCTCAGCGATGCGCTGTTCACCAGCCAGGAGATTCTGCGCGAACAGGGCAGGCGCAACGCCGGCCAGGTCGAACGGGTCACCGCCAGTGCCACCCAGCTCAGCGCCACCACGCGCGAGAGCGCCGCCGAGGCGAGCCAGGTGCGCCGGCTGGCCGGCGACGCCGAACGCCATGCCCACCGCGGCCGGGAACAGATGAGTGCCCTGCAGGACGTCATGACCGCCCTCGAGGCGGACGCCGGCGGGATCGCCGCGCTGCTGCGCGATATCGACGAGATCACCTTCCAGACCAACCTGCTGGCGCTCAATGCCTCGGTGGAGGCCGCCCGCGCCGGGGAGAACGGACGAGGCTTCGCGGTGGTCGCCGGTGAAGTCCGCAAGCTCTCGCAACGGACCAGCGAAACCGCCGAGCTGATTCGCGAACGCGTCCGCCAGACCGCCGACAACATGCGCCTCGGCGTCGACCAGACGCGCTGTGCCGATGAGGCGATGGAGGAAATACATGCAACCTTCAGCCAGGTCGCCTCGCGGCTCGCCGAGATCGACAACGCGACCCAGCAGCAGCATCGGGGGATCGAGGAACTGGAAGGCAGCGTCGTGGACATGCAGACGTCGCTGGGCCTGTCGACCCGCTCACTGGATGATGCCCATGCCACCGCAGAGCGCCTTGCCACCGCGGCCGGCGAACTGATTGCCGCGGTGGGCAGGTTTCGTCTCGGCGCCCCGCCCCAGCAGCAGACCGTTTCCCGCAAGGCGCTTCCCCGGCCGACTTCTAGCTGAGGTTCGAGCTGAGGTTCGGGCTTAGGTCCCGGTGGTGTCTCCTGGCACGCGCGCGGCGGTCACACCAACACGCGCTGCGCCAGGAAGAGCTTCAGCCGATCGAGCGGCATCGGGCGGGCGAGCAAGAAGCCCTGGAAGACATCACAACCGTAGCGCAGCAAGAGGCCATGCTGCTCGCTGGTTTCGATGCCCTCGGCGACCACGTCGAGCCCCAGGTGATGCGCCATGGAGATGATGCCCTGGGCGATCGCGGCGTCGTCGGCGCGCTGGGCCAGTTCCTTGACGAAACTGCGGTCGATCTTGACCTTGCCGATGGGCAGGTGCTTGAGATAGCTGAGGCTGGAAAACCCGGTGCCGAAGTCGTCGACCGCGACCTCGATGCCCATGGCGCGCAGGGCGTGGAGGATCTCGATGGCGCCCGCGGTATCGTCCATCAGGATACCCTCGGTGAGCTCGAGTTCGAGGCGCTCGGCCGGAAGCCCGGTGGCCGTGAGCGTCTCGCCCAGTGCCGTCAGGAAGCCCGAGCGATGGAACTGCAGCGGCGAGAGGTTCACCGCCACGCACAGGGCGCCGTGGCCGGTGGCCTCCAGATGACGCATGTCCAGACAGGCGCGCTCCAGCACCCACTGGCTGATCGGCATGATCTGGCCGGTTTCCTCGGCCAGCGGAATGAACACGTCCGGCGGGATATAGCCCTTGGCAGGATGCTTCCAGCGCAGCAGCGCCTCGACGCTTGCCACCTCGCCCTCACGATCCAGCAGCGGCTGGTAATGCAGTTCCAGCTGTTGCTTGTCGATCGCCTCCTGAAGCTCGTTGCGCAGTGCGACCCGTTCGTTGACCTTGGCGGTGATCTCGCGGGTGAACCATTGATAGGCATTGCGTCCCTGCCGCTTGGCCTTGTACATCGCCATGTCGGCCTGCTGGATCAGCATCATGGAATGCTCGGTATCCCCGTCGCTCACGGCGATGCCGATGCTGCAGGTGAGGTGCAGCTCCAGGTCGTTGATGCAGTAGGGTTGCGCGACCAGCGGCAACAGGCGCTCCGCCATCTGCAGGGCCTGCTGCTCGTCGGTCAGGTCGGGGAGCAGCACCACGAACTCGTCGCCTCCCAGGCGGGCCAGTGTGTCGCCCGGGCGCATGCCCGCGCTGAGCCGGTTCGCCACCTCGATCAGCACCTTGTCGCCCAGGGCATGCCCCAGGCTGTCGTTGATCGGCTTGAAGTCGTCGAGATCGACGAACAGCACCGCAAGACGATGGCCATGGCGACGCGCAAGGGCGAAATCGTGGGCGAGACGATCCTCGAACAGGGAGCGATTGGCCAGCCCGGTGAGGGCATCGTGGCTGGCGTGGTAGGACAACTGGGCTTCATACACCTTGCGCTCGGAGATGTCCTTGGCGATGCCATAGACGCCCTCGATGCGCCCCTCCACCACGATGGGCAGGTTGGTGAGGTCGAGCACCCGCTCGTCGCCCGCCTGGTTGATCAGCGTCAACTCGTAGCGTGTCGCGTCCCCGGCGGAGGCCGTCTTGAAACGCTGCTGAATCCACGCGACATCCTTGGGCTGGATGAGCTGCGAGAAATGCGCCCCGATGATCGCCTCGTTGGCGAGCCCGGTGATCTCGCTGCAGGTGGCGTTGGCGGTGGCGAAGTGGCCCGTCAGGTCCAGCGAGAACACGGCATCGGGGTTATAGGCGAACAGCGAGCGGTAGCGCTGCTCGCTCTCCCATAACGAGCGGCGATCCTGCTGGCGCTCGATGGCCAGGGCCACCAGCTCCGCCGCCTTGTGCATCCGCTCGAGTTCGTGCGCCTCCGGGCTGCCGATGACGCGATAGTAAGTGGCGAAGGTGCCCAGCAGCCGATCGTCCGAGGCGATCACCGGGCAGGACCAGCAGGCGCGCAGCTCGTTGGCGGCGGCAAT
>DATISN010000245.1:0-9999 GCA_035581765.1 Halomonas sp.
CGTTGATTGCTCTGCGCTGGTGCAGAACATTTTCAGCGAGAGCTTCCACTATGACCTTCCAAGGACCACGGGTGAACAGGTGGAACTGGGAGAAGTGGTGGAGCGTAGCCAGCTTCAGGCCGGAGACCTGGTGTTCTTCCAGCCGCCGGGTTCCTATCGGCATGTGGGCATCTATCTCGGAGAAGGGTTGTTCCTGCATGCGTCCACGTCGCGCGGGGTGATGATCTCCGAACTCGACAACCAGTACTGGCAGCAGCATTACTGGCAGGCCCGGCGAACCCTCGAGCCGGTGCAGCTGGCTCAGAGAGCTACGACTACCGGTAACGGATGAGCGATACGCCCGGCCGAATCGAGGCGCGCAGTCGCGCCTGGTGGCGCGCGACCTTGGCACTCTGCCTGGGGTCGTTTCTCGTCTTCATCAATCTCTATGCTCCCCAGCCGCTGTTGCCGGCGTTGCGAACGGAATTCGGCGTCTCGACGCTAGTGGTCAGCCTGGTGATGTCCTTGGCCACCCTGTCTCTTGCGGCCTCGCTGCTGGTCTTCGGCCCGCTCTCCGATGCCATCGGCCGTGACCGTATCATGCGCTACACGCTGCTGGCGGCCGGGTTGATGTCGCTGGGGCTGGCGCTGGCGCCGAACTTCGAGACACTTCTACTGCTGCGCACTCTGCAGGGCTTCGTGCTGGGAGGATTGCCAGCGGTGGCCATCGCCTGGATGGGGGATGAGTTCGACCGGCCGGCACTGCTCTCGGCTGTCGGGCTCTATATCGGCGCCAATACCCTGGGCGGGATCGGCGGTCGTGTGATCGGTGGCGCCGTGGCTGAAATCGGCGGCGCACCGGCGAGTTTCCTGACGGTAGGACTGGTGACCCTTGTCGGCGTGGCTCTGTTCTGGAAGCTGCTGCCAGCGTCCCGCGCCTTCACGCCGCGTCCCTTCGAGTTCAAGGGCGCCTTGGCCGACCTGGGCGGCCATCTGCGCAATCCCCTGTTGCTTGGTGCCTACCTGCTGGGGGGGCTTAATTTCCTGATCTTCATCAACCAGTACAGTTACATCACCTTCCGCCTGGCCGATGCGCCCTTCGGCCTGGGCGCCCGCCTGATTGGCCTGATCTTCGTGACGTATCTTGGTGGTACCCTGGGGTCGGCCTTGTCCGGCCGATTGGCCAGGTCAGTGCCCCAGCCGGTATGCATGATGCTGGGGATCGCCATCCTCATGGGCGGCACGATCGTCACCCTGTCAGGCTCGCTGCCGGTGATCATCGCGGGCCTGACGATCAATGCCTTTGGCTTCTTTCTTTCGCACTCGATGGCCTCGAGCTGGGTGGGCCGCCACGCCGAGCGGGCGCGAGGCAGCGCCTCGGCCCTGTACCTGGTTTTCTACTATTGCGGTGCCAGCCTCGGGGGCCTGTGGCTGGAACCGTTCTGGCAACTGGGCGGATGGGTGGGCGTGGCGATCGGCTCCTGGCTGGTGCTGGGAGCGACCCTTGCGATCGCCGGTTGGCTATGGCGTCGCGAGAAAGCGGCAAGTGCACGTGACTCAGGATAGGCCGCCAGCTTCATCGCCCCAGATCTCTTCCAGCCTTTCGACGCGGCCACAGGCCGACTTGTAGAAGCGGTAGCGCACCGAATTTTCCTGATAATAGTTCTGGTGGTAGTCCTCGGCGGGGTAGAAGGCCTCGAATTCGGTGATCTCGGTGGCAATGTCCTCATCGAAGCGCTCTTGCATGCTGTCAAGGCTTGACTCGGCGAGGGAGCGTTGCTCGTCGTCGAGTACGAAGATCTCGCTGCGGTAGGTGTCGCCCACGTCACAGAACTGGCGATCCACGGCGAAGGGATCGATATTGCGCCAGAACACCTCAAGCAGCGTTTCGTAGTCGACGACGCTCGGATCGTATTCGATTTCCACCACCTCGGTATGACCGGTATCGCCCGCCACGACCTGATTGTAGGTGGGATCCTCGACATGCCCGCCGCTGAACCCGGAGGTGGTGGAGAGCACGCCGTCCACCGGGTCGAAGGCTTCCTCCACACACCAGAAACATCCGCCGGCGAAGACAGCACGAGCGCTGTCGGCTTGTTGTTCTGCCAGCGTCATGGCGGGGGCTGCGAGGGCGATAGTGGCGGGCAGGGCGAGCGCGAGGCAGCGGCCTGGTGATAGCGTCAAGAAGCGGGTCATGGGGTGGTTCCTTGGCTCATGGATGGTAGATTAGAGGTTGTCGCTCGAAGAGGGTTCCGTACAACCCTTGTTTAAACATGTTCCGCGTGCCGGCGCAACGTGCTGTAAGGTATCGCGACACATCACGACCCAGACGTTCCCCTTTTTCTGCCGTGCGGGCAGCTTTTTCCAGGAGCCTACCCTTGACTCGACGTCGCTTGATTCTGTTGGCTGCCATTCTGCTCGTCGTGGCCACCTATTTCCTCAGCGGGGCCCATGAAATCCTTACCCTGGCCAATCTGCAAGCCGAACAGTCGCGCTTTCAGGATTGGCTTGCGGCCGAGCCATTGATGGTGGCCGGTGGCTTCTTTCTCCTTTATGTGACCATGGCCGCGGTGTCGCTTCCCGGTGCCACGCTGCTGACGGTGCTGGGGGGTGCCCTGTTCGGTTTCGGCGGGGGGCTGGTGCTGATCTCCTTCGCCAGTACCCTGGGGGCGACGCTCGCGGCGCTGATCGCCCGCACGCTGGCGCGGCAACCTCTGGAGCGTCGTTTCGCCGTTCAGCTAAAGCGCATAAATGCAGGCATCGAACGGGAAGGGGCGTTTTACCTCTTCACCCTTCGATTGATTCCGTTGTTTCCGTTCTTCGTGATCAACCTGGTCATGGGGCTGACGCGCATGCGCCTCGGGACCTTCTATTGGGTCAGTCAGCTCGGCATGTTGCCCGGGACGGCGGTCTTCGTGAATGCGGGCCGTGAGTTGGGTGAGCTCGAGTCACTGGGCGGGGTCCTGTCGCCGGGGTTGGTCGGCTCCTTCGCGCTGATTGGGCTATTTCCCTGGTTGGCACGCGGTCTCGTGGCGCTGGGCAAGCGACGCCAACTGGCCAGGCGCTTCGATCGGCCCAGGCATTTCGATCACGATATCGTGGTCATCGGCGCCGGTTCTGCGGGGTTGGTGGCAAGCTACATCGCCTCGGCGGTCAAGGCGAAGGTGGCGCTGGTAGAGCGCGACCGGATGGGCGGGGATTGCCTGAACACCGGTTGTGTGCCGTCGAAGGCGTTGATTCGTGCGTCCCGGCTGGTCAGTGATATTCGTGATGCCGAGCGTTTCGGCATCCGGGCGGGTGAGCCGCAGGTGGATTTCGCGGCGGTCATGGGGCATGTGCATCGGGCCGTGCGCGAAGTGGCGCCACACGACAGCCGCGAGCGTTACGAGGGCTTGGGAGTCGAGGTGATAGGCGGTCAGGCGCACCTGGCGGATCCCTGGCGGGTACGTGTCGGCGAGCGAGTCTTGACGACGCGCCACGTGATCATCGCCAGTGGCGCCAAGCCGCGCGTGCCGCCCTTGCCAGGGCTGGAAAGTATCGAGGTGCTGACCTCGGACAATCTCTGGCAGCTAAAGCACCTGCCGCAACGCCTCCTGGTGCTGGGTGGCGGTCCCATCGGCTGCGAGCTGGGGCAGAGCTTCGCCAGGCTGGGCAGCCGAGTGACCCTGATCGAGATGGGCGGGCAATTGTTGCCACGTGAGGATCACGATGTGGCGGCTCAGGTCGAGGCGCGCCTGATCGAAGAGGGCGTTTCGGTGCGCACTGGCACGCAGGCGCTGCGCGTGGTGTCTGATCCTGAGGGTGGCCATCGTCTGGAAGTGCAGGCCGCCGAGGCAGGTGAATCGTCCCATGAGACGCTGCCCTTCGACCGGTTGCTGGTGGCCGTGGGTCGTCAGGCGAACGTGGAAGGCCTGGGCCTGGAGGCATTGGGGGTCGAAACGCGTGCGGACGGCACACTCGCCGTGAACGAGTCGCTGCAAAGCGTGCTGCCCAATGTCTGGGCCTGCGGCGATGTGGCGGGCCCCTACCAGCTCACTCATGCCAGCGCCCATCAAGCCTGGCACGCCACGGTCAATGCCCTGTTCGGCGAGTTCAAACGCTTTCGGGTCAGTTACCGGGCCTTGCCGGCGGTCACCTTTACCGACCCCGAGGTGGCGCGGGTCGGCCTCAACGAGAAGGAGGCCCGCCGCGAGGGCACCGAGGTGGAAGTGACGCGCTATGAGCTCGGCGAGTTGGATCGCGCCATCGCCGAGGGGCATACCCGCGGGTTTATCAAGGTGCTCACCGTGCCGGGCAAGGACCGTATCCTCGGTGCAACCATCGTCGGCCACGGCGCGGGAGAGATGCTTGCCGAATTCACCCTGGCGATGACCCAGGGGATCGGGCTCAACAAGTTGCTGGGCACGATCCATCCTTACCCGACATTCAGCGAGGCGGTGAAGGCCACGGCGGGTAGATGGAAGAATGCCCACAAGCCGGAGCGCGCGCTGGGGTGGCTGGCACGTTATTTCGCCTGGCGGCGTGGCGAGAGACGACACGACGACACGACAGGACGCTGAGATGCTCGATCGCTGGACCATGCCATTGACCCAAAGGCCGTTGACGACGCTGGCGCGAGGCGTTGCGACGCTGGGGGTGCGTCCCGATCAGGTCACCCTGGCGGCCTTTCTGGTCGGCATGCTGGCATTGCCGTTACTGGCCATGGAGTGGTATTACACTGCGCTGGCCGTGATACTCCTCAATCGCCTGGGCGACGGCCTGGATGGCGCCCTGGCACGTCATCTTGGGCATACCAGCGATGCCGGAGGCTTTATCGATATCGGCCTGGACTTCGTGTTCTACGCGGCGGTAGTGCTGGGTTTCGCGCTGGCGGACCCACCGTCCAATGCGCTTCCTGCCGCCTTCCTGCTGTTTGCCTTCATCGGTACCGGCACCTCGTTTCTGGCCTTCGCGATCATGGCGACCAAGCATCAGCTCGAGCGGCCGCAGTTCGAACGCAAGGCCTTCTACTATCTGCATGGGCTCACCGAGGGAACCGAAACGGTGGTGGCGTTTGTGGTCTTCTGCCTGTGGCCAGCGCATTTCGCATGGCTGGCCAGCGTCTTCGCGCTCGCCTGTCTGATAACCACGGCCACCCGCCTCTGGGGCGGTTACCGGACGCTGAGACAGTATTAGCGAGCGATCGGGCAGGGAAGGGCATCGCCAGGTAAATAAAAACCCCGACATAGGAAAGGGGCAGCCGATGGCTGCCCCTTGATTCTGCTTGCCGTGCTGGCATTGAGCGGTCAGTGTCGGCTCAGTGCTGATGAGTCTCCTCGCCATGACCATCGCCTTCGCCATGGACATGACCGTGCTCGACTTCTTCTTCGCTGGCGGCACGCACTTCGGCGATTTCCACATCGAAGTTGAGCGTCTGGCCCGCGAGGGGGTGATTGCCGTCCACGATGACGGTATCGCCTTCCACCTGGGTCACGGTGACCATGAGCGGGCCGCCCTGCGTCTGCGCCTGGAACTGCATGCCCGGCTCGATGCTCTCGACACCCTGGAAGGCATCGCGCGGCACTTCCTGCACCAGCTGTGACTGCTTCTCACCATAGCCTTCTTCGGGCGCCACGGTGGCCTGGACCTTATCGCCGGCCGCACGGCCTTCGAGTTCCTTTTCAAGGCCCGGGATGATATTGCCAGCACCATGGAGGTAGGTAAGCGGCTCGCGGCCTTCTGAGCTGTCCAGCACCTCACCTGCGTCGTTGGTCAGAGTGTAGTGGAACGCGACAACGGAATTCTGCGCAATCTGCATGAAGGTACCTTTCGGTGAGTGCATGTAGCGCGACATGGTAACGCGTGAGCCGGGGGGCTGTCAGGGTGATGGATGAATTTCAGGATGCTTATCTCGATCCTGAGGCGATTTCACGCTCATCAATGCGGTTGCGCGGCTCAACCGGCGGCGATACCCTTGGCACAACGTCGATCCGTCCCACTGTCTTATCCCGCCTGGAGAGTATTCATGACCCAAGCCGTTATCTGGCTGATCGCCTTCGCCGTGATCTTTTACCTGTGCTATGCCCGCTGGGAGGTCAGCGTCAGCCGGGGGCTCGACAAGCTCCTGCCATCAGTAATGAAGACCCACGGCAACAATCGCCTGGTGTGGAGCCTGGCGCTGGCCGTGCTCGGTGCCACAACGTTGATTCGCCCGGTGGATATCCTGCTGATGGCCATCCTCATTGGTCTGGCGATCCTGATCGGGGTCAAACTGCTCGGCTGGGTTAAGACCAAGGCAGACTTTCACTGAGCGGCCTTGGCTGCGAATAAGGCCCGAACGAATTAGACCCCAAAACCACAATGCCCGCGGCAATTGCCGCGGGCATTGTGATTTAAACAGCGAATCGGCGCCGAATCAGTACTTCAGCCGTCTCAATAGGGCGCAACACTGACGCTCGAGCCGCTGCCGATCAGACGGACTCGCTGACCGACCTGATAGTTCTGGTCGGCTTTCTGAACGACCACGACGTTCTGGCCGTTGTCCTGGCGGATTTCCATTTCCCAGGCGTCGACACGGTTCGTGGATTCCTCGACCCGAGTCCCGGCGACGGCGCCACCCAGCGCACCGGCGACGGTCGCGAGCTGGCGTCCTGAACCACCGCCCACCTGATTACCCAGCAACCCACCGATCACGGCGCCGCCACCGCTACCCAGCAAGCCTCCGGCGCGGCTGTCGGCCTGGATTTGAACCTGACGAAGGGCCGAAATAGTCCCGAAACTCACGGTCTGCGCGGACTTGGCCTGGTTGCCCGAATACACGTTGCCGGAGTAGGGAGAGGTATTGGCGCAACCGGCCAGGGTCAAGGCGCTGAGCGCCAACACGGGAAGAAAACGTTTCATGAAGAACCTCCTGCAGGATATCGAGACATTCGTTTTGGCAAGCGAGACGTGAAGGGACTCTCGACCTGCTGCGGGTCACGAATCAGTTAAGAAACAGCGTTCGCTAAGCAGCTTAACCAGCTAGGCGGAGTTTGACCAGCCAACGGGTTGTAATTGCTAGTCATTGTACGCGCTGCGCCGATGAAAAAGTGTGAAAATTTGGCACAAGAAAAGGGGAAGCAGATCGCTTCCCCCTGGCGTTGCCATCGATATCGAGGATGGCGGTGGTCAGCCGAACTGGTTCATGGTGTTGTCCTTGCCACCGGCCTTCAGCGCCGCATCGCCGTGGAAGAATTCCTTGTGATCGTCGCCGATGTTGGAGCCTGCCATGTCCTGATGCTTGACCGTGGCGATGCCCTCGCGGAGTTCGCGGCGCTGCACGCCTGCCACATAGGCCAGCATGCCTTCCTCGCCGAAGTAGCCCTTGGCCAGGGTGTCGGTGGAAAGCGCAGCGGTATGGTAGGTCGGCAAGGTGATCAGGTGATGGAAGATGCCGGCCTCGCGGGCGCTGTCGCGCTGGAAGTTGCGCACCCAATCATCGGCCAGCTTGCCAAGCTCGGTGTCGTCATACTCGGGGCTCATAAGGGCAGCACGGTCGTAGGCGGAAACGTCCTTGCCTTCCTTCTCCCAGGCGTCGAACACCTGCTGCCGGAAGTTGAGGGTCCAGTTGAACGACGGCGAGTTGTTGTAGACCAGCTTGGCGTCGGGCATCACATCGCGGATGCGGTTGACCATCGCCGCGATCTGGCCCACATGGGGTTTTTCGGTTTCGATCCACAGCAGGTCGGCACCGTTCTGCAGGCTGGTGATGCAGTCGAGCACCACGCGATCCTCGCCGGTGCCCGGCTTGAACTGGTAGAGACCCGAGGCGAGACGCTTGACCTTGACCAGCTTGCCATCCTGCTTGATGACCACGTCGCCGTTGTTGATATCCGCTGCGCTGTCGATCTCGTCGCCATCGAGGTAGCTATTGTACTGGTCGCCCAGATCGCCCGCTTCCTTGGTCACGGCGATCTTCTGCGTCAGGCCGGCGCCCAGCGAGTCGGTGCGCGCAACGATCACGCCGTCTTCGACGCCCAGTTCCAGGAAGGCGTAGCGAACGGCGTTGATCTTGGCGATGAAGTCCTCGTGGGGCACGGTGACCTTGCCATCCTGGTGGCCGCACTGCTTCTCGTCGGACACCTGGTTCTCAAGCTGGATACAGCAGGCGCCGGCTTCAATCATCTTCTTGGCCAGCAGGTAGGTGGCCTCGGCATTGCCGAAACCGGCATCGATGTCGGCAATGATCGGCACCACATGCGTGTCATGCGCGTCGATTTTCGCGATCAGCTGGTCGGCCTTGGCGCCGTCGCCCGCTGATTTGGCGTCTTCCAGATCACGGAACAGGTGGTTGAGTTCCCAGGCATCGGCCTGACGCAGGAAGGTGTAGAGCTCGCTAATGAGGTTCGGTACGGTGGTCTTCTCGTGCATGGACTGGTCGGGCAGCGGCCCGAACTCGGAGCGCAGGGCGGCGACCATCCAGCCCGAAAGATAGAGGTAGGAGCGCTTGGTGGTGCCGAAGTGCTTCTTGATCGAGAGCATCTTCTGCTGACCGATGAAGCCGTGCCAGCATCCCAGCGACTGGGTGTACTGCGAACTGTCGGCGTCATAGGCCGCCATGTCGTCGCGCATGATCCTGGCGGTGTAGCGGGCAATGTCCAGGCCGGTCTGGAAGCGGTTCTGGACCCGCATGCGCGCCACGTACTCGGGATTGATGTTGTCCCACTTTCCACGCTGGGCCTCGCGCAGCTGAGCCAGTGCCTTGAGTTCGTCGTTGAATGCTGCCATGGGGCCATCCTTCAGGTCAGGAGGGTGTTTCGTGAACGCAACGCCTGATCGCTGTCTGGGGCATTACGGACGCTGGAATCGCCGGGTACAACATTCGGCAATCGTTTATGCTGCACCTGCGAAGTCATGTCAGATTCGGCCAGTCGTCGCGGAATGTCTCTACGGCCTTGGTCGAATCCTGAGCGAGGCGGTGTTGCTAGAGCAATTTTCAGAAACGTTCCTAGAACACCCGGGGGCCGATCGCCGCTTGCCAGGTGATCGCTTCCTCAGCATGTGCCCTACTCTGGCCCTTGGTGGCGGGCTTCGGCAATTGGCATTTGGGGGGAAGAGTGGTTGTAGCTCGACTACAAGAGCGACACTTTATGGGGTTGCCGTGTAGTCAATTTCCGGAAAGAGCGCCTATCTCAGGGGTGCAAGGCGGGCAGCGCCAGTTGCATGTTGCGATGCAAAATACCCGCCTCGATGAACTCATCTCCGAAAGGGCGAAAGCCGAGCCCTTCATAGAACGCCAGGGCGTGGGTCTGGGCGGCGAGTTCGACGGCGGTATGTCCGTGGCGTCGCGCGGTGGCGATAGCGGCCTGCATCAGCGCCACGCCGATGCCCCGCCCGCGTGCCTCGGCAAGTACCGCAACGCGACCGATGTGAGCATCGGGCAGCAAGCGTGCAGTACCCACCGGGCGCCCGTCGATCAGGGCGAGAAAGTGATGGCTTTCGAGGTCCCGGCCGTCCCACTCTTCCTCGCGGGGTACATGCTGTTCCTCGATGAACACCACGCGACGGATGTTGCTGGCCGCATCACGCAGAAGAAGCCAGCCGCCTTCAAGGATCTGCAGTGATGGGGGCATGACGCTAATCCGTGTCGAACTCACCGACCCACCCCAGGCTGCCGGTATCGAGCAGTTGCGTCAGTACCTCGGGGGCGCCGTCAAGCGCGAGTACCTCGGCATCGAGGGGTCTGTCGGAGGCCACCGCTCTGGCCAGCTGAAGATCGCAGGGAATGCCGTCGCCATCGGCGAAAAGCGTTGCCTGATCGTCTTTCATGGTCCGCCAGGCGAAGCGGGAACCGGGGCTGCGCACCAGTTCCTCGCCGTCCTGTAGCGTAGCGACAAGCGCTTCGATGTCGGACGGCTCGTCGTTGGCGACCAGCTGGTCGACATACTTGGGCTGGGTCATCACTCGACCGAACCACTGGGCAAGCTGGACCGGATCATCGAGGGTGTCGAGGATCAGTGCACGCATGCGGGCAAGCGCGGCATCGTCGAGTTCCGCCGGGTC
>DATISN010000246.1:0-2806 GCA_035581765.1 Halomonas sp.
CGAAGCTCAGGTTCTCGCGGCGCATCACCGCCCCGATGGCCTCTCGCATCTGCATGGGTCTGGTCTCCTGTGAGATGGGCACGGCTAGCGACGTGTCAGGAAGTTGGCCAGCAGCTCATGGCCCTGGCGGGTGAGGATCGATTCGGGATGAAACTGTACCCCTTCGACGTCGAGTTCGCGATGGCGAAACCCCATGATCAAGCCGGGCGTCACGTCGTCCTCGTCGGTCCAGGCCGTGACCTCCAGGCAGGCGGGCAGAGCGTCGGCCTCCACGACCAGGGAATGATAACGCGTGACTTCCAACGGGTCGTCCAGGCCGGTGAACACGCCCTGGCCGCGATGACGAATCTTCGAGGTCTTGCCGTGCATGACCTGAGGCGCCCGCACCACCCTGCCGCCGTAGACCTGACCGATGGCCTGATGGCCCAGGCATACGCCGAGAATCGGCAGCTTGCCGGCGAAATGACGAATCACCGCCATGGAAATGCCCGCCTCGTTGGGCGTGCACGGCCCCGGGGAAATGACGATATGGCTGGGGGCGATGGCCTCGATGTCCTCGACGGTGAGGGCATCGTTGCGGTGGGTCTCCACCTCGGCGCCCAGCTCACCCAGGTACTGCACCAGGTTGAAGGTGAAGCTGTCGTAGTTATCGATCATGCAGACTTTCATGTGTCTGTCTCTCCCGGCCCCGCAGGGCGCTCACCCAGCCGTGGCCGGGCGATGGAATTCAGGGTGGCGTATCACTCGAGGTTATCGAGGCCGCGCTCGGCCATGGCGACGGCGCGGAACAGGGCGCGGCCCTTGTTGAGGGTCTCCTGCCACTCCTGCTCGGGCACCGAATCGGCGACGATGCCGGCGCCGGCCTGGATGTGCAGCTCGCCATCCTTGATCACCGCCGTGCGGATGGCGATGGCGGTGTCCATGTTGCCATGCCAGGAAAGATACCCCACCGCGCCGGAGTAGACGCCACGCTTGACCGGCTCGAGCTCGTCGATGATCTCCATGGCGCGAATCTTCGGGGCGCCCGAAAGCGTGCCAGCCGGAAAGGTGGCGCGCAGCACGTCCATGGCCGAAAGCCCGGGCTTCAGCTTGCCGGTGACGTTGGAAACGATATGCATCACGTGCGAGTAGCGCTCCACGACCATCTGGTCGGTCACCTTCACCGAGCCGGTCTCGCAGATGCGCCCCACGTCGTTGCGCCCCAGGTCGATCAGCATCAGATGCTCGGCGACCTCCTTGGGGTCGCTCAGAAGGTCGGCTTCCAGGGCCTGGTCTTCCGCCTCGGTATGGCCCCGCACCCGGGTGCCGGCGATCGGGCGTACCGTGACTTCGCCATCTTCCAGGCGGGTCAAGATCTCCGGCGACGAGCCCACCACCTGGTGATCGTCGAGGTTGAGGTAGAACATGTAGGGCGAGGGATTCAGGCTGCGCAGCGCCCGGTAGAGATCCAGCGGCGAGGCCTTGTAGGGAATCGACATCCGCTGGGACGGCACGCACTGCATCACGTCGCCGGCGAGCACATATTCCTTGATGGTCTCGACCGCGGCCTTGAAGCCCGATTCGGTGAAGCCGGAAGTGAAGTGGCCCTCTTTCACCGCGCTGCGCCCCGTTCCCGGGCTGATGGTGTTGAAAGTGGCGCTGCGCAGCCGAATCTCCAACCGTTCCAATCGCTCACGGGCACGATCGTAGGCATCGGGCTCGTCCGGATCGGCATGCGTCCAGAGCGTCAGGCGACCGGAGAGGTTATCGAACACCACCAGGTCGTTGCAGACCATCAGCAGGATATCCGGCACGCCCAGCGGGTCGGACTTGGCCTCGACATGCGGCCCGCGCAGCCGCGGTTCGATGTAGCGGATGGTGTCGTAGCCGAAGTAGCCCACCAGCCCGCCATCGAAGCGCGGTTGCTCGTCGAGGCGCGGGACCCGGAAGCGGGCCTGGAAGTCCTCGATCCAGGCCAGCGGGTCCTCGACCTCAGCCACCCCGTGCTGCTCGCCATCGACGATATGCCGGACGGTAAAGCCGCGCACCTCGATGCGCTCATGGCACGGCAGGCCGATGATCGAGTAGCGGCCCCACTTCTCGCCGCCCTGCACCGATTCCAGCAGGAAGGTCCAGGGCTGGTCGGCGAGCTTCAGGTAGGTGGACAGCGGCGTATCGAGATCGGCCAGCACTTCGCGGGTGACCGGTATACGGTTATAGCCGGCAGCCGCCAGCTCATGAAAACGGTCGGGGGTCATCATGCCCGGATCCTCGAGGATAAACGTTGACGATGGGGAGATGTCGAGCCGCTCGCAAGCGCTCTAGGCAAGGGGTGTCACCATCGCCAGCCGCCGGGCACGGCGAGCGAGTGATTCGGCAACACGTCAGCGGCCAGAAGCACACCGCCAGGGTAAGCAGGCTCAGCCAGCGTCATGCGGCTATTCATCGAACCGTCCTTCGAAGCGTCCATAAACCATTCATCGAACCGACCATCGAAACAGCCCATTTCAAACGCCCCATAGGGAAGAGTGAACGCGAAACCGGGGTAAGCCCTTAGGTGACGAACCACCGTCAGCATGGCGGATCAACATAGCCTGAATATATTGAGCGGCCGGCGCCGATAGCGACAAGGAAATTCACACTAAACGAGTTCCGAAAGCGATTCAACCACGCCATCGGGGCGGCTGAGGCTGACCGGTTCGCCGTGATTGTAGCCATAGGGAACCGCCACGGTCCGGAATCCCGCAGCCTTGCCCGCGGCGATATCGTGGCGCGAATCGCCCACCATCAGACACGCCTTGGGGGGCACGTCGAAATGCGCCGCCAC
>DATISN010000247.1:0-11004 GCA_035581765.1 Halomonas sp.
GCGCTGAAGAACACCTCGCAGCAGACCGCGAAGCACTCGCCCGGGTGGGTGGCGGCGTAGTCGTCGATCGGGGTCTCCTCGCCGCGGGCGAGTCGGGCCTGCAGGTCTTCCCAGACGCCCATGAACACCCGATGCCACGCCGTCGGGTCGATCTCGCGCGGCAGTGGCGGGAAGCCGTCGATATCCAGCGAGTTGCCCATGTCGAGCTTGTGCGCGAGCTCATGGATCACCACGTTGAAGCCGTCATCGCCGCCGCTGTCCATCAGGTCGGGAAAGGCGACGACCACCGGCCCCTGGTGGGAGGTTTCGCCGGCCCGCTCATCGACGTATTCATGCATCACGCCGGCATCGTCCATGTCCTCGACCTGCCGCGTGAAGGCGTCGGGCAGGATCACGATCTCGCGCAATCCGCTGAACGCCTCCTCGTGTTCGGCGTCATTCCAGCCCAGCGTCATCAGGCAGGCCTGGGCCGCCAGGCCGAGTTGGGCGGGCGGGTCGAAGGCGGTGGTCGCGGCGAGCTCGGGGTGCAGGCTCAACCGCTTCGCGTGCAGGAACTGCCAGGCACGCCGACCGAGCCGCGCGGCGTCATCGTCACTCAGGGCGGCGAGCAGCGGCAGGCGCGCACGCGCCTCGTCCCAGGCGTGTTGCGGAAACGGGTGTCGAGCGGCGAAGCGCGCCGCCCGCCAGCGTCGCAGGCGTTCGAGCATCGGCTCAGGTCTCGTCCTGCTTGGCCCCCGATTTCCACGACCAGTCGCGCCAACGCAGATCGAAGAGATCCTTGCGACGGTCCCTGAGATTGGTCACCGAGCCTTCGCTGCGCACCACGGTGAGACGCGTCAGGTCCAGGTCCGAGAACATGATCATCTCGGTATTGGGCGTGGTTTCGGCGAGCACGGCGTCGTGGGGGAAGGCGAAGTCCGAGGGCGAGAACACCGAGGACTGGGCGTACTGGATGTCGAGATTCTTGATCGAGGGCACGTTGCCGACGCTGCCGCACAGCACCACGTAGCACTCGTTCTCGATGGCGCGCGCCTGGGCGCAGTGGCGAACGCGCAGATAGCCGTTCTTGGTGTCGGTCCAGAAGGGCACGAAGAGAATGTCCATGTCCTGGTCGGCAAGCAACCGCGAGAGCTCGGGAAACTCCACGTCATAGCAGATCTGGATGCCCACGCGACCGGCATCGGTCTGGAACACCAGCAGCTCGTCGCCGCCCTCGATCACCCAGTCGCGGCGCTCCTGGGGCGTGATGTGCAGCTTGGCCTGGCGCTCGATGGAGCCGTCGCGATGACACAGGTAAGCGATGTTGTAGAGCTTGCCGTCGTCGCATTCCTCGATCATCGAGCCGGCGATGATGTTGATGTTGTAGGCGACCGCCATGCGTGACAGCTCGGTCTTGAAGCGCGCGGTGAAACCGGACAGGAAGCGGATCGCCGCGATCTGGTCGAGTTGCGCGGCGCGATCCTGCAGGCCCATCAGCGGGGCGTTGAACAGCTCCGGAAACACCGCGAAGTCGCTCTGATAGCTCGACAGCGCGTCGACGAAGTATTCGATCTGCTCCAGCACCGCCTCGACCGAAGGGAGTTCGCGCATCTGCCACTGCACGGCACCGACGCGCACCTGGGTGCGGCGCGTTTCCAGTACGCGCTCGGCGGGCTCGAAGAGGATGTTGTTCCACTCCAGCAGGGTGGCGAACCCCTGGGACTTCTCGTCTTCCGGCAGGTACTTGCGCAGCAGGCGCTTGACCAGAAAGTCGTTGGCCAGCTGGAAGGAGAGAATCGGGTCGTGAATCTCCCTGCGCGATACCTTGTCGATGTACTCGGCCGGCGTGAGCTCGGCCGCGTACTCGTGGTACTGGGGGATGCGCCCGCCGGCCAGGATGGCGCGCAGATTGATCGAACGGCACAGCTCCTTGCGCGCCTCGTAGAGACGCCGCCCCAGGCGATAACCGCGGTAATCGGGGTGGATCAGCACGTCCAGCCCATACATGGCGTCGCCGTTCTCATCGTTGAGGATGGTCTCGCTCTTGCCGATCAGGTCATCGTAGGTGTGGGGGTTGGAGAAGGTGTCGTAGTCGACCAGCGCGGTCAGGGCCACGCCGACGATGGTCTCGTCGTCCTCGATGATGACCTGGCCGTCGGGGAATTCCTTGATCAGCTTGTCGATGGTGGGCTTGGGCCAGCTCCCGCCGATATCGTGATAGACCTTGTCCATCAGCAACTTGAGTTGGGGGTAGTCATCCGGCGTCAGGTTGCGCAGATTCAGATGCAGATCGTCGAGTGACATGGCGCCTCGCTTTCCGGGCAGAGAGAAAGGCGTAGTTTACCATGCGCACCGCGACTGACCGGGCTGTCTGCTTGTTGTCTTTCCTTTCTTCTTCACACTCGCCTTCCCGCTGTCATAGCGATGCCACGCCGATGTCATCGTCGTGTCATCCATTCGTTTGAGGATGGCCGCAGGACCTCGCAACACCGGCTACGCTCATCAGAGAGAATGCAACAACGGAAGGGCTATGCCACAACCACAAATGTCACAACAACAAGAGCATCAAGGCACGCAGCAAGTCACGCAGAACGACAAGCGCATCCGCCTTGATACCGTTACCAAGCGCTGGGACGACCCCCCCGCGGTGGACGGCATTTCCTTCGACGTCGCGCCCGGCCAGTTCGTGATCCTGCTCGGCCCCTCGGGCTGCGGCAAGTCGACCACGCTGCGCATGGTCGCCGGGCTCGAACAGGCCAGCAGCGGGCGCATCCATATCGGCGAGCGCGACGTGACCGACCTGCCGCCAGGTGATCGCGGCATCAGCATGGTCTTCCAGTCCTATGCGCTGTTCCCCCACCTCAGCGTGGCCGACAACATCGTCTTCGGCCTTCGCAGTCGCAAGGTGCCCAAGCCGGAGCGTCGGGAGCGCCTGGCGCGGGTCGCCGAGCTCGTCGATCTCGAGGCTTACCTGCATCGCAAGCCCGCCCAGCTCTCCGGGGGCCAACGCCAGCGCGTGGCACTGGCCCGGGCGATCATCTCCGAGCATCCCATCTGCCTGATGGACGAGCCGCTCTCCAACCTGGACGCCCGCCTGCGTGGCGAGATGCGCCGTGAGATCAAGGCGCTGCAGGAGCGCCTGGGCATGACGGTGATCTACGTCACCCACGACCAGGTCGAAGCCATGAGCATGGGCGACCGGGTGATCCTGATGCAGGACGGGCGAATCGTGCAGGACGATACGCCCGATGCGCTCTACGACCGACCCGCCTCGGCGTTCGCGGCGAGCTTCATCGGCAGCCCGGCGATGAACCTGGTGCGCCTGGCGGCCGGTGCCGATGGCGCCATCATCGAGGGCGAGCCCCGGGTCATGATCGCCGAGCATGCGGCGGTCGGCGGGATGCTGGGCATTCGGCCCGAGGATATCGCGGTGGCACCGCCAGCCTCGCCGGGCGTGCCGGCCGAGGTCATCGACGCCGAGTACCTGGGCGCCGACACCATCCTGCGCCTCGCCGTGGGCAGCCAGGTCATGCGCGCCCGGCTCGCCGGCAAGCCGGTCGTGACCAAGGGCGCGGCCTGCCGGCTTGCCTGGCCACTGGACAAGTCTCATTTGTTCGCGGCCGATGGCAAGCGCCGCGACGACATCACGCGCTTTCCCGTCGCCAGGGGCGATAACGCCCAGGCCGGCGAAGGCGCCCGGCTGGCCGCCTCGCGCGCCCTGCACCCGGCGAATCGCATCACTGATCGCGCACCCGATCACACCCCAGGCCGTTCTCGCTAACTCAGGTAGGTCTCGATAACCCAGGAGTCGTCCCATGCGTTCCATGACACCCCGTTGTCCCATGCGCTATAGCCTAGTGGCCGCCGGCCTGTTGAGTGCCGGGCAGGCCGTCGCCCAGAGCGGTGGCGAGCCGGTCGAGCTGACCCTGTACTATCCGGTCGCCGTCGGCGGCGCCCTCACCGAGGTCATCGACGACCTGGTCAGCGACTTCGAGGCCGAACATCCCGATATCGATGTCGAGGCCATCTATGCCGGCAACTACGATGACACCCGGGTGCGCGCCATGTCGGCCATCGAGGCCGGCGATGCCCCGCAGCTGTCGGTGATGTTCTCCATCGACCTCTTCGATCTGATCGAGCAGGACGCCATCGTCGCCTTCGACGACCTGGTCGAGACCGAGGAGGAACAGGCGTGGCTCGACAGCTTCTACCCGGGGCTGATGGAGAACGGCCAGCTCGATGGCCAGACCTACGGCATTCCCTTCCAGCGCTCGACCATCGTGCTGTACTGGAACAAGGACGCCTTCGAGGCGGCCGGGCTCGACCCCGAGCAGCCGCCCGAGACCTGGGATGAGATGGCCGAGATGGGCGCCGCCGTGCGCGAGGCCTCCGACGGCGAGCAGTGGGGCGTGATGGTGCCCTCCACCGGTTACCCCTACTGGATGTTCCAGGCCTTCGCCTTCCAGAACGGCCATCGCCTGATGAGCGAGGACGGCACCGAGGTCTATTTTGACGACCCGGCCGCCGTCGAAGCGCTGGAATACTGGGTCTCGCTGACCGAGGAACACGCGGCGATGCCCGACGGCACCATCGAATGGGGCACGCTGCGCCAGAACTTCATGGAGGGGTCCACGGCGATGATGTGGCATACCACCGGGAACCTCAGCGCGGTGCGCGGCGAGGCCGATTTCGATTTCGGCGTGGCCATGCTGCCCATGAAGTCCCAGCGCGGCAGCCCCACCGGCGGCGGCAATTTCTATCTCTTCAAGGACACCAGCGAAGAAGAGCAGCAGGCCGCCATGACCTTCATCCGCTGGATGACCTCGCCGGAGCGCGCCGCCGACTGGTCGATCGAGACCGGCTACATGGGCGTGAGCCCCGAGGCCTACGAGACCGAGGCGCTGCGCGACTACGTCGAGACCTTCCCGCCGGCCGCCGTGGCGCGCGACCAGCTCGAACATGGCACCGCCGAGCTCGCTACCTACCAGGGCGGCCGGGTGCGCCGCGCGCTGGACAACGCCGTACAGGCGGCGCTGACCGGTCAGATGTCACCCGAAGAGGCCCTGACACAGGCTCAGAGCGAGGCGGATGCGGCTCTGCGCCGTTATGCGCGCTGATTGATATTGCAGCAAGGCAGATCGGGGCGCAGAGGCAAGGTCGAGGAGGAGGTCATTTGCCATGGATGGCAAATGTAGCGTCCAGGGAGGGATTCACAGCGCCTCCTCATCGGCCTTGGCCTCTAGCCCATGTGCACGAGGTTGATACATGGCGAACGTGAATCCCGATCGACGCATGCAGGTTTACGGCGCACTGCTGCTGTTGCCAGCGGCGTTCCTGTTGGCAACCTTCGCCTACCTGCCGACCGTCACCACCCTGGTTAATAGCCTCTTCCTGCCCGGCTTTCGCGGTGAACCCGCCGCGTTCGTCGGGCTCGAGAATTACCAGCTACTGATCGAGGACGATACCTTCTGGCAGGTGGCGCGCAACAACCTGATCTACGCCCTTGGCACGATTCCCACCTCCATCGCCCTGGCACTGGGCATGGCGCTGTTCGTCAACGCCCGCCTGCCGGGGCGCGGCTTCGTGCGCATGGCCTACTTCACGCCGACCATCCTGCCGATGATCGCCGCGGCCAATATCTGGATGTTCTTCTACGCGCCACAGATTGGCCTGTTCAACGCCCTGCTTGGCTGGCTGGGCCTGCCGGGTGTCAACTGGCTCGGTGACCCCGGCGTGGCGCTGTTCTCGGTGATTGTGATGACGGTGTGGAAGGAGGCCGGCTTCTTCATGATCTTCTACCTGGCGGCGCTGCAGAGCATTCCGCCGGAACTCGAGGAGGCCTCGAACCTGGAAGGCACCAGCCCCTGGAGCTTCTTCTGGCGGGTGACCTTTCCGCTTTTGATGCCGACCACGCTGTTCGTGCTGATCAATGCCCTGATCAACGCGGTGCGCGTGGTCGATCACCTGTTCATCCTGACCAAGGGCGGCCCCAACAACGCCACCAACCTGCTGCTCTATTACGTCTACGAGAACGCCTTCTCGTTTTTCGACCGCACCTACGCCGCCACCATCACCGTGGTGATCCTGCTGGTGCTGGCCGTGGTGGCCACGGTGAAGTTCACCGTGCTCGACCGCAGGACGCATTATCAATGACCACTTACACTGCCGCTGGGGCGCGTCCGAGTCGCCGATTGACGTTGCCGCGCCTGGAAACCGTGGCCGCCTGGCTGCTGGCGATCATCTGGATCTTCCCGCTGCTCTATGCCTTCTGGGCGGCCTTTCATCCGTCGGAATTCATGGTGCGCTTCGACCTGCTGGCACCGTTGACGCTGGAGAACTTCGCCAATGCCTGGGAGCAGGCGCCCTTTGCCCGCTACTACCTCAATACCTTCGCGCTGGTCACCGGGGTGGTGCTGGCGCAGTTCGTGGTCTGCACGCTGGCCGGCTTCGCCTTTGCGCGCTTTCCCGTCCCCGGGAAGGACATCCTGTTCATGCTGGTGCTGATTCAGCTGTTCGTCTTTCCGGAGGTGCTGATCGTCGAGAACTACCGCATTGCAAGCTCCCTGGGGCTGGTCGATACCATCACCGGCATCGGCCTGCCCTATGTGGCCAGTGCCTTCGGTATCTTTCTCCTGCGCCAGACCTTCAAGACCATCCCCCGCGAGTTGGAAGATGCCGCCCGAATCGAGGGTTGCGGCTGGATGGCGATCCTGCTCAAGGTCTACGTGCCGCTGGCCAAGCCCACCTACCTGGCCTACGGGCTGGTTTCGATCAGCCACCACTGGAACAACTTCCTGTGGCCGCTGGTGGTCACCAACTCGGTGGAGAGCCGCCCGCTCACGGTGGGCCTGGGCGTGTTCTCGGCGCCGGAAACCGGGGTCAACTGGGCCACCGTCAGCGCCGCGACGTTGCTCAGCATCGCGCCGCTACTGGTCGCCTTTTTGCTCTTCCAGCGCCAGTTCGTGCAGTCGTTTCTCAGGGCGGGGATACGCTGAGCGGATGTTGCATCCCTTTCAAGGACAGGGGGTTGGGTGGGGGCTAGCCCGGGCGATGACCTCTTTCGGCTGGTTTACGCAGCAGCGGCTGGGTGAGCCGCTGGGCCATGATGACACCGGACAGTACCAGGGCGCCGCCGAGCAGGTGGTAAAGGGCGATTCGCTCGCCGAGAAAGGCCATGGCGATCAGGGCGCTGAACAGCGGCATCAGGTTGATGAAGATGCTGGCCTGGCTGGCGCCGATCTGGCGGATGGCGCGCATCCACAGGAAGGTGGTGATGATCGAGGCGGGAATGCCGGCATAAAGGATGAGCCAGATGTTCTGGCCGTCGATGGGCGTCATCGGACCCAGCAGGTAGCCGGGCAGCAGGAAGAGGGTGGCGAACACCGCCTGCAGGTAGAGCACCACCCAGGGCGGCATGTCCAGCGGCCAGCGTTTGAGCATCACGCCGTAAAGCGCGTAGCAGGTGGCCGCCATGACCATCAGCAGATCGCCGATGACAATGTCCAGCGTGAGCAGGGAGCGCGGGTCGCCCTGGCCAAGCAGCACGGCCACGCCCACGAGCGCCACCATGCCGCCGAGGGTGCCGCCGAGGCTGGGCGCCTCGCGCAGGATCAGCGCGCTGAGCAGTACCGTCAGCAACGGCACCATGGCGGCGAGGATGCCCATGTTGGTGGCCGAGGTGGTTTCCGCGGCGACATAGGCGAGCCCTTGCCACATGGCCATGCCGAGAAGCCCCAGGAAGGCCAGCTTGAGCCATTGCCCGCGAATGGCGACGCGATGCTTCAAGGCGGTGGGCAGCACGACGGGCGTGAGCACGATAAGCGCCAGCACCCAGCGCAGGAAAGCGATACTGCTTGGCGCGATAGCGCCCACGGTGAGCTGGTTGATGGTCATGTTGCCCGACCAGATGAGCACGGCGCCCAGCGGGGGGAGGAAGTAGAGCAGCGGCATGGCGGCCTCAAAGGCGAGTGCAGGCGTTGGCGAGCCGATACTATGCCGCAGGCGCCGCGCGGAAGAAAACGTGCCGCCCGCTCAACGCAACTGACTGTCCTTGCTGCCGCGCCGGTTGTAGCCGCTGTATGCCTTGAGTTGCTTGTCGCGCTCGCTCTGGCAGCTAACACACAGCCGCACCCCCTGAATCGCTTCGCGCCGAGCCTGAGGGATCGGTTCGCCGCACTCCTCGCAGTGGCTTAGACCTTCGCCGCTGGGCAGCTGACGTCGCGCGCGTTCCAGCGCATCATCGACCGTGCTGTCGATCTGATCCTGCACGGCCCCATCTCGTGACCAACCGCCTGCCATGATGCCCCCCTCGGCTCGTGTCGAGCTCGTGTGGATGCTTCTCTATCGTGTGAATAGTTTGGACCACGGGCGGTGTCTCGACCAGCGCACCCTGTTTCCGTCGTGCGCTTGGCTAACCAAAACGGCCCCGCCGAATGGCGGGGCCGCGTTATTCTGCGTGGCCACGATGGCCTGCGGAAAGCTCAACCGATGGCGGCAACGGCGGCCTTGGCGATCTGCACGTCCTGGTCGGGCTTGACGCCAGAAATGCCGATGCTGCCGGCTACCTGGCCGTCGACGATCACCGGGACGCCGCCGGAGAGCAGGGCCTGGAGCGGCGCGGAGACGAAGGCGGTGCGACCGCCGTTGATCATCTCCTCGAAGACCTGGGTCTCCTTGCGGCCCATGGCAGCGCTGCGCGCCTTCTGGGTGGCGACATCGGCGGTGAAGGGCGCGGCGCCATCGAGGCGGCGCAGGCCGAGCAGGTGGCCGCCGTCGTCGGCCACGGCGATGGTCACCAGCCAGCTGTTGGCCTCGGCTTCCTTCTGGGCGGCGTCGAGAAGGGTGTTGACATCGCTGAGGGTCAGGGCAGGTTTGTGTTGCATGGGAATCTTCCTCGTTGGTCTATGAAGTGGTGTATGAAATAGCTTTCTCTGAAAGCGCAGTAGTGTGTCAGTGCTTCTCAAGAGCCTCGTCGACGATTTCAATCCAGTGGCGCACCGGGGTGCGGTTGGCGCCGGCCAGATGGGTCTGACAACCGATATTGGCGGTCACGATCACTTCGGGCTGGCCGGCTTCGAGGTTATCGAGCTTGTTGTCGCGCAGTTGCGTGGCCAGTTCCGGCTGGGTGATCGAATAGGTGCCCGCCGAGCCGCAGCACAGATGGGCATCCTGCACCGGGGTCAGCGCGAAGCCGAGACGGGTCAGCACGGTTTCCACGGCGCCGCCGAGTTTCTGGGCATGCTGCAGGGTGCAGGGGCAGTGGAAGGCGAGCTTGCGCGTGTCCTTGACGCTGAGCGCGTCGAGCGTCTCGTCGCGCAGCACTTCCACCAGATCCTTGGCCAGCGCGCTGACCCGCTCGGCCTTCGCGGCATACGCGGGGTCGTCGGCGAGCATCTCGGCATATTCCTTCACGAAGGCGCCACAGCCACTGGCGGTCTGGACGATGGCCTCGACCCCGGCCTGACCCTCTTTCTCGATGTACGGCCACCAGGCGTCGATATTGGCGCGCATGCGCGCACGGCCGTCGTCCTGGGCGTTCAGGTGGAAGTCGATGGCGCCACAGCAGCCCGCCTCGGCGGCGGGTATCAGGCCGATGCCCAGCCGGTCGAGCACCCGCGCCGTGGCCGCATTGGTGTTGGGCGAGAGCCCCGGTTGCACGCAGCCTTCCAGGATCAACATCTGGCGCGCGTGCCGTCCGGTCGCGGGGCGGGCGCCGGCATCGATGGGCGCCGGCGGCATCTTGGCCTTGAGGGTGCCGGGCACCAGCGGCTTGAAGGTCTGGCCAAGCTTGAGCAGTGCCTTGAAGCGCTGAGGCTCGACCAACGCCTTACGCAGCCCGTAGCGCAGCGCGCGGTCCGGGGCGGAGCGTGGCACCCGGCGCTCGATCTCGGCACGACCGATGTCGAGCAGCTTGTGATATTCCACGCCGGAAGGGCAGGTGGTCTCGCAGTTGCGGCAGGTCAGGCAGCGATCCAGGTGCAGCCGGGTTTCCTCGGTGACCTGGGCGTCGTCGTCCTGACTTTCGAGCATCTCCTTCATCAGGTAGATGCGTCCGCGCGGGCCGTCGCGCTCATCACCCAGCAGCTGATAGGTGGGGCAGGTGGCGTTACAGAAGCCGCAGTGCACGCAGGTGCGCAGCACGCGGTCCGCCTCGCGAATATGCGGCTTCTTGAGGTCTTCCTCGGTAAAGTGCGTCTGCATCTCAGAGTTCCTCGATACGTCTCAAAACGCCGCGTAGAGCCGGCCCGGATTGAAGATCCCCTTCGGGTCCAGCTCGTTCTTGAGATTGCGGTGGTACTTGGCGACCACCGGTGCCAACGGCGTGAAGGGCGAGTCCAGGCCCGGCGTCAGGCAGGTGGCGTGGCCGTCGGCGCGGGCACAGGCCAGGCGAATCGCCTCGGCGTCAAGCTCGCTGCGCAACCAGCGCTGGGTACTGGCCCAGTCGTAGAGCACGTCGCTCTCGTTGACGCCGGGAAGGTCGATCACCGGGGTGTTGTGCGGAAGCGAGAGGCGCCACAGCGGGCGCGCGTCGTCCGGGGAGAAGAACTCCAGGCGCTGCTCGCGCAGCGCCTCCCAGTACGGGTCTTCGAGATCCTCGCCGCCCAGGCGCTCCCGGGTCGCGGCCACCGAGCTCGGCCCGCCTTCCAGGCGCAGCGCGAGCGCGCCGTCGTGCCAGGCGGCGGCGGTGATGGGCAGCGGTTGACGGCCCCACTCGGCGAGTTTCGCCAGCGCCTCCTGCAAGGGCAGTTCCAGGCGCAGGCTGCGGGTGGCGGCGGGGCGCGGCAGCACCTTGAGCGACACCTCGGTGATCAGCCCCAGCGTGCCCTGGGCGCCGACCATCAGCCGCGAGAGGTCATAGCCGGCGACGTTCTTCATGACCTCGCCGCCAAAGCGTTGTTCAACGCCCTCGCGATTGATGATGCGCGTGCCGAGCACGAAGTCGCGCACGCTGCCCGCCCACGGGCGTCGCGGCCCGGAGAGGCCGGTGGCGACCATGCCGCCCACGGTGGCGTCATCGCCGAAGTG
>DATISN010000248.1:0-1542 GCA_035581765.1 Halomonas sp.
GGCGCTGGCACCCATCGCCTTGCTGGAGGGCGCCTGGCAGGTGCTGCCGCGGCTCGAGGCCGCCGAGTTTGCCGGCCTGGCGTATCTGGGTATCTTTCCGTCGGTCGTGGCGCTGCTGCTCTACAACAGCGCCCTGGCCGACATCGGCCCCTCCCGCGCGGCGGTCTACCTCAACCTGTTGCCGGTGTTCACCATGCTCGGCGCCTGGTGGTGGCTGGGTGATCGTATTTTGCCGGTGCAGGTGATCGGTAGCCTGGTGGTGATCGTCGGGGTGTGGTGCACCGTCTTGCCGCGTCGGGCGACACCGTCAGGGGCGACGAGCCAGCAGGGCGCGGACCAGTGACCCCATCAGCACCGGGGTGTCCTGCTCGATGACGAAGCCGGCGTCCTCGAGAAGCGGGCGCGCCTGACGCGTGATGTCGGTGGCGATGGCCGACGTGAAGGCATTGAGGCCGCGACGAAGCGATCCCGAGGGGCGGTCGTCGGCCTGGAACTTGTCCATCACGCACAGTTGCCCGCCGGGTTTCAACACGCGCCGCGCCTCGGCCAGGCCCCGGACGGGGTCGGGCATGACCGCGAGGATCAAATGCATGATCACCACGTCGAAATGGCCGTCGGGGAAGGTGAGGCGTTCGGCGTCCATCTGCTCGGCCTGAACGTCCATGCCCAGCGCCTCGGCGCGGTGCGCGAGGCGCTTGACCATCGCCGGGGCGAGATCCGTGGCATGAAGCTCCACGTCGCGTGGCAACCAGGGCAGGTCGAGTCCGGTGCCGGCGCCCACCAGCAGCACACGCACGCCCGGTTGCCAGTGCACCTGTTCCAGCGCGAGGCGGCGGGGGCGCCGGAAGGCACGTTCGGCCACGGTATCGTAGAGCGGGGCGTAGAGCGTGTAGCGCAGACGGTTCCAGCCGGTGGTGTTGATCATGGAGAGCTCCTTGCGGGCGACGTGTCGGAGGGCTTTACCCTAGACTACGCCATAGGCGATGGTGGGAGGGAGGCCGTCTTGCCGCAGTTGGCTTCCCTATTCGCTTCCCTATTCGATGGCCTTTCTGGCAAGTCGCCGCCCCAGTGCTGACAGCGCTTGGGTTAACCGGGGCTTATGCTCGACCCTGACCTTTTACGTTGCACGTATTACCGTTTACCGTTTCCTTTTCCTGCCGATGGAGTGCATCTCCCCATGAGCCAGACCCCCACCCGCGCGGACTTCGACCAGTACATGCTGCCCAACTACGCCCCCCAGCAGATCATTCCGGTGCGTGGCGAGGGCAGCCGGCTCTGGGATCAGGCCGGGCGCGAGTACATCGACTTCGCCGGCGGCATCGCGGTCAACTCCCTCGGTCACTGCCATCCGGTGCTGGTCGAGGCGCTCACTGCACAAGCGCACAAGCTGTGGCATCTCTCCAACGTCTATACCAATGAGCCGGCACTCAAGCTCGCGCGCGCCCTGGTCGAGCGCACCTTTGCCGACAAGGCGTACCTGTGCTCGTCCGGCGGCGAGGCCAACGAGGCGGCGCTCAAGCTGGCGCGGCGCTGGGCCCATGA
>DATISN010000249.1:0-1922 GCA_035581765.1 Halomonas sp.
CGACGCTCGGCCAGCGCCTCGAGCCGTTCGCGTTGTTCGGCCTGACGCGACTCCAGCGCCTCACGACGCGCACTCGCGGCCGCATGGCGTTCACGGGCCTCGTCGAGTGCGGCCTCGAGGGCGTCGCGGTCTCCGATCAGCTCGGCGAGACGGGCCGTGTCGCGCTGATTGGCGGCGTCACGCTCGGCGCTGAACGAGCTCATTGCGCTATCCTGCTGGGCCCAGGACGATACGGGAGCGCCTAGCAGGCATACGGAGGCCAGCGCGACTGGCCATCCTCGTCGGCTTCGAAGGCAAGCGATCATGACCGCTCCTCCTGCCGGCTCGCGTCACGCAGCGGTTGCGACACGGGGAGGGTCAGCAATTCAGGGGCGCGCCGGTCGCGGGCCATATTCAGCCCTTTCTGCAGCTCTCGCCTCGCGGCATCGTCAAGCGGTTGCCAGCCCTGCTCGTCTACCCGCCAGACGCCGCCCTCGCGCCCATCGGTGGTCAGGTAATACAAGCCGACGCGCCCCAGGCGGAGAAAATCCACCTCGCGCTTGCTGTCGAGGATGCCGCGCCAGGCGTCTATCTCGCGGCCGTAGTCCAGTTCGGCACGCCACGCCGAGAGGGTGCGATCCAGCCGCTCGCCATCGTCCAGATCGGGGTCGGTCAGCATCGTCTCGAGGCTGGCGACCCGAGCCCGGCGTTGATCCTGAAGAAACGGCATATCGGCGGCGATCCAGCGATCCAGTCGCTTGACCATGGCACGCGTCAAGGCGGGCAGCGTCTCGCGCGTCGCCTGGGCCGATTCCAGCGCCGCCTGGCGCTGCGACAGCGTCTCGCCCTGGCGGGCAATGATCGGCTCGAGCTCGTCGTTGTACGCAGCGATACGCCATGTGTCGGTTTCCAGGCGGCGCAGCTCCTGAAGCATGCTGCGTGTCTGGTCATCGACGGCGTCGATATCCGCCTGCTGTTCGGCCTGGCGAAGCTGAGCCTCGATGCTCTGGTCGACCAGGGCGTCCTGCGCCTGGGTACTGGTCACCAGCAACAGCCAAGTCACGAGGGCCAACAGACCACGATTGCTAGACCTTTTCACGGACATTCTCCGGCGTGTGCAATGCAAGAAGCGAACCCTGCCACTAATGCAAACAGTTATCAATACCAAAATGCATCATTTCCACTGCCCACCACACGCATCGGTGGCCGTATGACCTCGCTCATCCAGCGATGTGGGCGCCGCTGTCCACGGCGCCAGTCTGGACCCGCCACTGCGCAGCGTAGCGCCCCCCGCTCGCCAACAGCTGGGCATGGCGCCCCTGCTCGACCACGCGACCTCCATGGAGTACCGCGATCTGATCGGCGTGCACGATGGTCGAGAGGCGGTGGGCGATCATGATCACGGTACGGCCATGGCCGATCTTGGCCAGCGAGCGCTGAATGGCCGCCTCGGTCTCGTTGTCCACGGCGCTGGTGGCTTCGTCCAGCACCAGGATCGGCGGGTCCTTTAGGAGCGCCCGAGCCAGTGACAAGCGCTGACGCTGGCCGCCGGAGAGGCGCACGCCACGCTCACCCACCGCCGTCTCCAGCCCGTCGGGCAATGCCTGAATGAACGACCAGGCTTCCGCCGTCTGAGCCGCCTTGATGATGTCTTCCTCGCTGGCGTCTGGTCGACCATAGGCGATATTGTCACGCACCGTGCCCTCGAACAGATAGACATCCTGACTGACCAGGCCGATGGCGCCACGCAACGAGGCCAGGTTCAACTCGCGGATCGACTGTCCGTCGACACGAATGTCTCCCGACTGCGCATCGTGAAAACGCAGCAGCAACTTGATCAGGGTCGACTTTCCCGACCCGGTGGCGCCCACCAGTGCCAGTGTATGGCCCGCCGGCACGACCAGTTGGACATCGTTCACGCCTTCCTGGCTGTTGGCATAGCG
>DATISN010000250.1:0-1889 GCA_035581765.1 Halomonas sp.
CATCGGGCAGGATACCGAGATCGATGGGTTCACCCCCGTGCTCGATGACCAGCCCTTGAAGCGTGAATCGGTTGGCATCGTAGATGCCGGCCGAGGGTAGCGGGGTTCCGGGCGGCGTGACTTCATTGCCCGTCGAGAACAGCGCCACTCTGGGCTGGCGAACCACTCGTACCTGGTCAAATCCCAGTGACGCCAGCAGCCCCAGCTCGGCCGCCGACACCCGCGTGCCCGCCACTAGCGCCAGCTGGCCCCGTGCGAGGTCTTCCCCGGCACGTCGAACGTGCTGGCCACGCTTGACCGTTTCCGGCCGATCGACGAGCACTCGGCCGTCATGTTCTTTGAGCTGCTCGCGCATGATGACCGTATCGGCACCGGGCGGCATCGGGGCCCCCGTGGTGATGCCCAGACACTCCCCCGCCGCGAGGCTTCCCTGATATTGCTGACCGGCGAACAACTGGCCGACGCGACGCCAGCGGGTCGTGACCTCCGCCGTCGACGGCCATTTCAGCGCGACACCGTCCATCGCCGCATTGGTGTTACCCGGCACATCGATGGGCGAGATCACCGACTCGGCAAGCACGCGGCCATGCGCCTCGCAGAGCGGCAGAGTCTCGCAGGCCAGTGGCGATGTCGCCAGCGCGAGGATCGCCTCACGCGCCTCCTCGACCGCCAACATCCGCTCGCCCAGATCGAAGCAGGAAAGGGTCATCGGGCCTCCTCCCGGGCCACGGGGCGTGGACCGCGCTGGCCGGACCATCGAGAAGGCCAGGCAGCGATCCAAGCAACAAGTGAATCATGGTCGTTGAGATCCAGCGATTCGACGCCGTCGGGCAGGGTCAGCGGCTGATCACTGGCGACCGCCTTGATCCACGGATCCTCGCCGGCACGCAGCGGCTTGCCCAGCGAGGCGCGATACAGCTCCAGCTTGGGCAGCGGCCAGGCCTTGAAACCCTCCACCAATACCAGGTCCGGTGAGTGTTGACGCACCATGGCGATCAACTCGACGAGGTTCGCCTCACCGAGGCCCGGCGTTTCCATCATCAGCGCCACCCGTGAGCGCGAGGCAACCACCATCGGCACCGCTCCCGCCTCACGCAACCGATAGCTGTCCTTGCCCGGCTGGTCGATGTCGAAGCCATGATGGGCATGCTTGATCACGGCAACACGCAGACCCTGTTCGCTCAAGCGTGGCAACAGCCGCTCGAGCAGGGTCGTCTTGCCGGTGCCGCTCCAGGCGGCGATACCCAGCAACGGCAGGTGTTCATCAAGGATCAGTCGCTCATGCAGGGGCTCATGTAGGGGCTCGCTCATGGGCGCGGGGTCTCCTCTTGCAGCGCCAGCTCCAGGCGGCGCTTTTCGTCTTCGGTATTGAGGTTGGCGAAGGCCTCGGGACAGTCCGACACGTCCATCCGGCACCAGGCATGGCGAGCATACCAGCGGTCGATCTTGCGTTCTCCGGCGCTCAACGCCTCGCCCAGATCATCGGCCAGCGCGGTGCGGATCAAGGCCACCACGGGATGCAGACGCTCGCCGTCAAACGCCACCGCGATATCGGCCTCGCCGATGCTGTAGACCAGCCTCGCCACCAGATCATGCGGCAGCGCCGGGCTATCGCAAGGCACCACGACCAACCAGGGTGTAGTGGCGGCACGCAGGCCGCTGTAAATACCCATCAATGGCCCCTGAAAGCCTTCCTCAGCGTCAGCAATCACGCGATCGGCGAGAGGACGGTAAGCGTCGAGGTGGCGGTTGGCATTGATCAACACCTCGGCCACCTGGCCTTCCAGCCGCTCAAGCACGTGCAGCACCAGCGGTTGCCCGGCAAAAGTTTCCAGACCCTTGTCGCGCCCGCCCATCCGACGTCCCTGGCCTCCGGCCAGAATCAGCCC
>DATISN010000251.1:0-1954 GCA_035581765.1 Halomonas sp.
GTGTTGTCGAGCAGGTCGGCACCGCGCACCACATCGGTAATGCCTTGTTCGGCATCGTCCACCACCACGGCAAGCTGGTAGGCCCAAAGGCCATCCTTGCGCTTGAGTATGACGTCGCCCATCGCCGCCGGGTCGATGCACTGCTCACCGAACAGGCGGTCCTGCCAGATCACCGGGCGCCGGCCAAGATCGCTGCGCAGTCGCCAGGCGACCGGCGTGTCCGGCTCGCGAACGCCGCAGCGACACCAGCCAGGGTAAACGGGATATTCGCGCCACTGTCGGCGTGAGCAACTGCAGGGATAGGCGAGCCCCAGCACCTCGAGACGTGCGAGGGCGAGGGCATAGAGGGTCTCGCGCCCCTGTTGCCAGAGTACCGGGCCATCCCACTGCAGGCCGAAGGCCTCGAGCTGGGCAATGATGGTCTCGGCGGCCCCGACCGGGCAGCGGGGCGGGTCGATGTCTTCGATGCGCAGCAGCCATTCTCCCCCGGCCCGTCGGGCATCGAGAAAGCTCGCCAGGGCTGCGACCAAGGAGCCGAAATGCAGCGGTCCTGAAGGGGTTGGGGCGAAGCGTCCGCGGTAGTCGGTCACAGGCTCCTCCCGAGGCGGGCGGCGCACATGCAAACGGGCACCCTGAGGTGCCCGTCGCCTTGCCACGGCAGTGCCATCGGCATCGACGGATCAGCCGCCCAGTTGCTTTTCCTTGAGCTCGGCCAGGGTCTTGCAATCGACACACAGGGTCGCTGTGGGGCGCGCTTCCAGCCGGCGAATGCCGATCTCGACCCCGCATGCCTCGCAGAAGCCATAATCGTCCTCGTCGATGTTGTCGAGGGTCTCGTTGATCTTCTTGAGTAGCTTGCGTTCACGATCGCGAGTGCGAAGCTCCAGGCTGAAGCCCTCTTCCTGCGTGGCGCGATCCGCCGGGTCGGCGTAATTGTTCGCCTCTTCCTGCAGGTGACGCACGGTGCGATCCACCTCTTCCATGAGCTCCTGCTTCCAGCCCAGAAGAATCTGCCGAAAGTGCTCAAGCTGCTGCTCGTTCATGTACTCTTCACCCTGCGCCGGCTCGTAGGGGGTGAATTTCTTGGGCGCTTCCACTTTCTTGTCGGCTACTGGCATGGGACTGCCTCGTTACTTGGTGACTGCTGATCAATACCTGCCGCAATGCACGGTATCTCACGCCAAAGGGATGCTTGTTTATCGGAAATGGACGCGTTTTGCAAGACCTCAGACCCCTGTCCTGCGCTGGCACAATGAAAGTCGTTACCATACACCCTTTAGGACCGCGTGATGGACGTCTTGTCCCTATGGCGGTCACGACACCGCAAGGAGGCCGCCATGGCATGGCATTCGCGAGTCGAACGGATCGCGCCCTTCCGGGTGATGAACCTGCTGGCGAGCGCCCAGGCGCGCGAAGCCGCTGGCCATGACGTGATCCATCTCGAGGTGGGCGAGCCCGACTTCCCCACCCCCGGGCCGGTGGTGGCGGCCGGCCAGGCAGCCCTCGCGGCGGGGCATACCCGCTATACCCCGGCAACCGGGCTTCCGGCCTTGCGCCGCGCCATCGCCGGTCATTACGCCGAGCAGTTCGATGTCGAGGTCGACCCCGGTCGGATCATCGTCACGCCGGGTGCCTCGGGCGCGCTGTTACTGGCAAGCCAGCTGCTGGCAGGACCCGGCGACCGCGTGCTGATGGCCGATCCCAACTATCCCTGCAATCGTCACTTCATGGCCCTGGCCGGGGCCTCGATCGATGCCGTGCCCGTGGGGCCGCAGAGCGGTTGGCAGTTGGATGCCGAGTTGGTGGCGCGCCACTGGCGCGACGACACCCGCCTGGCGATGCTGGCCACGCCTTCCAATCCCACCGGGCACATGCTCGATGCCGAGTCGCTCGCCGCGGTGGTCGAGACGGTGGCCGAGCGCGATGGCGAGCTGCTGGTCGACGAGATCTATCA
>DATISN010000252.1:0-29002 GCA_035581765.1 Halomonas sp.
AGTTGCAAGCTTTGGCAAGAACGTTGAATTCTATATTACTAGAAATCAGTTTAGTAGTTATTTAATGAAAAATATTCCGGTTCATGCAGATGAGTTACGGGAAATGATTATCGAGATTAGCGAGTCAGAAAACGATGTTAATACTTTTTTAGAAGACGATGTTCATGAGAAAATTTTTGCAAACGAAATGGAACGAATTGAAAGCAATAATCGTGATTAATATCAAGGGTGCTTGACAACTTCGCCATCACATATGAGTGCGTAATGGTGGTCATCTGAGAACCTAGGGTTGTACCAGCGAAATTGCTTACATTCGTCCCTTTAAATGGCTGCCATTCATAGTTGTCAGGGTATCCGAGAATAAAATAGTGTAATTTTCGGACATGCCAGCAGTAAGGTGGCCACGAGCGCGAGCGCGGATTATATTATTCTGTTGTTGAAAAGATGATTTGGGTATATTTGGTCGTTGCTACTGTGAGTACGCTTGTTGGGGCTTGGGATGAGAGCAGGTAGAAGGGTGTTGGGTGTGCGGCAGGTAAAAGAAGGATAGAAGCAAAGCGACGCTTCGTAATCTATTGTTTGGAAAAGTAAAGGGGGGCATGGCATGGTGCTGTCTCGATTCATATTCCGCCGCTGAAGACAATGTGCCAGTGTAAGTTCGACCACCTCACCACCACATAAACAGTCGCTTATAGGCGGCTGTTCGCGTTTCAGACCTACTTTTTCTCAGTGTTCAGTCGCAAAAGGTCGAATTTAACGCCAGCCCATCAGCCAGGTGCCGTCATCCTTCAGCGCTTGCCAGGGCAGGGTGGCCTCGCGGTGGGTGTAAACGGCCTCGAGAATCACCTCGACCACGTTATCTTCCTCGTCGCGCAGCAGCTGGGTCACCAGAAAATGCTTTTCCTTGTGGCGGGGCTGTGCCGCGGTCCACTTGCTGTGATGTAGCTTGCCTGGGTTGATGGCGTTCATGGGGTGCCTCCGGCGCGTCAGCGTTTCCGGTCAAAGCGCTTTACAAAAAAATTGGCGAAGGCGCGGGGATAACCCCGTTCCTTCGCCAATGCGTTGCCAGCGTTGTAAACGCCCGAGCGTCCCCGTGGTGTGGGAGCGCCCGAACGTCTGCTAGCTGAGATTACGCGAGGTCGAAGCGATCCGCGTTCATCACCTTGTTCCAGGCGGTGACGAAGTGGTTCACGAACCGTTCCTTTGCGTCGTCCTGGGCATAGACCTCGGCCAGGGCGCGAAGCTGCGAGTTGGAGCCGAAGATCAGGTCCACGCGCGTACCGGTCCACTTCACTTCACCCGTCTTGCGATCACGGCCTTCGAACACGTCGGGGTCGGCCGCGGTCGGCTTCCACTCGGTGTTCAAATCGACCAGATTCAGGAAGAAGTCGTTGGTGAGCGTCTCGGGACGCTTGGTGAAGACACCGTGTTGTGCCTTGTTGTAGTTGGCGTTGAGTACGCGCAAACCACCCACCAGCACGGTCATTTCCGGTGCGCTCAGGTTCAACAACTGCGCCTTGTCGACCAGCAACTCCTCATCGGACACGGTGAATGCGGTCCGGCGATAATTGCGGAAGCCGTCGGCCTCGGGGTTGAGTGGCTCGAAGGACTCAGCGTCGGTCTGCGCCTCGGTTGCGTCGGTGCGGCCCGGGGCGAACGGCACCTCAAGCGCGTGTCCGGCGTCTTTCGCGGCCTTCTCGATCGCGGCGGCGCCACCGAGCACGATCAGGTCAGCCAGGGAGACCTTCTTGTCGCCGGCCTGGGCGGTGTTGAAGTCGCGCTGGATGCTTTCGAGGGTCTCGAGCACCTTCGCCAGCTGGGCGGGCTGATTGGCTTCCCAGTTCTTCTGCGGCGCGAGACGGATGCGGGCACCGTTGGCGCCCCCGCGCATGTCGGAGCCGCGGAAGGTCGAGGCGGAGGCCCAGGCGGTCGAGACCAGCTCGGACACCGCGAGGCCGGACGCCAGAACCTTGCCCTTGAGGTCGGCGATGTCCTGCGGGTTGACCAACTCGTGGTCGACGTCAGGCACCGGGTCTTGCCAGATGAGCTCTTCCGCGGGAACTTCCGGACCCAGATAGCGAGCCTTGGGGCCCATGTCGCGGTGGGTCAGCTTGAACCAGGCGCGGGCGAAGGCGTCGGCAAACTCTTCCGGGTTCTTGTGGAAGTGCTGGCAGATCTTGCGGTACTCGGGATCTTCGCGCATCGCCATGTCGGCGGTGGACATCATGATGTGCACGCGCTTGGTGGGATCTTCCGCATCCGGCGCGTGGTCCTTCTCCGCCAGATTCTTCGGCTGCCACTGCTGGGCACCGGCAGGGCTCCGGGTCAGTTCCCACTCGTAGCCGAACAGCACATCGAAGTAGCTCATGTCCCACTGGGTCGGCGTGGGCGTCCAGGCGCCTTCCAGGCCGCTGGTGATGGTGTCGGAGCCCTTGCCGCTGCGGTAGCTGTTCTTCCAGCCGAGGCCCATCTCCTCGAGCGGAGCGGCTTCGGGCTCAGGGCCGACATGCTCGTTGGGGTCGGCAGCGCCATGGGTCTTGCCGAAGGTGTGACCGCCAGCGGTCAGCGCTGCCGTTTCGTAGTCGTTCATCGCCATGCGGGCGAAGGTCTCGCGGATGTCGCGTGCGGAGGCCAGCGGGTCCGGGTTGCCGTCCGGGCCTTCCGGGTTGACGTAGATCAGTCCCATCTGCACGGCGGCCAGCGGGTTTTCCAATTGGCGATCACCCGAATAGCGGCTGTTGTCCTTGTCGCTGGTGGCCAACCATTCGTCTTCGGCGCCCCAGTAGATGTCTTCTTCCGGCTGGTAGATGTCCTCGCGACCGCCGGCGAAACCGAAGGTCTTGAAGCCCATGGATTCCATGGCCACGTTGCCGGTCAGTACGTACAGGTCGGCCCAGGAGAGCTTGTTGCCGTATTTCTGCTTGATCGGCCACAGCAGGCGGCGTGCCTTGTCCAGGTTGCCGTTATCGGGCCAGCTGCTCAGCGGTGCGAAGCGCTGGGACCCGGTGCCCGCGCCGCCACGGCCGTCGCCCATGCGGTAGGAGCCCGCGCTGTGCCAGGCCATGCGGACGAAGAACGGGCCATAATGACCGTAATCGGCCGGCCACCAATCTTGGGAGTCGGTCATCAGCGCGGTAAGGTCTCGCTTCACCGCTGCCAGATCGAGTTTCTTGAACTCCTCGGCATAGTTGAAGTCCTCACCCAGCGGGTTGGACTTGGGGTTGTGCTGATGAAGGATGTTGAGGTTGAGCTGATTCGGCCACCAGTCGTGGTTTGCCTTGCCCCTGTTGCCCATCGAGGTGCGTGAGCCGTGCATGACCGGGCACTTGCCTGAGTTGTTGATGTCTAGTGCGTCCAATTTTTTTCTCCCATTGCTACTGCGATGATCTAATCGATCATAATGGGACGACCATACAGCAAGACTAAATTAAGGGGGTAAGTTGTTTTTCGCACCCATTTGATAGCTATTTTCTATGGATGTTTTTCAAGGCTTTGCGCTCGTTCAGCGTCGCTATATCAGCCGTCATTCATGAGCAACCGCATCGAAAAAACGCATGGAGCGCCCCACCGTCGCGGGCAACGTCCGCGACGGTGGGGGCGTTCGTCTCAGGCAATCCGTCGTTCGTCCGCGGCGGGGGCGCTTGCCCGGCTCAGGAATGACCGGTTGATGGGGCTGTGCGGCTTGAGTGCCAGGCGCTCGTTCGCCAGGCCCTCGGCCAGGTCACGATACCCGCCACGCAAGGCGGCCTCGGTCAGCGTCCAGTCGATGATATCGCGCTGGGCGTGGCTGCCGCCGAAGTGGTTGGCGATGAAGCGGGCCGAGTGCAGGCGCTCGGTTGCGGTGGCATAGTCGCCACGCCAGAAGGCCACGAACCCTTCCACCAGCGGCAGGCCGGTGTTTCGCGCCCATGCCGCTATCTCCGTGGCGTTGTCGTTGCCGCGAAGCGCCGCGAGGATCTGCTCCACTCGATCGTCGCGTCCGGCGCCCAGGTAGGCCATGACGGCGTGCCAGTCGTTGAAGGGGTAGAGCCTGCCGTCGGCGTGCCGGTCCCAGGCCTCCGCGAGTTCCTGACAACGGTTGCCGATGTCCTGGCCGGTGAGGGCCAGTCGCCAGAGCAGCGCCGAGGCGTCGACCATGTCCAGCGCCACGGCGCTGCGGTCCTGACGGATCGGGCCGTCATAGAGGGCCAGCGCTTCACGCGTATGGCCCAGATCGAGATGGCAGAGCGCAAGGTGCCACCAGTTATGCGCCTTGAACAGGTTGTCGTCGCCTGACCAGTAGGGTTCGCGCGCCGTCATCCAGCCGATGCCGTCCTCGGCACGCCCCTGCATTTCCATGACGTGGGCCACGGCGTGATGCGCCCAGCAGTCCAGCGGTTGCAGGTCCAGCGCCTGGCGGCCGGTGTCTTCGGCGCGGGCGTAGGCGCCGGTTTCCTCCAGGCCGAAGGCGTACATGCCCAGCACGATCGAATACGCCGGCATGTCGGGCGACCACTTGGGCAGCACGCGAGCGATGCGGTCGCGCAGGTCGCGGGCGTTGGCACGGTAGAAGTCCGTCAGGTGACCCGTCTGCAGGGCCAGCAGGTCGTGCGGAAAGCGCATGTTGTGGTGATCCAGCGCGATGCCGGCGGCGGTCCACTCGCCTGCCAGCAGACAGTCGAGGATGGCCATATGCGAGGCCTCCCGGTCGTTCAGGCGCGAGGTCCTGGCGATGGCGACATCGGCGCTGGCCGCCTTGGCGGCGTCCGGCTCGGTGGCAAGGGCAAACAGGTAGGCCCTGGCGATGCGGGCCATGGTGAAGCTGGGGGCCGCCTCGATGGCCTGATCCAGCGGCGTGACGGGGTCGCCACGGTAGATGTTGAAGGCATCCACGGCGCGGTGGTACAGCGCTGCGGTCTCGGTGGTGGCACCGGGCAGGGGGTTTCCTTGGCGGTCGGTCAGCATGGCAGCGAGCTCCTGTCTCGATTGACGCCGACGATATGTCGAGCGCCTGGTGGCGGCCTTGCCGCGCACCATGCTGCTAAACTACTCGGAGGTGCGTCGGAGAATAATGGGCGAAACGCCAGACTTGTTGTCCGATCCGCCGCGATGGGAGCATCGACCGATGGATGCGGGGCTCGATGTACTGCGCATGATTCGCTTCACCGGGGGCATCTTTCTCGATGCCGAGTTCTCTGCGCCGTGGTGCGTGGCCGCCCAGGTCACGCCGGAGGATTGCCGGCCGTTCACCCCGGTCCCCCATGGCATCCTTGCCTATCATTACGTCAGCGCCGGCCGGCTTGTGCTGCGGGTTGGCGAAGGGGTGCCGGTGCCAGTGACGGCGGGGCATATCGTGGTCCTGCCGCGCAACGACCCGCACGTGCTGGGTAGCGATCTGGACGGTAAACCCGCCCGCGTGGATCATCTGATACAACCGATGATCGATGGCGGCCTGGCCCGGATCGTTTATGGCGGCGGTGGCGACATCACCCGACTGCAATGCGGTTTCCTGTACAGCGAGACACCGGGCGATGCCTTGATCGGCATCCTGCCCAGCGTGATGACGCTCGATGTGGCGCAAGGCGCGGCGGGGCGGTGGATCGAAAGCTCCTTTCGCCTCGCCGCGACAGAGCTGGCTGCCGGCGACACCGGTTCATCGGTGATGCTCGCCAGGCTGGCCGAACTGCTCTTCCTTGAGGCCGTACACCACTACCTTGGCGGCCTGCCCCCCGAGCAGCGTGCCTGGGTGGGTGGGTTGCGCAACCCCTTCGTCAGCCGTGCCCTGGCGAAACTGCACGATCATCCCGAGCGACACTGGTCGAGCGAGGCGCTGGCGCGAGAGGTGGGGCTTTCCCGATCCGCCTTTGCCGAGCATTTCACGGAACTGGTGGGCGTGCCCCCGATGCGCTATCTGGCCAGGCTGCGCATGCAGATCGCCGCACGTCGCCTTCGCGAGTCGTTGACGTCCATTTCCCGGATCGCCCTGGAAGCGGGATACGAATCGGAGGCGTCGTTCAACAAGGCGTTCAAGCGAGCCTTCGGCACGCCGCCGGCAGCATGGCGACGACAGCAGCAGGATGCCTCGCCAACCACAGCGTCCTCGTGACTGCCATCTTCGCCGCCCCGGCTGTGCTAGATCGCGAAGAGGTCCATGTCTTTCGTGAAGATCGGTCAAATTCGTGACGATCGGTAAAATTCGAGAGGCTCCTGGGCTCGCGTATGAAACCTTAACGGGCTACCTTTTGTCGGACTGGTGCTATACAGCCTGGCCGCTTCTGTACGAGACGGTGCAATAGGCTTTCATCCTGTCAGGAGACTTCATGAGCCAAGACAACGACTACACTCCACCCGCCGTCTGGACCTGGGAAAAGGCGAGTGGCGGGCAGTTTGCCAGCATCAACCGCCCCATTGCCGGCCCGACCCACGACCAGCCGCTGCCGGTCGGCAAGCATCCCTTCCAGCTCTATTCCCTGGCCACGCCCAATGGGGTGAAGGTCACGGTGATGTTCGAGGAGTTGCTGGCGCTAGGCCACACGAAGGCCGAGTACGACGCCTGGCTGATCAAGATCGGCGATGGCGATCAGTTCGGCAGCGGCTTCGTCGAGGTCAACCCGAACTCCAAGATTCCGGCGCTGATGGATCACAGCACCAACCCGCCCATCCGGGTGTTCGAGTCCGGCGCGATCCTGCTCTATCTCGCAGAAAAATTTGATGAATTCCTGCCTCATGAGCCGGCCGCACGCACCGAGACGCTGAACTGGCTATTCTGGCAGATGGGCAGTGGGCCCTTCCTGGGCGGTGGCTTCGGCCACTTCTATGCCTATGCGCCGGAGAAGCTGGAGTATCCGATCGACCGTTTCGCCATGGAGGTCAAGCGCCAGCTTGACGTGCTCGACCGTCGCCTGGCGGAAAACCGCTACCTGGCCGGGGACGATTACACCATCGCCGACATGGCCAACTGGGCCTGGTACGGCCAGCTGGCGCTGGGACGGCTGTATGACGCCGGTGAGTTCCTCCAGGTGCAGAGCTACGAGCACGTGCAGCGCTGGGCCAGGGAGATCGACGCCCGCCCGGCGGTGAAGCGAGGGCGCATGGTCAATCGCTCCTTCGGTGAGCCGGAAGAGCAGCTGCACGAACGCCACGATGCCAGCGATTTCGCGCACCGGACGCAGGACAAGCTCGAACCGCAAAGCTGACGCGACAAAGAGCGGCGGCCCTTATAGGCGTCAGACGTACCTGTCGCGCCACTGCTTGACGGCGATCTGCTCCTTGAGCATCTCGATCATGTCGACCAGCACCTGCTCGGTCACCTGATCGGTGTGCTTGTCGACCTCGAGCCAGGCATCGAACCCGCTTTCGGTGAGACGCTCCACCAGGGTGCTGAACTCCGGAGAGCGCAGCCCTTCCACGGCCTCGTGGACCAGCCGACAGGCGAGGTCGCTGAGCGCTTCATCCAGGCCCTTGGCGACCTGACTGCCCAAGGGCAGCCGCTTCAGGCGGCTTATCTCGCGACTCTCGGCCAGCGTGCGGCCGATCAGGGCGCTGACATAGCGCATCAGGTCGTCACGGTTGGTGGCATAGGCGTTGCTTGCCATGTCCTCCAGGCGACGCGAGACCTCGGCGATCAGCTGCTGTTTGCGCGGCATCACCACGTCACCCACGAGGCGTCTGGAAAGCGAGTCGCTGGACCGCACCTGATCCTGCACATTGTCGAGCAGGCGGATGGCGATGCGGTCGGAGAGCTCCTCCAGCAGAATGTCGTAATACTTGGCATAAACGGCATACAGCTGCCAGCGGCGGACATCGATCAGCTGCATGCGTTGCAGGCGGTACATCAGCGAGATCACGCGCAGGATGCGCAGCAGCCGGAAGCCGCTCAAGGGAATGCACCCCAGCACGTCGTACCAGTGCACGAAGGGATAGAAGAACCAGCGGTGATAGCGGCGCTCGGCGATGGCCATGGCCCAGCCGAGCAGCACGTCGAGCAGGAAGACACTGACGAAGGCGAGATCGATGGCGAGGAAGTTGGCGTGGATGTGCTGGTCGTAGGCGCCATGCAGCCCTGGCGCCACCGCCGAGAAGGCGTTGTTCAGCGGTGGCAGCAAGAAGAGGCTGTCGAACAGCAGCAGCGCGAGGTTGGCCACGACCAGGACGATGATCAACAGGTCCCAGGCGAGGTGCAGGCGTTCCAGGCCCGGGCGGAGCGGACGCGAGGGTGCGGTAGGTCGCCTCACGGTTTCACCGGTTTGGGCACTATCCAGCGGATGCCAGCCCCTGGCTGATCGATATTTTCCATGCGAAACCCCCTTGCGCTGACGCCGTGATTGCGATTGTCTTCAGCCTATCATTCTATCGGCAACGAGAGGCCAAGCGTCACGGCCTCGCGAGCCGGTTGAAGAACACGTAGAGTGCAGAACGCGGCAGGATTGCTCAGGTTGCCGGACTCATAGGAGAAAAAATGTCAGAACCGGACAAGACAACGCCCCATAAGCCTTCCCAGAACAAGTTGGAGCAGCGCGTCGAACGCTTCCTGTGGAATTCGCGTTTCCTCGTCATGGCGGCGGTGATTCCTAGCCTGCTGGGCGCCCTGGTGTTGTTCACCATCGGAACGCTCGACATTTTTGCGATCATGCTCGATGCCGCTGCGTACTATCTCCTGGGCAGTGGAGAGGACATCCACGAAACGGTAGTCACCAGTATCGTGATCGCGGTGGATATCTACCTTATCGCCATCGTGCTGCTGGTGTTCGGACTTGGCGTATACCGGCTATTCGTGTCGCCCATCGAACAGACGGAGGATCACTCCCCCCGGCATCCCTTCAATGTCGAGTCGTTCGACCAGCTCAAGGACAAGATCGCTCGGGTCGTGATCCTGGCTGTCATCATCGAGTTCTTTCGTGCCGTGGTCGATATTCGCTTCCAGACCCCCCTGGACGTGATCTACTTGGCCCTGTCGGTGTTGGCACTGGCGGCCGCGATCTACCTGATGAGCCTGACCCACAAGGATAAATGACAGCACCGCCGCAAGGGCGGTGCTGATCGAGAAGGGGAGACCAATGGCTGGCTGCTGCGGCAGGGAAAAGGGCGCCGGGCATTCGACCGTGAGAGGGGGTTACTGAACCAGTCGATTACTGAACGGAGGTGACCAACACCGATGCGACGCCGCGATTGAGCATGCCCAATTTCTTCGCGGCACGCTTGGAGAGATCGATGATGCGCCCCTTGGCGTAAGGGCCACGATCAGTGATCTTGACCTCGACCTGGCTGCCGGTGTCTTCACGCACCACCAGTACCTTGGTGCCGAACGGCAGGGTGGGGTGTGCGGCCGTCAGTTCCTGCTGGTCGAAGGGTTCGCCACTGGCGGTTATCTTGCCATTAAAGTGGTCGCTGTAGTAAGACGCCACTCCTTGCTGGGTCTTGACGGTTGTTTCGTGGGCCTGGAGACTGCCGGTCATGCCTAGTGTCAGCAGACCTGCCAGGCAGCAGATCTTGAATTGTCGAGCTTGTACCACCATCAGTCACCTCAGGGCTATCGTGTTTCGCGACGCTCGCGTTCATCGATGAGGCGCCAGGTCATGGGAGACAGCGGGTACGGCTGGTGCTCGGTTCATTGCGTGGGAACCAGAGCCGCAAGCCATGACGTCATCGCTGTCTGCGACAAGTATCTTCGTGCGTCGAATAATAGTCGGACATGCCCCGTGCGGCAACTAAGTAAAAGCTCATGGCCCAGGCAAGAGGGCATAAATCAGGCAAAAGGCTTGAACATATCGGCCACGCCGACACGAGCGGAGCTGCTGAGTGAGATTCAACCTCGATAAATTTTTCAGGATAGATTTGTCAGGATAGGATTGCCAGGATAAGTCAGTCATTGCCATCTTCGGGCAGGCCGCAAGCCATCAGATAGTCGGCCATCGCCCGCGAGGCCAGCGCGAACTCCACGCGTGCGGTCGTAAGCGCGCAATGATCGCGGGTCACGAGGTCACGTTCCAGGCGGTCGAGGCGCGCCTTGGCCCTTGCCAGCCGTTTACCCAGCAAGGCATCGATTTCAAGAAAAACAGCCGGCGCATCCGACGCCACGAGCAACTGCTCCATGAACTCAGCTGGCAGTTCGCAAGACACTTCCGACAGTTCCATGATACGGACTCCTTAATTGCAAAGAAGACCTGGTAGAGAAAACCGCCTGTTCCTTTGAGGGGGTGTTTCAGGGGTGTTTCAGGGTCGCTTCAGAATGATAGAGCAGGCTTCGAGCGTGGCGCCAGCGACCCGCTGATGCTTTCACCATCTTCCCTTATTCGCCGTCGCCATCATGAGGCTAATGTGCCATGACGCGCTAGAGGGAAAGACAAGGTCGGGGCGGTGATGGGCACTACAGTCACACCAGCTTGACTGCCTCCTCGCGTGGAACGGCGAGGCGTGTCAGGCATGACCAGAGGCGTCAGAGACGAAAACACCCCATCCCGACAGGCGGAATGGGGTGCGGCAACCTCCGACGCAGGAACCTCACGCCCTCAGTGCTGACTCGCTTGCTCGAACAGCTCTGCCTTGGCGTCACGCATGACGTCTTCACAGGCGGCTTGATGGGCGAGTTGGGTCAACAGGTTCTGGGTCACTTCGAAGCCTTTCCCTAGGCAGATATCGACATCCTGACGGCTCACTCGGGGGGTAACGTCGCAATCGATCTTGAGCGTTCTTCCACCACCTTCCAGCTTGTCGGCAATTTCCCGCATGCGCCAAGCGATCCGCGCTTTCCAGCTGGCTGATTCTTCCACGCCTTCGTTTACGCTAAACGTGCAGTGCCACTCAGGTTTGTAGACCTTCATGAGAACCTCCATTGCTGGCTAGGTATGTTCGATCGTGTTTTATGCTCCGTATGTGTCGATGTTGCCAAGCCATCATACAGCCTTTCCCTCACCGACATAGCGCGGCGCTGCCGGCGTCGGCCCCATAAGGCGCTGTCAACGGCTGCATCAACTAGGATGAAAAGCGACAGGCCGGCTCGGCCCCTCATGGGAGAAAGATATGAACGATTCGGATCGCTATGCCTATCCTCATCGCCTGCTCCACTGGCTGGTGGCCGGCGTGCTGCTATTCTCCTTGCCAACCGGCCTCACGCTGGGGTTTCTGGGCTTCGAGGGGGCGGTCGAGAGCTTCGGCAACGCCCTGACCAACTTGCTTTACACCTCGCACAAGACCCTCGGGGTGATGATGCTATGTCTGATGATCGCGCGCGTGGTGACGCGCATGATGTACGTGGTGCCCCTGCACGAGCCGCCACTATCACCCTTTCAACGCGTGGTGAGCACCAGCGTTCACCACTTGCTGTATCTGGCGCTGCTGATCCAGCCGGTCCTGGGCTGGCTGGCCACCGCGAGCGGTGATTTTCCCGTCGAGTTCTTCCACTGGCATCTTCCCGGGCTCATTGGCAAGAACACCGAACTCTCCGAGCAGCTGTTCATGTGGCACGGATGGTTGGGCTGGGGGATTCTCGGCCTGGTGACGCTGCATATCGCCGGTGCACTGTTTCACTGGCTCTACAAGCATGACGGCGTCATGAAGCGCATGAGTTTGTTTTAGGTCGGGCAGTGGCCGGGTATCGCCAGGCCGGCATTCGCGGCCTCGGATACCATGAGGCGATCAGGGAACCGATGTGCTTCGATGGCTAGGGTGGTGGTTTGATGTGGGGGATGCGAGGGCTGGGCGAGGTGGAGGCCGTGGTGATGGAAACGGATGGCGCGTTCAGCGTGTTGCCGCTGAGCGGGAAGCGCTCGGGGAAATCGAGTATCGAGGCGCTGCGCGTTGAAAGGCAGGCGAATGACCCGGATGACCGATAACGCCGCCCGCTGCAGGGTGCTCTGCTCCTGGCGTTTGAGTCCTAGTGTTTAAGAATCACGTAGAAGGCGTGGATGATGCCCGGGATGAAGCCAAAAAGCGTCAACAGGATGTTCAACCAGAAGTGACCCTTGAGGCCGACCTCGAGAAATACACCGACCGGCGGTAACAGCACGGCAAAAATCATCTTGATGGGGTCTGTTGCGGTAAAAGCCATGATGGGCCCTCTAGAGTGAATCGTTCGGCAGCCCATTGTAGGCCATATTCGCGCATTGTCTGTGCGTTTCCCCACCTACCTTCGCACGATCTTTCCCATTTTCTCGCCATTCCTATAATTTTCTCCCTCCTTCTTGTCTTGCCTCGCCGTTGGCGCAGGGTCGTCATGCCTGAGCGGGCAACCCTGTATCATTCAGCCGCAGCAGTAACTGACACGATAACGTCACAACGGCAATCTGACGGGAGAGCGGGATGCGGCAGGCCATGGATCATGAAGGCGGCATGCGAGGGAGAGTGAGGTGGTGGCAGCGGGCGGGGCAGTGGGCGCTGATCGGCGGGCTCGGCCTGGTGAGCACCGGCTGTGCCATGCTGGCACCGTCGCCACCCCAGGACCAGACTAACGTCTGCGAGATCTTTCGCGAGCAGCCGGCCTGGTATGACTACGCCCGCGATTCCCAGGAGGCATGGGGCACGCCCATCGCCACGCAGATGGCCTTCATCCAGCAGGAGTCGGCCTTTCGCAGTCATGTTCGCCCGCCGAGAACGCGCATCCTGTGGATCATCCCTGGCCCCCGGCCCTCCTCGGCGCAAGGCTATGCTCAGGCCCAGGACCCGGTGTGGGGAGAGTATGAGGACGATGCGGGTGGCTTCTTCGCCAGGCGTACTCACATGAAACATGCCACCGATTTCATCGGTTGGTACAACGCGCGAACGCATCAGCAGCTGGGGATTTCCCTGCACAACCCCGAGCATCTCTATCTGGCGTATCACGAGGGCGCCGGTGGCTATCGGCGCGGCACGTTCAGAAGCAAACCCCAGGTGATGCGTACCGCCAGTCAGGTGCGTTCGCGGGCCAGCCGCTATCAGGCGCAGCTGGGGTCTTGCGAAGCCGAGTTCCGCTGCCAGCGCTTCTATGAGGTCTGGCCGTTCTGTCGTGGATGAGGTGCGTACTGGATGACGACCCGCTGTGTCCATCTGCCATACTGGCGGTGCCGCCCTGTGCGCTTCTTGCCTGACGTCTGGCACAGCGTCTGGCGCCATATCTGGCGCAACGCGTGGCGGTCAGCGAGGAGACGCGATGAGCACCGATGACACCGGCGACCGACAGCACCCAAAAGCCCTGATGGACCCCCAGGCTCCCGTCGAGGAGGCGCTGGAAAAAGAGCGCCATGAGCTTCTGCAACGCCTGGAGGACTGGCTTGAAGTGCCGATGCTGATCCTCGCCTTCGTGTGGCTGGCATTGCTGGTCGGGGAGCTGGTGTGGGGCGAGAGCCTGTCGTTCGAGGTCATCGGGACGCTCATCTGGGGCGTGTTCATCTTCGACTTCGGGGTTGAGCTTCTGCTCGCGCCCCGCAAGCGGACCTACCTCAAGCGCAACTGGCTCACCCTCATCTCGCTGCTGGTGCCGGCGCTGCGGATCTTTCGGGTCTTTCGCGTGGTCCGGCTATTGCGGGTGGCGCGCGTGGGGCGTGGGTTGCGCCTGTTTCGCGTCGTCAGTTCGCTTAACCGCGGCATGCGCGCCCTGGGCGCGAGCCTGCAGCGCCGCGGCTTCGGCTATGTGCTGGCGCTCACGGTGCTGGTCGCGTTCGCCGGTGCGGCCGGGATGTTCGCCTTCGAGAACGACGTGCCCCAGGGCCTGGACACCTACGGCGAGGCGCTGTGGTGGACCGGGATGATCATGACGACCATGGGGTCGCAGTACTGGCCGGTGACGTTCGAGGGGCGCGTGCTGTGCGTCTTTCTCTCGCTGTATGCCTTCGGCGTCTTCGGCTACGTGACGGCGACACTCGCGACCTTCTTCGTCGGCCGCGACGCCGAGAGTGACGAGGCCGAGGTGGCAGGCGCCCGGGAGCTGGCCGCTTTGCGTCGTGAACTGAGCGCGCTGCGCGAGGATATCCAGGGCCTGGCGCCCCGCCCGCCCCGGAATGATCGCTGACCCGAGCCGTCAATCGCCGGGGCCGAATTCCATGCAGCGTTCGGTGACCGCCGGCCCCTGCTTGAGACGGGTGTTGAGATCGCGAAGGGCGCTGCGCAACCCTTCCTCGATCACCGGATGATAGAAGGGCATCTCGAGCATCCGGCTGACACTCATGCGCTGTTCGAGCGACCAGGCCAGCAGGTGCGCGATGTGCTCGACCCGCGGGCCGAACAGCTCGGCGCCAAGGAACTGGCCCGAGCCATACTCGGCGTAGAGTCGGATCAGGCCGCGGTTCTGGCGAATCACCACGGCGCGGCCCTGATCCTCGAAGCAGGCCTCGCCGGTGGCGATGGCGTCGCAGCCCCCATGGCGCTCTTCCAGCTCGGTGCGGCTGGCGCCTACCGTGGCCATCTGCGGGTCGGTAAAGACGATGGCGAGTGCCACGTTGCGCTTGCCGACGCGCACTTCCGGGAAACGCCCGGCGTTGCCGCCGGCGATACGCCCCTGGGTGATGGCCTCGTGCAACAGTGGCAGCTGCTGGCTGGCGTCGCCGGCAATGAACACATGGCTGGGGCTGTCGTCGGCGTTGCGGCATTGCAGGGTGTAGCGATTGACGTGGGGGACTCCCTTATCGTCGAGCGCCAGGCCGGCCTTGCCGAGATCAAGCGAGTCAATATTGGGCTGGCGTCCGGTGGCGGCGAGCAGGTAGCTGAAGTGCTCGGTCAGGCGCTGGCCGGAATCACGCTCGATAAAGCAAATCGTCACCTCATCGCCGTCGCGCTCGATGCTTTCCACCTTGGCATCGGGGTCGACGTAACACCCCTCGTTGAGGGTGCGGTCGGCGTAGTGGCGCAGGGCCTCCTCCTTGAACGGGCCGATGGCACCGCCGACGCCGAACATGCGGACCCGCACGCCCAGGCGGTCGAGCGCCTGACCGAGCTCCAGGCCAAGCACGCCGGTGCCGAACACCGCCACCGATGCCGGCAGATCGTCCCACTCGAACACGTCATCGTTGACGACCAGTCGGTCGCCTGCGCCCGCGAACGCCTCGGGCCAGCTGGCACGCGACCCCGTGGCGATGACGATGGTGCGGGCCTCGAGCCGGGTGTGGGCGCCGACGAGCAGGGTATGCGGGTCGACGAAGCGGGCATGGCCATCAAGCCGGTTGGTGCCGTCGATACGTTGCATCGATGCCAAGACGCCTTCCACGAAGCCGTCGCGCTCGCGCTTGAGGCGGGACATGACGGCGCGCCCATCGATGGCCACGTTGTCGACCTGGACGCCGAAACCGTCGGCCTCGCGGGCCTGGTGGGCGGCCTCGGCGGCAGCAATCAATAACTTCGAGGGCATGCAGCCCACCCGGGCGCATGTCGTGCCGTACTCGCCACCCTCGATCAGCACTACGCTGTCGCTGTAGCGCCGTGCGGCATGCCAGGCGCTCAGTCCGGCGCTGCCGGCGCCGATGATGGCGATATCGACCTTGCGTTCCTGCATGGCAGCCTCCTTCCTTGCGTTGGCGATCGATGGGGCGCTGGCGTGACCAGGCGGGCACGCCCCCATCTCACGCACCCATCTGTAGCGCCAGTATGGCACTCAATTCGCCGGGTCGAGGAAACGATACTGTCGGTCGATCGAGGCGCTGATCTCTCTCAAGCCCTCCTTTGTTCTTTGTTCTCCAGCGTCGAGCGGCTATGTACGCCATCAGACAGATAATCCTCTCGTCCTGTCTTTATGCTGCGGGCAGCTCATGCGTCCGGCCATTTCCATGACCTTCTTGTCGGCCTCGATGCCTAGGCCATCTATCACCCAAGAGGACCGATTACATGGCACAGAAACCCAAACTCATTAACCTCGCCCTACAAGGCGGAGGTGCGCATGGCGCTTTCACCTGGGGGGTGCTTGACCGGATTCTCGAGGACGGTCGGTTGAAGATCGCCGGGGTCTCGGGCACGTCGGCGGGGGCGATGAATGCGGTGGCGATGGCCGAAGGCTTCACCCGCGATGGCCCCGAGGGCGGGCGCGTAGCCCTCGAACATTTCTGGCGATGCATGGGCGACGGCGCGAGGAACAGCCCGCTGCAACGCACGCCCTACGACATTCTGACGGGCAACTGGGGGCTGCAGAACAACCCCATGTATCACGCCATGGATGCGCTCTCCCGTGTGGCATCGCCGTATCAGCTTAATCCTATGAATATCAATCCGTTGCGCGATCTGGTGGAGAAGTGCATCGATTTCGACAGGGTGCGTAGCTGCACTGCGTTCAAGCTGTACATTTCGGCCACCAACGTGGAAAGCGGCAATATCAAGGTCTTCCCTCGCGAGGAGATAACGGTGGACATGTTGATGGCCTCGGCCTGTCTCCCGCATATCTATCAGGCAGTCGAGATCGACGGCGTGCCCTATTGGGACGGCGGCTACATGGGTAATCCGTCGCTGTTTCCCTTCCACGGCGAGACCGGTACCAACGATATCATGGTGATTCAGATCAATCCGATCGAGCGCAAGGGGGCGCCGAAGAACTCCCAGGACATACAGAACCGGATGAACGAGATCAGTTTCAACAGCAGCCTGCTCAAGGAACTGCGCGGGATCGACTTTGTCGACCGGCTGATCCGCCAGGGCAAGCTCTCGGCCGATGAATACCGTCAGGTTCGGGTGCATGTCGTGGAAAACCAGGCCGTGCTGAAACCGCTGGGCGCTTCATCGAAGATGAATGCCGAATGGAAGTTTCTCACCAAGCTGCGCGATCTCGGCCGCGACACCGTCACACACTGGCTGGATGAGAATTTCGACGCCATCGGCGAGCGTTCAAGTGTCGATCTTCGTCAGATTTTCCAGGGTATCGGCGCCCAGCATCAGGGTTAGGGGCGACAGGACCCTTGAGCATGAGGTTAACCGGCCATGCCGAACATGGGTTGCGGTTAACCGCAACCTTGCCGTGATGCCAAGCGTTGGCATCACGCGACAGCGAATGTGATAAAAGACACAGTTTGCTGACGCGTGAGTGGATGGTCATGGCATTGGATACCGATCTTATTGGCACACGCATCATGGACTTGCTGATCGATGCGGTATGCGTGGTGGATGTCGAGGGTCGGTTCGTGTTCGTGAGTGCCGCCTGTGAGCGCATCTTCGGCTATGCGCCGGACGAGATGATTGGCATGCCGATGATCCAGCTGGTGCATCCGGATGACCGCCAGCGAACCCTGGAGGCGGCCGCCGATATCATGCGCGGCCAGGCGCAGACGCATTTCGAGAATCGCTACGTGCGCAAGGACGGGCGAATCGTCGACATCATGTGGTCGGCACGCTGGTCCGAGCCGGAACGCGTGCGACTGGCGGTCGCGCGCGATATCACGCCGCTGAAGCACGCCGAACGCATCCAGAGTGCGATCTATCGAATCTCCGAGGCGGCGCATCTCGCCGAGGGGCTGTCCGAGCTCTACCAGCACATTCATCGGGTCATCGGCGATCTGCTGCCGGTCGATAACTTCCTCGTGGCGTTGTATGACGAGACTCGCGAGGCGCTGTCCTTCCCGTACGTGGCCGACGAGCAGGCCAGAGCCGCCATGCCCGAACCGCTGGATATGGGAACTCCCTTTGCCAGGGTCATCCTTGAGGGCCGCGCCGTGCTGCACCGCTACGATGCCAGCGATGACGCACCGTTGCCGGCCGCATCGCTGCCTGGCGCGGTACTGGACTGGCTGGGCGTTCCGCTGGTCTCCCAGGCAGGCATCATGGGGGCGGTGGTCGTGCAGAGCTATTCCGGAAACGCCCGCTACCATGAGCAGGACAAGGCGTTACTGCAATTAGTATCCACCCAGGTCGCCGCGGCCATCGAGCGCAAGCAGGCTGAGGCCCGTTTGCACCACATGGCACGTCACGACCCGCTGACCGGCTTGCCCAATCGCACCCTGTTCAACGCCCACGTCGATATGGCGCTACAGGTCGCCCAGCGTCAGGGCGAACAACTCGCGGTGCTGTATCTGGACCTGGACGATTTCAAGGAAGTGAACGATACCCTGGGCCATGAAGCGGGTGATCAGGTGCTCTGCGAGGTGGCGCGGCGCCTGGCCGCGTGCCTGCGCGAGTCCGACATGATCGGCCGGATGGGCGGCGACGAGTTCACGGTGCTGTTGACCAATATACGTGGCGAGAATGCCATCGGTGTGGTGACGGACAAGATCCGCGCGGTCTTCGATGCGCCGATCGAGTTGCCGGCCCAAGCGCTGACCCTCACGACCAGTATCGGCGCCGCGCTCTACCCGGGTCATGGCACCAGCAGGGACCAGCTGTCACGCCACGCCGATGCCGACATGTACGCGGCAAAACGCGCCCGGGCCGCACCGTGACGTCAGCGCCGCTGATGCGGCACGCGTCGGGCGTTTCTGCTATGCTGGTCGGCTTTCACTCGACCTGACGGCGCCCGGCCGACGACGCTCGTTCGTCGCTTTTCATCCCGCTGACGCCCACGACTTGTCTTGTCTCACATCTGTTGTCGACGTTTTCTCTTCCTTCAAGGTGCATGCCCGTGCTCGATGCTTCATCCGGAACCGATTCCTCCGACGCCGGGACCTTCGCCACCCTGACGCTGGCACCGGAACTGCTGGCCAACCTCGACTCGCTCGGCTACCACGTCATGACGCCGATTCAGGCCGAGAGCCTGCCGCTGCTGTTGGCGGGGCGTGACGTGATCGCCCAGGCGAAGACCGGTTCGGGCAAGACCGCGGCCTTCGGCCTGGGCTTGCTGTCGCGGCTCACCCTGGAAAGCCCCCGCGTGCAGGCACTGGTGCTCTGCCCGACGCGCGAACTGGCCGATCAGGTGGCCGGCGAGATCCGTCGCCTGGCGCGCAGCCTGCCCAACGTCAAGGTGCTGACGCTTTGCGGCGGCGCGCCCCTGGGGCCGCAACGAGGCTCGCTGGAGCATGGCGCGCACATTGTCGTCGGTACGCCCGGCCGCGTCGAGGAGCATCTGCGCAAGGGCTCGCTGACGCTGGACGCCCTCACGGTCCTGGTACTGGACGAAGCCGACCGCATGCTCGACATGGGTTTCCAGGCGGCGATGGAGGCGATCATCGCCGAGACGCCGGCGCGTCGACAGACCGTGCTCTTCAGCGCGACCTATAACGAGAGCATTCGCCCGATCGCCGAAGGTGTGATGCGCGACCCCGCGACGGTGACGGTCGAAGAGACTCATGACGCGAGCAGCATTCGCCAGCACTTCTACCGTGTGGCGGACGACGCGGGGCGTTTCGCGGCGCTGCAGCGTCTGTTGCTGCACTTCCAGCCGGCCTCAAGCGTAGTGTTCTGCAACACCAAGCGCGAGACCGACGAGGTCGCCGAGGCGTTGAATGCCGCCGGTTTCAGCGCCCTGGCGCTGCATGGCGATCTGGAGCAGCGCGACCGCGACCGCCTGTTGATCCTCTTTGCCAATCGCAGCGCCTCGATTCTGGTGGCGACCGACGTGGCCTCGCGTGGGCTGGATATCGACGCCCTGGATGCGGTCTTCAATTACCGCCTCGCCCGCGAACTCGAGGTGCATGTGCATCGTGTCGGGCGCACCGGCCGAGCCGGCGGTTACGGCGTGGCCGCCACCCTGGTCAGCGAGCAGGACGACTACCGCCTGGCGCGGCTCGCCGAGCTGCTCGGCGAGTCGCTGACGCCCGAGCCGCTGCCGCCGCGCAGCGTTCTCCAGCGCGAACCGCCGGCCCCGGCCATGGCGACGCTGCAGCTGGGCGGGGGCAAGCAGCAGAAGTTGCGTCCCGGTGATATCCTCGGTGCCTTGACCGGCGATGCCGGGTTGCGTGGCGACCAGGTGGGCAAGATCAAGGTGCTCGCCAGCAGCGCCTACGTGGCCGTGCAGCGCGAGGTGGCAGGTGTCGCGCTGGAACGGCTGAGTGCGGGCAAGTTGAAAGGGCGCTCGTTTCGCGTCAGGCGAGTCGGTCGCTGATATCGGAAATGTGAGACGCCCGCGGGATACCGAGCCGGGCGGTTTTATGCCAACGTGGTGATATGAAGATACCCAAGAGATTACAACCGCTGGTCGACGATGGCCTGATCGATGAAGTCGAGAGCCAGCTGATGAGCGGTAAGGAAGCACAGGTCTACGTGGTGCGCTCGGGTGGCGAGCGACGCTGTGCCAAGGTCTTCAAGGAGGCCAAGCAGCGAAGCTTCAAGCAGGCGGTCCAGTATCAGGAAGGCCGTAAGGAGCGCAATAGCCGCCGCTCGCGTGCCATGGCCAAGAAGACCCGCTACGGCCAGAAGGAGCAGGAGCAGGCCTGGCTGAATTCCGAGGTCGATGCGCTGTACCGGCTGGCCGCGGCGGACGTGCGCGTGCCCAAGCCCTACGGCTTCGTCGATGGCGTGCTGCTGATGGAGATCATCATGGACGCCGAAGGCCTGACCGCCCCGCGGCTGGATGACGTGACCCTGACCGCCGAGCAGGCTCGGACCTACTACGACAAGGTGATCGGCGATGTGGTGCGCATGCTGTGTGCCGGCCTGATCCATGGCGACCTCTCCGAGTTCAACGTGCTGCTCGCCGAGGAAGGCCCGGTGATCATCGATCTGCCCCAGGCGGTGGACGCCGCCGGCAACAACAGCGCCGAGCGGATGTTCGAGCGCGACGTCGACAACATGCGCCGCTATTTCGGCCGCTTCGCCCCGGAGCTCTTGAACACCGACTTTGGCAAGGAGATCTGGTCGCTCTATGAAGCCGGCGAGCTCTTTCCGGATACCCAGCTGACCGGCTGTTTCGAGCATGACAACACCCCGGCCGACGTCGACGAGCTGATGATGGTCATCGAGTATGCTCAGGAAGAGGAAGAGGAGCGTCTGGCCGCGGCTCAGGCCCGCGAAGAGGACGACTGAGGTGCCAAGCATTGCGCGATGGCGTCATGCCGGGCTCACTGCCCTGGAAGGCCGGCTCATCCGGCCAGACCGCCACCCATTTCGGAGGATGCCCCGATGAGACTGCAACACGCCACCTGGCAGGAAGTGGACGCCTACCTCCAGCACTCCCGGGGTATCATCCTGCCCATCGGCTCCACCGAGCAGCACGGCCCCAACGGCCTGGTCGGCACCGACGCGCTGTGTCCCGAGGCGATCGCCTGGGCGCTGGGCGAGCGGCACGGCGTCCTGGTAGGACCGACCCAGAACCTCGGCATGGCGCAGCACCACCTGGCCTTTCCCGGCACGCTCAGCCTGCGCCCCAGCACCCTGATCGCAGTGCTGCGCGACACCATCGAGTCGCTGGCCCGCCACGGGTTCACCCAGGTGTTCTTTCTCAACGGCCACGGCGGCAACATCGCCACCATCAAGGCGGCCTTCGCCGAGGTCTACAGCGAGCGCAGCTTGCGTGGTCAGAACCAGAAACAGGGCCAGAAACATGACCAGGACCAGAGCGAGCTGACCCTTACCCTGTTCAACTGGTTCATGGGCCGGCGCGGGCGGGAGCTTGCCAGCGAGCTCTATGGCGACGCCGAGGGCAATCACGCCACCGCCTCCGAGGTGTCGCTGGCCTGGCACGCCGCCGGTATCGAGAAGCAAGTGGCCATGGCACCCAGGGTCGCGCCCAACGGCAGCGCCGACTGCACCGCCGAGGTATTTCGCCATCGTTTCCCCGATGGTCGCATGGGTTCGGACCCGTCGCTGTCGCGTCGTGAACACGGCGCACGGTTTCTGGAAGCGGGCGTGGAAGATGCCTGGGAGGCCTACCGCGCCTTCGTCGGCTAGGCCTGATTCTCACTTGCCGGGAGCCTCTGATAGCGCCTAGCCGAGGATGAAGACCACGCAGGCGGCGGTGAGTGCGCCCATCAGCGCATTGAAGATGCGCCAGGCCCGCGGGGTGTCGAGCCAGCGACCGATGGCGATGCCGAATCCCGCCCACAGGGCGATGCAGGGCAGCGCGACCAGTTCGGCGAAACCGGCGAGCAGCAGGGCGTTGAGCAGGGTATCGCCGCCCTCCGGCAGGAAACCCGCCATCAGCGCCAGCCCCATCACCCAGGCCTTGGGATTGGCGAACTGGAAGGCGGCGGCCTGCCAGAAGGCCAGCGGACGCCCCTCGCCGCGTCGGGTCAGATCCGGCGGCGGGGCGGTGGCGATCCGCCAGGCCAGGTACAGCAGATAGACGCTGCCCACCACGCGCAGCACCGTCTGCACCAGCGGGTAGCGCTCGAAGAGGATGCCCAGCCCCAGCGCGATGCCGGCAAACAGCACGAAACACCCCCCCAGGATGCCGAAGATGTGCGGCAGGGTGCGGCGAAAGCCGTAGTTGGCGCCCGAGGCGGTGAGCATCACGTTGTTGGGTCCCGGCGTGATGGTCATCGAGATCATGTAGAGGGCGGCGGGGCCGAGAAACGCGAGGGCTTCCATGCGATCGTCTTCCTGCGAGTAGGGATTTCGGGGCAATTCACTGGATTTGGTAGCATAAACCGCGGCGGTTGCTTTTTGTGACCTCCGGCCCGAAGATTTCGACCGCTACGCGGTGCAGGCCGAGGCGCCTGCCCGCCGATCGTTGCGCTACCGCCTGAAACACCGCTTCCAGGAAGGCTTCATGCCCCGTCGTCCCCCCTTGTCGTACCTGCTTGCCGCCGGCCTCCTGCTGGCGCTGTTGATGTGGCTCGCCCTCGGTGACGTGCAGCAGTTCCAGAACGACGCGCCGCCGGCGGTCGAATCGCCCGAGAAGCCCCCGACCCGGGTCGAGGTGCGTCACAGCGAGGCGGCTACCTTTCAGCCTCGCCTGGTGTCCCAGGGGCAGCTCGAGGCGGACCGGGAACTCGAGCTGCGCAGCCGCCGGGCGGGCCGGGTGGCCGAGCTGCCGGTGGCGTTGGGCACCGCCGTGGAGGCCGGCGATGAGCTGGTGCGGCTCGCCGCGGACGATCTCCAGGCGCAGCTGGCCCGCGCCGAGGCCGACCTGACCCTGGCGCGGGCCGAACTGGAAGGCGCCGAATCATTGCGCCAGCGCCAGCTGATGTCGCGTCCCGAGTACCTGCGCCGGCAGGCGAGCGTCAGCACCGCGGCCGCCGAGGTCGCCGAGCTGCGTACCGCCCAGGACGAGCTGGCACCCGTCGCGCCCTTCGACGGGGTGTTCGACCGGCGGGACGTGGACATCGGCGATGTGGTTCAGGTCGGCGAGACCTTCGGCCGCCTGGTGGATGATCGCCGCCTGGTCGCCAGCGCCTGGATCGCCCAGGGCGAGGTAGCGGCGTTATCCACCGGCCTGCCCGTCGAGGTGGCGCTGCTCGACGGTTCGCAGCTGACGGGCGAGCTTACCCACATTGCCAGTCGCGCCGATGCCTCGACCCGCACCTTCTACGTCGAGGCCACCCTCGACAATCCCGAGCGCCGTCGGCTGGCCGGTGCCAGCGCCACGCTGATGATCCTCCTCGACGAGCGCGCCGTGCATCGGCTGTCACCGGCGCTGCTGGTGCTCGATGACGAGGGGCAGCTGAGCGTGAAGCATCTCGATGACCAGGATCGCGTGGTGGTCTCGCAGGTCAGCCTGGTCCAGGCCGATGCCGAGGCGGCGCGGGTGGCCGGGCTGCCCGATAACGTGCGCCTGATCACCCTGGGCGGCGGGCTCGTCGAGGCGGGCGAGCGGGTCACCGCGGTGCCGGCCGAAGCCGGCGACGGCCCGGCGGAGACCCCCTGAACATGCGGACCCTGATCGAGGCGGCGCTGAACCGCACCCGCACCACCCTCTTGTTGCTGGTCGCCCTGCTGATCGCCGGCCTGGCGGCCTGGCAGGCGGTGCCCAAGGAAGCCAACCCCGACATCGCCATCCCGATGATCTACGTGGCGCTGGCCCTGGAGGGGGTGAGCCCCGAGGACGGCGAACGCCTCCTGGTGCGGCCCATGGAGCAGGAGCTGCGGGCCATCGAGGGGGTGCGCAAGATGACCTCGCAGTCCAGCGAGGGGCGTGCCTCGGTGACGCTGGAGTTCGACGCCGGCTTCGACCCGCGCCGTGCCCTGGCCGACGTGCGCGAGCGGGTCGACATCGCCAACGCCTCGCTGCCCGACGAGGCCGAGGAGCCCAGGGTGATCGAGGTCAACGTGGGGCTCTTCCCGGTCCTGTCGATCGGGCTCTCGGGCAATCTGGAAGAGGCCGAGCGTCTGGCCGTGGCGCGCCGGCTTCAGGACGCCATCGAAGGCCTTCCCCAGGTGCTCGAGGTCGATATCGGCGGCGAGCGCGAGGCACTGCTGGAAGTGGTGGTCGACCCGCTGGTGCTGGAAAGCTACGGCGTGGATTTCGACACGCTCTTCAACCTGGTCACCCGCAACAATCGCCTGGTTGCCGCGGGCAGCCTTGACACCGGCGCCGGACGAACGGCGGTCAAGGTCCCGGGGGTGATCGAGACGCTGGACGATGTGCTCAAGATGCCGGTCAAGGTGGACGGCGATCGCGTGGTGACCTTCGGTGAGGTGGCCTGGATCCGTCCGACCTTCAAGGACCCGGAAGGCTTTGCGCGCATCGACGGCGAATCGGCGATGGTGCTGGAGATCTCCAAGCGCGCCGGGGCCAACCTGATCGCCACCGTCCAGGGGGTGCGCGGTGTCCTGGAGCAGGCCGCCTCGCGCCTGCCCGAGACGCTGTCCGTGACCACCATCATGGACCAGTCCGAGATGGTCGAGGACATGCTCTCGGAACTGCTCAACAACGTGATCACTGCGGTGGTGCTGGTGCTGGTGGTGATCCTGGCGGTGATGGGCGGGCGTGCCGCGCTGATGGTGGGGCTGACCATCCCCGGCGCCTTCCTGACCGGCATCCTGCTGATCTGGATGGTCGGCTACACGCTGAATATCGTGGTGATGTTCGCACTGATCCTGGTCGCCGGCATGCTGGTCGACGGGGCCATCGTGGTCAGCGAGCTGGCCGACCGCAACCTGCATGAAGGCCAGACGCCCCACGATGCCTGGCTCAATGCGGCCCATCGCATGAGCTGGCCAGTGATTGCCTCCACCGCCACCACCCTGGCGGTCTTCCTGCCGCTGCTGTTCTGGCCCGGCGTGGTGGGGGAGTTCATGAAGTACCTGCCGGCCACGGTGATCCTGTGCCTGCTGGCGTCGTTGGCCATGGCGCTGATCTTCCTGCCGACCCTGGGGGCGCTGGTGACCCGGCGTATGGCCACGAGCGGCGGCCGGGGCGACTGGGTCACGCCCGGCGGGCGGCTCTACCGCCGGCTGCTGGCGCGCCTGCTGGCTCGTCCGGGCCTGACGCTGCTGATGGCCATTTTGGTGATGGGGCTGATCTTTGTCGGCTACGGGCGCTTCAACCACGGCGTGGAGTTCTTCCCCGAGGTCGACCCGGAGAGTGCCCAGGTGATGGTGCGGGCGCGAGGCGATTTCTCGGCGGAGGAAAAGGACGCCGTGGTGAAGCGCGTGGAGGCCCGGCTGGCCGGCATGCGCGAGGTGCAGTCGCTGTATGCGCGCTCCTACGCCGCCGCCAACGAACAGCTCGGCAACGACGTGATCGGCACCGTGCAGTTCCAGCTGATCGATTGGCAAGAGCGCCGTCCGGCCAGCCGGGTCATGGACGAGATGGCCGAGCGCACCCGTGACCTGCCCGGCGTGCAGCTGGAATTCCGCGAGCAGGACAGGGGGCCTGGAGGCGGCAAGCCGATTCAGCTCGAGATCAGTGCCGCCTCCGACGCACAGATCATGACGACGGTGGACCGCATTCGGGCCGAGATGCAGCGCCTGGGCGGGTTCGTGGATATCGAGGACAACCGCAGCCTGCCCGGCATCGAGTGGCGGTTGAATGTCGACCGGGAGGCGGCGGCGCGAATGGGCGCCGATGTCACGGCGGTGGGTAGTGCCGTTCAGCTGGTGACCACCGGCCTGCAGGTCGCCACCTATCGCCCCGCCGGCGCCCGCGATGAAGTGGACATCCGCGTGCGGCTGCCAGAACAGTGGCGTTCGCTGGGCCAGCTCGGGCGGCTGTCGCTCAACACCTCGCGGGGGCAGGTGCCGATTGAGCAGTTCACCGAGCTTGCGCCGGCGCCCAAGGTGGGCACCCTGCATCGCATCGACGGCCGGCGGGCCATCTCCCTGGAGGCCGAGATTGCCGAGGGTTTTCAGCCCGAAGAGCGCCTGAACGCCTTGCTCGAGGCCATGGAGACGCCGCCCGATGACGTGCTGGTCGGGGTGGCTGGCGAGCAGGAAGACCAGCAGGAGACCATGCGCTTTCTTTCCACGGCGTTCTTGATCGCCATCGCGTTGATGGCCCTGATCCTCGTCACCCAGTTCAACAGCCTCTATCAGACGGCGCTGGTGCTCTCGGCCATCGTCTTCTCGACGGCGGGCGTGCTCATGGGGTTGTTGGTCAACGGACAGCCGTTCGGTATCGTCATGGTGGGGATGGGCATCATCGCCCTGGCGGGGATCGTGGTGAACAACAACATCGTGCTGATCGATGCTTACAACCAGCTGCGCAGCGAAGGCCTCGCACCGTTCGAGGCCGCGCTGGAAGCCGGCGGCCTGCGCCTGCGCCCGGTGCTGTTGACCGCGATCACCACCGTGCTCGGGCTGATGCCGATGGTGCTGGGGGTGAACGTCAACCTGCTCGAACCCAGCCTGGGCATCGGGGCGCCCTCTACCCAGTGGTGGACGCAGCTTTCCAGCGCCATCGCCGGCGGCCTGGTATTCGCGACGGGCCTGACGCTGCTGCTGACGCCCTGCATGCTGGTGTTGGGCGGCAAGCTCGGTCACAAGGCGTGAGATAACCCGTCGGCCGTTTCGGATGAGGGCGCGGTCTCGTCGCTGTAGTCGCGAACTGCTCGGTGAGCGGGCGGCCAAAGCTATGAGGTGACGCCATGCTGGTGCGTTTTCTTGTCGGGCTGTTGCTGGTCTATGTCCTGGTGGTGTCGCTGGCCTGGGGCTTCCAGAACCGGTTGCTCTATCTGCCACACATGGGGCGCGAGCATGTCGGCACCCCGGCCGACCTGGGGCTGGCCTGGGAGCCGGTGACACTGTCGACCGAGGATGGCGTGAGCCTGGACGCCTGGTGGGTGCCGGCGGACGAGCCCCGCGGTAGCCTGCTGTTCTTCCATGGTAACGCCGGCAATATTTCCCACCGGCTGGCGTCGATCCGGCAGTTCCACCGGCTGGGACTCTCGGTGTTGATCCTCGACTACCGCGGCTACGGGCGCAGCGAGGGCAGCCCCTCTGAGGCAGGCACGGCGCTGGATGCCCGCGCCGGTTGGCGCTGGCTGATGGAGGCCGGCCATGACCCCGGCGAGGTGGTGCTGTTCGGCCGCTCACTGGGAGCGGCGGTGGCGGCAGAACTGGCCAGCACCCTGGCCGGTGAGACATCGCCGGCCGCGGTAATCCTCGAATCGCCGTTTCGCTCGGTGCCCAAGCTCGCCCAACGGCTTTACCCTTTCCTGCCGGCACGCTGGCTGGTGCGCTTCGACTACGACACCGAAGCCTACGTCGAGCGTATCGAGACGCCGCTGTTGGTGATCCATAGCCGCGAGGACGAGATCATTCCCTTCGGCGAGGGCCTGGCGGTGTTCGCGGCGGCGGTCGAGCCCAAGCGACTGCTGGAAATCCGCGGCGGGCACAACACGGGTTTTCTCGACAGCGAGCCGGATTACTCGGCGGGGATCGATGCTTTCCTGATCGAAGAAGTAGGGCTTCGGTGAACCAGATGTGCAGATTCGGGGCCTGGTATTGCCCGACCCTCGGGGCGTCGAGCGCCTCATGCCCATGGCTGATTTTCCCAAGAACCCGGCGCATTCCGTCGCTTTCTCTGGAGGCTTCGTCGGGATGGGACAATACTGTGATTGTCTGCCCAGCGGACTAAGCAGGCGGGCATCCGGAGTGCCGAGGAGCGCTTGTCAGGTATCGGCGCAGCAATGCCGATCCCGTCGGAAAGGACTCGTGGACAGGCACTCCCCCAACGAGGAGGGGATGGCATGAAAACGTGCATTGGAATGAAAGGACGGGTGGGCACCGGTGCCCTGACTATCCTGCTGATGGGCTTGGCCGGTTCCGGTACCGTGCTGGCCGAGACGGACCTGAAGGCAGATGCCCTGAGTGCCACCTGGCCGGGCATGCAGGAAGGGGCGAAGGTGGTCGACTGGGAGGGCAATGTCCTTCAGGAGGGCTCCAACGGTTTTACCTGCATGCCGACACCGCCGACGCTTACGGGCATCGCGCCGATGTGTTTCGACGAGCCTTGGATGGAGTGGGCGCAGGCATGGCAGAACAAGGAACCGTTCACTGCCGAGTCGATCGGCGTGGCGTACATGTTGTCGGGTGATGAGGGCGCCAGTAATGTCGATCCCCATGCCGAGGGACCCACCGACGACAACGAGTGGATCAAGGAGGGACCGCACCTGATGCTGATGGCCCCTGCGGAGCTGCTGGAGGATTTCCCCACCGATCCGCATAACGGCGGCCCCTACGTGATGTGGAAGGGGACGGACTACCAGCACCTGATGATTCCCGTGGGTGCCCGGGAGTAACCCTCAGCCGGCGCGCCACGGCCTCGAAGCGACTTCCCGGCGCCCGTTCGCAGGATGCCGGGAAGGCGCGTGGCCGTCGCCTCAGCGCTCGGCGTTGTGGTACACGTTCTGCACGTCGTCGAGGTCGTTGAGGGTGTCGAGCAGTTTGTCGAACATCGCCGCGTCCTCGCCCTCGACCGGCGTGGTGGTCTGGGGCACGAACTGAATCTCGTCGACCTCGAAATCGAGCTCGCCGAAGGTGTCGAGCAGTGCCTGCTTGGCCTTGGCGTACTCGGCATGGGGGGCGAAGACGGTGATGCGGCCGCCCTCGTTCTCGATATCGGTGACGTCGACGTCGGCGTCCATCAGTGCTTCCAGGGCGACTTCCTCGTCCTCACCGGCGTAAGCGAGGATGGCGCAGTGGTCGAACATGTGGCTGACGCTGCCGGGCGTGCCAAGCTTGCTCTTGGTCTTGGTGAAACAGCCGCGCACATCGCCGAAGGTACGGTTGGGGTTGTCGGTCAGGCACTCGACGATGACCATGGCATTGCCCGGTCCGAAGCCTTCATAGCGGGCCAGGGAAAAATCCTCGCCTCCCACGCCGCTGGCCT
>DATISN010000253.1:0-2852 GCA_035581765.1 Halomonas sp.
AGGGTCCTCGGGTTATCGGCTCAGGGAGCGCGCAGACCGAGGATCTCGCGGGCCTGCTGCCAGGTAGCCACCGGCCGCTCGTACTTATCGCAGAGCGTCACGGTGCGCTCGACCAGCGCGGCGTTGGACGGCGCCAGGGTATCGCGATCGAGGCGCATGTTGTCCTCAAGCCCCGTGCGGGTATGCCCACCCGCCGCGATGGACCATTCGTTCAAGGCGATCTGATTCGCCCCGATGCCGGCGCCGCACCACTGGGCATCCGGCGCGATTCGTTTAAGGGTCTCGACGTAGAAGTCGAAGGTCGGCTTGTCGGCCGGCATGGCGTTCTTGACGCCCATCACGAACTGGACGTAGAGCGGGGCCTTGAGCTTGCCCTGCTGCGAGAGATTCACCGCCTGGTGGATGTGAGACAGGTCGAATGCCTCGATTTCGGGCTTGATGTCGTACTTGAGCATTTCCTCGGCGAGCCAGTCCACCAGCTGCGGCGGGTTTTCGTAGACGCGGTTGGGGAAGTTGTTGGAGCCCACCGAGAGGCTCGCCATGTCGGGCTTGAGCGGCAACATGCCGCCGCGCGCCTCGCCGGCCCCCGAGCGTCCACCGGTGGAAAGCTGGATGATCATCCCTGGGCAGTGTGTCTTGAGCCCTTCCATTAGCCTTGCGAACTTCTCGGGGTCCGAACTCGGCGTCTGGTCGTCATTGCGCACATGGCAATGGGCGATGCTGGCCCCGGCCTCGAAAGCGGCCTGGGTACTCTCGACCTGCTCCTCGATGGTGACGGGAACGGCGGGATTGTTTTCCTTGCGCGGGACACTGCCCGTGATGGCAACGCAGATGATGCAGGGATTGGTCATGGGAACATTACTCCAGAGGTAAGGTCAGCAGCTTCTCGGCGAACCGGCCCGGCACTTCCACGGAAGGCACGTGGCCGACGCCATCAAGGATGTCAAGCGGCGCGCCGTTGCATTCGGCCGCCAGGGCCTCAGCGGCGAGGTCAGTCGGGGCAATCGGCCCTTCGCCCCAGGCCTGACTGGCGCCGTGGCCGGGCAGGTCCCAGGTCAGCACGCAGTAATGCGGCAGCAGCGGCAATAGTTCGTCCCACACCGCCTGGCTCATGCCCAGCGGGTGCCCCCAGCATCACCAAGGGGTTGGAATCAGCCCCCAGCAGGCGATAGGCGACGCTGCGCCCGTTGATGTTCAGAAATGCCATATGGCCTCCGTTAACTCTCTCGATCAGCGTAGCAATCCCCATGCCCCACGCTCATGGTACCGGTGGCGTAGTGCTTGCCAGTGCATCCGACCATCGGGGGTCGATGAATCTCTATTGCCGTTGATGTTCGCATGGCGTACATTAGTTCTAATCACGAACACATTATCGCCATCCCAACATGGCGTCAAACGATATCCATTGACACTCCGGCACGGGAAAGAGGCGAGATGCGTGGAAGAGGATGCTAGGGTGGCGCGCCCACCAAGGCACGATACGATGAGAGAGAATCGAGATGCACGAGCAGGACCGGGCTATCGCAGCCAATGACCGCGACTTCGTGACCGCGCTGGCCAGTGGCCTGGAGGTGATTCTCGCCTTCGACGAGGCGCATCCGCGCATGACGCTGAGCGAGGTCGCGACGCGAACGGCCATGAATCGCGCCAAGGCCCGACGCTTCCTGCTGACGCTGCATTCGCTTGGTTATGTGCGCAAACAGCACCGCCACTTCGAGCTGGCACCCAAGGTGCTGCAACTCGGCTACGCCTTTCTGTCGGCCAACCACTACCGCACGGTGATTCAGCAGGTGCTGGAGGACATTACCGCCGAGAGCGGTGAGTCCTCGTCGCTGGGCGTACTCGACGGCGACGATGTCATCTATGTGGCCCGCTCGTCCTCGCGTCAGCGGCTGATGGCGATCACCCTGTCGGTCGGCACTCGCCTGCCCGCCGCCTATACCTCGATGGGCCGCGTGCTGCTGGCGCAGTTGCCGGACGCGCAACTTGCGGCCTATCTCGAGCGCGTATCGCTGGCGCCACATACCGACAAAGCGACGACTGACCGCGATACCCTCGAGCGGCGGATCCTCGAAGTTCGCCAGCAAGGCTATGCCATCGTCGACCAGGAACTGGACTCGGGCCTTCGCTCGATCGCCGTCCCGGCCTTCGATGCCCATGGCAAATTGCTGGGCGCCATCAACATCAGCACCAATGCCGCACGCGTCGACTTCGATACCCTGACGGGGCGCTACCTGCCCCTTCTGCAGGAGAGTGCTCGGTCTATTCGCCGACACGTGAGCTGAACGCCGCACGGACGAGGCGCGTAAAGTCTAGGCGTTGGCGGCCACGTCCAGGGCGTCCAGTGCTGCCAGATAGCCCTGGCTGCCCAGTCCGGCGATGACGCCATCGGCACGCAGCGAGACGTAGGAGTGGTGACGGAACGCCTCGCGCTTGTGCACGTTGGAGAGATGCACTTCGATCACCGTGCCCTCGAAGGCGTTCAGGGCATCCAGGATCGCCACCGACGTATGGGTGTAGGCCGCGGGGTTGATGATGATCGCGCTGGTGCCATCGAGACGAGCGGAATGTAACAGATCGAACAGTTCACCCTCGTGGTTACTCTGACGCCAGGCGATGTCCCACCCGCGCAGGGCCTCCTTCTCGTAGAGGGCATTGTTGATGCCCTCGAGGGTCGCGCTGCCGTAGATCTCGGGCTGCCGGCTCCCCACCAGGTTGAGGTTGGGCCCGTGAAGCACCAGTACCTTTTTTCGCGTCATACGTTTTCTCTCCTTGGCAACCTGCCGAATCCTCGCAGAACGCACACCAAGCGTCCACGTGTGGTGTGAAGGCGTCATGGCTTGGGGCGGTAT
>DATISN010000254.1:0-13276 GCA_035581765.1 Halomonas sp.
GAAGCCGACAGCTATTTCGAGCAGGCCATCCCGGGCTATCGCGCCACGGCGTTCTGATGCGAGACGACAGACCGATTCAATGACAGCACGATTCAATGAGAGGAACCAACGCTATGCCTAGTCGACGTACCCTGCGCGGTCGACGCATCGCCACGCTGAGCGCCAGCCTGACGCTGGTGTTGTGCCTGGGCGCCTTGCCGCTCACCAGCCAGGCCCAGAGCGGCTATCAGTCGCTTGAGCGCCAGTCGCTGGATCGCATCGTGGCGGTGGTCAATGACGACGCCATCATGGCCAGTGACCTGGAGGTGCGCGTCGCACAGACACGCAGTCAGCTCGAGGCTCGCGATGAGTCGTTGCCATCGGAGCGCGTGCTGCGCGAACAGATACTCGACAGCATGATCGTCGAGGAGATCCAGTTGCAGATGGCGCGTGAAGCCGGGCTGTCGGTGGACGATACCGATCTCAACGGCCAGATGAGAAACATTGCCGAGAGCAATGACATGAGCCTCGAGCAATTTGCCGATGCCGTGGAAGGCGATGGCCTGACGTTTGCCGAGGTGCGTGAGCAGATTCGCCGCGAGATGCTGCTGAGCCAGGTCCAGCAACGTGAAATCGGCGGCCGCGTCAATATCTCCGATCGAGAAGTGGAGCAGCTCATGGAAGAGCAGGGCGCCAGTCGGGAACAGGCACGTCAAGCCCTGTTCCAGCGCCAGGCCAACGATGAGCTGGAGGTCTGGATGCAGGAAATCCGCTCCCGCGCCTTCGTCGACAACCGGCTCGCCGACCGCTGATGGCGCACGCCGACGGTCCGGTACTCGCGCTGACCACCGGCGAGCCGGCAGGCATCGGGCCAGAGTTGGCCGTGATGCTGGCCACCGACGCCGTGCTGTCCTCGCGAGTGGTGGCCGTCGGCGACCCGGAATTGCTGGCCGAGCGGGCCGCCATGCTCGGTCGCAAGCTCGAGCTCGTCGTGCTTGCCCCGGATGAGCCGGTGCCGGCCCCGCGGCAGGGCGTGCTGCCGGTCTGGCCGGTGGCGCTGCGGGCGCCTTCGCGCCCCGGGGCGCTGGATGTCGCCAATGCCGGCTATGTGCTCGAGACCCTCGACCTGGCGGTCGACGCCTGTCGCGCCGGTTATGCAGTCGGCATGGTCACCGCCCCGCTGCACAAGGGCGTGATTCTGGATGCCGGGCATGTCGGCTTCAGCGGCCACACCGAGTACCTGCGCGACCGCTGTGGCGTCGATGAGGTGGTGATGTTGCTGGCGACCGACAGCGCCCTGCATGCCCGCGAGCCGGGGTGGCCGGGCGATGGTGCGCTGCGCGTGGCACTTGCCACCACGCATCTTCCGCTACGCGAGGTGAGCGACGCCATCACCGGGCCGCGCCTCGTGCGTATCCTGCGCATCCTGCATGCCGATCTGTCGCGCTGGTTCGGCGTGAGCGCGCCGCGCATCGCCGTCTGCGGTCTCAACCCCCATGCGGGAGAGGGCGGCCATCTGGGGCGCGAGGAACTGGAGGTGATCATTCCCGTGCTGGAGGCCCTGCGGGCCGAGGGCATGGCGCTCGACGGGCCACTGCCCGCCGACACGCTGTTCACGCCGCGCCACCTCGACGGCATCGACGCGGTGCTGGCCATGTATCATGACCAGGGACTGCCGGTGCTCAAGTATGCCGGCTTCGGCCGCGCCGCCAACATCACGCTGGGCCTGCCGCTGGTACGAACCTCGGTTGACCATGGCACCGCGCTGGACCTGGCCGGGCGTGGCCTGGCCGATCCCGGCAGCCTGGAGGTGGCGGTTCGTCTCGCCGCCGACATGGCCCGCCGTGGTGGCCTGCTCTGAATGGCCCGGACACCGGCCTTGCCCTTCGCTCAAGCACACCCATCAACGATACGACCGCCGTATACGTGATCACCGTAAAGAAGGATCAGCCTGCATGGCCTCTCGCCCCCCGGTTCATCGGGCCCGTAAACGCTTCGGCCAGAATTTCCTTCGCGACCCGGGCGTCATCGCGCGCATCGTGCGTGCCATCGGCCCGCGCGAGGGCGACCGGCTGGTGGAAATCGGTCCCGGTCAGGGGGCGTTGACCGAGCCGCTGGTCGATGCCGCGGGTGGACGGCTTGAGGTGATCGAGCTCGACCGCGACCTGATTCCCGGCTTGCGCGTGCAGTTCTTCAATTATCCGGGCTTCGTGATCCACGAGGGCGATGCCCTCAAGGTCGACTACCGGTTTCTGCGTGGCGAGGGCCCGGCGCTGCGGGTGGTCGGCAACCTGCCCTACAACATCTCCACGCCGCTGCTCGTGCACCTGCTGGAGGCGGGCGACGCCGTCGCCGACATGCACTTCATGCTGCAAAAGGAAGTGGTCGACCGGCTCGCCGCGACACCGGGCAGCACCGACTGGGGACGGCTTTCGGTCATGGCGCAGTACCATTGCCGTGTGGAGTCACTGTTCACCGTGCCGCCAGCGGCCTTCGTGCCGCGACCCAAGGTCGATTCCGCCATCGTGCGCCTGACGCCACACGATGCCCTGCCGCACCCGGCACACGACGAGGCGCTACTCTTCGATATGGTGCGTCAGGCCTTCGGGCAACGACGCAAGACCCTGCGCAACAACCTCAAGGGTCGCATCGAGGCCGAGACGCTCGAGGCCCTGGATATAGAGCCGGGTCGCCGTCCCCAGACACTCACGGTCGAGGAGTTCGTGCGCATCGCCAATCATCTGGTGGAAACCGCCACAGGAGAAACGTCATGACGCTGACGCCTTCCGAGCCGCTCGACCACGCCGTGCGTGTCGATGTCGAGCCGTCGTACCGCCTGGACGAATCCGCCCCCGATGATCAGCGCTACGTGTTCAGCTATACGGTCACGGTGCACAACCATTCCGGGCATAGCGTCCAGCTGCTCGCCCGCTACTGGAAGATCACCCAGGGCAGCGGCACGGTACAGGAAGTGCGCGGCAAGGGCGTGGTGGGCCAGCAGCCGATGATCGGCCCGGGTCAGACCTTCCGCTATACCAGCCGGGCGATTCTCGACGGCCCGGTGGGCGTGATGGAAGGTGCCTATACCTGTGTGGAAACCGCGAGCCAGCGCCCCTTCGACGTGGCCATTGCGCCTTTCCGGCTGGCCGGCCCCAACCAGGTTCACTGACCCTGCCGTCGACCTACACCAGAACATGGATTAAGGATGCTGCCATGACGACCTATGCCATTGGCGACCTCCACGGATGCCATGCCGAATTCGTCGAGCTTCTCGGCCGGCTCGATTTCGATCCGCGCCGCGACCGCTTGTGGTTGACCGGCGACCTGGTCAACCGGGGACCCGAGTCGCTGGCCTGCCTGCGCGAGGTCATGGCGCTGGGGGAGGCCGCCGTGACGGTGCTCGGCAATCACGACATGCATCTGCTGGCCGTCACCCGCGGGGGTGGCGCATTGCGTTCCAAGGATACGCTGGCGGCGATCCTGGCGGCCCGCGATCGCGAGACATTGCTCGATTGGTTGCAGGCGCGCCCCTTCTTGGTCCAGACCGGCGCCCCGGGCGAGCGCGAGACCGTCATGACGCACGCGGGACTGCCTCCCCGCTGGTCGCTGCACGCCGCGGCCGCGCGTGCCGATGAATTGCAGGCCCGGCTGAGCGGTGAGCGTGCCGGCGAATTTCTCGAGCGGATGTACGGCAATGAACCGGCCTGCTGGCGTGACGATCTCGAGGGGATCGAGCGGCTGAGACACCTCGTCAACGTTTTTACCCGCATGCGTTTCATCGATGCCGAGGGATGCCTGGAGTTCGACGCCAAGGAAGGGCTGGATAGCGCGCCGGCGGGCTTTGCGCCATGGTTCCAGTACCCGCGCGACGACGACCCCTGGCTGTTGTTCGGCCACTGGGCGGCCCTGCAGGGCGAGACACCCGAGCGCCGGGTGCGCGTCGAGGCGCTGGATACCGGCTGCGTCTGGGGCGGCGGTCTCACCGCCATGAACCTCTCCAACGGGGAGCGCTTCAGCGTACCTAGCCGACAGCGCCGCAACTGACGCCCGACCACGCCTTGACGAGGAGTATCGCACCATGACCCTGCCAGCTTTTCAGCATCTCGACGTTCCCACCCTGGGCGACTGGCTTGGCGGCCAGCAGCCCCTCACCCTGGTCGATATCCGCGACCCCGTCAGCTTTGCGCAAGGGCACATTCCCGGCAGCCGACATCTTGACAACGACAGCGTGCCGGCCTTGCTGGCGCAGGCCCCGCGGGAACGGCCGCTGGTGGTAGTCTGCTACCACGGCCATTCCAGCCAGCAGGCCGCCGCTTGGCTTGCCGGGCAAGGCTTCGCCGAGGTGTACAGCCTGGATGGCGGTTTTACCGACTGGGCGTACCGGCATCCCGGCCGCGTAGAGGCCTGAGCCATGACCGCTACCGAGGATCCGCACGTGCAGGGGCTTGAGGTCTACCGAGTCGGCGGAGCGGTACGCGATGCCCGTCTCGGCTGGCCGGTCAAGGATACCGACTGGGTCGTGGTAGGCGCTACGCCCGATGCCATGCGGCGTCGCGGCTTCAAACCGGTGGGGCGCGATTTTCCGGTGTTCCTGCATCCCGAGAACCATGAGGAGTTCGCCCTGGCGCGCACCGAGCGCAAGTCGGGCCACGGCTATACCGGTTTCGAGGTGCATGCCAGCCCCGAGGTGACCCTGGAGGACGATCTCGCGCGTCGTGATCTGACCATCAACGCCATGGCCGAGACGCCAGATGGCGAACTGGTCGACCCCTACGGTGGCCAGGCGGATCTTCAGGCCCGGTTGCTGCGCCATGTCTCTCCGGCCTTCGTCGAGGATCCGCTGCGGGTGCTGCGCACCGCACGCTTCCTGGCCCGCTATGCCGGCCTGGGGTTCGTGGTGGCCGACGAGACCCGGACGCTGATGGAGAGGCTGGCGCGCAGCGGAGAGCTTTCCCACCTGGTCGCCGAGCGAGTCTGGACGGAAACCGAGAAGGCGCTCGGCGAACCCTGGCCCGAGGTCTACTTCCAGACCCTTGACGAATGCGGCGCCCTGGCGGTACTGCTGCCGGAACTTGCCGCCGACGGCGCCGCCCTGGACGAGGCCCTGAGCCGGCTGCACCAGCAGCCGGAAGACATCGATGCCGAGCCTATCGCGTGCTGGCGATGGGCAAGGCTGGTGGAGCATCTCGACGAGCCGGCCCGTCAGGCGCTGACCGAACGCCTGCGCCTCCCCAGGGCCCATGCGGCCCTGGCGCGCCAGGCCGCGATAACGCGCAGGCTGCGCCTGGAAATCGCCGCCGGCCGTCCGCTCGATGGGGAGCAGGTGATGGGCTGGCTCGATGCCATCGATGCCTGGCGACGCAGCGAGCGGGTGTCACCCCTGATCAGCCTGGTGAGCCTGGATGACGCCGAGCTCGCCCATGACCTGTCGCTTGCCTGGCGGCTGGCCGCCCAGATTCTGCCCAAGGCACTCGTCGCGGAAGGCTATCAGGGGCGAGAGTTGGGTGATGAACTTGCCGCCCGGCGGCGGGACGCCATCGACGCGGCGCTCGGGGTCAGGTGAGGGTCAGCCCGCACGCGAGATGAGGCGCCCGTTCCAGACGAAATCGACCGGCCACAGGCGCTGATCGGGTGCGGTAAAGGCGGCCCAGTGGTCACGGTAGGGCTTGCCGGTCAGCGGGTGGTGGTGATCCGGCAGCAACTCGGCCATGGGTTGAAGCACGAAGGCGTGGTGAAGGATCTCGTCGCGGGGCAGCTCAACCCCATCGTGCACGCCTGTCAATGTTCCGACGGTCAGGATGTCGATATCCAGGGTGCGGGGGCTGTACTTGGGCCCGTTCTTGACGCGCCCGTTGGCGGCTTCCAAACGCTTGCACCAGGCCTGAAGCTCGCCCACCGACCACCGGCTCTCGAAGGCGACCACCAGATTGTAGAAATTGCGGCCGTCTTCGAAGCCTACCGGCTCGCTCTCGAAGACCCGCGAGACGCTGAGCGTGCCGAAGGTCTCTGCCAGGGCGTCCAGGCAGGCCCGCACATGACGCTCACGCGCGATATTGCTGCCGATGCTTACGCTGACGCTGGCCATCACTCCGGCTCCGGTCGGCGGCCGCGCTGAATGCTCACGCCCACGGCTGCTGCCGCCGGCACGGCACCGGGCTTGCGTACGGTCAGGCGTAGCCAGGCGATGGCGAATTCCTCACGGAGGCTATCGGCGAGGCGCTCGGCAAAGGTTTCCACCAGCGCGAAGTCATGCTCGGCGGCGAAGGCAGAGATGCACTCGCTGATTGCCGCATAGTCGAGTGTCAATGCGATATCGTCGCTCGCGGCGGCCGGGCGGATATCCGTGGCGAGTTCCAGGTCGATAAGCAGGTGCTGGGTAATGGAGCGTTCCCACTCGTAGACCCCGATCACGGTATCGACGCCAAGCGACTCAATCAGCACAAGATCCATGGAAGTTGGGTCCCATCGCAACGGCAAGAAAAAATGAAGTGGCGGCGATTGTACGTGACCCGGGCGCCTGGCAACAGGTGGGGTATCGCGGCCCAACCGTTTGCATGATGCCCGCGAAACAGTATGAGGGCTCTCGGAACTACAATAATGCCCAATTGCTTTTTTTCATCACTCTTTATCACTGATTAGTCGAATCAATAAGATATTCATCATCATCAGGTTGGCTTTTCATGACGTTTATTTTAGATGTTCACGAGTTTTCTTTAGGGCGTTTAACAATGATAGGGCTCAGCTGGTAGATAAAAAGAAGCCTGCTACAGTGCAGGTGTTCGAGGGAGTTCTCGCGACGTTGTTACACAGTGGAGGTGTTATATGAGCAAAGAAACGATGGAAAAAGTGGTCGAGCAGTTTCAAAGCGCTATCGTGGAGTCGATGCGCGATTATGGTTCGCTTACGACCGAGTACTACGCCAGACTCTTCGACTCACAGCTTCATGCCGCGCGCACCGTCACCGAGATAGGCCTGGATCAGTCCCGGCGGTGGGTGAGCATGAACGCCCTTGCCAGCCCTGGGACATTGTTGGAAGAACAGCAGCGGACCCTTAAAGCTATCGGTGAGTGCCTGCAAGACGACGCCGAGACCCTGGTAGACCTGAACCAGGAGTACCTGAGCAAGTTTCATAAGCTCGGTGAAGAGAGCATGCAAAAGAAGCAGGTGCTGGCCCGGGAAAATACGCAGCTGATCACGGAAAATCTCAAGGAGAGCCAGCATTTCTTTGATAATACGTTGCCGGCGGACCAGTCCCAGCCTCAGACGCAGTCCTATTCCCGGGTGACCGCAGTACGGTGAGACGGCATTAACCGCTGGGATCGAGTAGGTCGATACGTCCGCACTCGGCCTTCCCCGCCAAAAGTGGCAGAATCGTATCTCTGAGTACGGGTCACCGTAGCGTGCGGGAGAAGGGCCATGGAAGCGCGATTCGACGTGATCCTGTCGCTAATGGCAGTCGGTTATTTAAGCGGTACCTGGCTCGGTGCGTTGAGTGTTTGTCGCTGGGCCGGGGTGGGCGACCCGCGGTTGATGGGTTCCGGCAATCCTGGGTTTTCCAATGTGCTGCGCCTTCATGGTCGGCGCCTGGCCCTGGCCACCCTGATGGTGGATGTGGTCAAGGGCATGCCGGTGCTGTGGCTAGCGTTGGCGCTTGGCTTGCCGCCCTGGGGGCAGGGACTGGTCGGCCTGGGCGTGTTGTTGGGGCATAGCTATCCGGCCTGGCACCGCTTTCAGGGAGGAAAAGGGGTAGCCAGTGCGTTCGGCGTGATGCTGATGCTCACCCCGGGGGTGGCACTGGTCTGCGCGTCTATCTGGGTGCTGTTGGCCTGGCGAAGCAATACGGCCGCCGTCGCATCGCTGGCCAGTGCAACGGTGGCGCCGCTGGCGAGCGTCTGGCTGGCGCCGGAATTTGCCGGGGTGGTGATCGCCTTCACGACGCTGGTGCTGGTGCGCCATCTGCTCAATATCCGTCGCCTTGGGCGCGGTGATGAGCCCGGGCTGGGTCCCCACCAATGAACGGGCTGGGTCATCTCAGTGGAGGCAGCCACACGATGCGGCCCAACCGTCAGGTACCAGCTGGCGTCCCGAGCGATGCCAGGGGCCATCGTGGTACCGCCTTCATGATGCCGACCTCGTCATGCTCGCCGGCGAGCAGGCGCTGGGTCCCCGCATAGGCGATCATGGCGCCGTTGTCGGTGCAGAAGCGTCCGCGGGGATAGTAGGCACGGGCGCCGCGCTTGTCCGTTTCGCGGGCGAGGCGCTCGCGAAGCCGTGCGTTGGCGCTGACCCCGCCGGCGACGACCAGACGCTTGAGCCCTGTCTGGTCGAGCGCGCGGCGGCACTTGATCACCAGGGTGTCCACGACGGCTTCCTCGAAGGCGCGGGCGACATCGGCGCGGGCCTGTTCGTCCAGTTCGCCGGCTGCTTCTAGCTGGCGGATGGCGGTCAGGGTATGCGTCTTGAGGCCCGAGAAACTGAAGTCGAGCCCAGGGCGGTCGGTCATCGGTCTTGGAAAGTGCAGGCGCTTGGGGTCTCCCCACTCGGCGAGACGTGCGACCAGCGGGCCGCCCGGGTAATCGAGGCCCAGCATCTTGGCGGCCTTGTCGAAGGCCTCGCCGGCGGCATCGTCGACCGATTCGCCCAGCAACCGATAGCGGCCGATGCCCTGCACGTCCACCAGTTGGGTGTGCCCACCCGACACCAGTAGCGCCACGAAAGGAAAGGCGGGCGGTTCGTCCTCCAGCATCGGCGCCAGGAGGTGGCCTTCCATGTGATGCACGCCGAGCACGGGTATGCCCAATGCCCGGGCCATGCCGTGGGCCGTACTGGCGCCGACCATCAGCGCGCCGACCAGGCCGGGGCCGGCAGTATAGGCGATGGCGTCGAGGTCGGTGCGTGCCAGGCCGGCTTCGTCAAGCACCTGCTGGATCAGCGGGAGCAGCCTGCGAGTGTGGTCGCGGGAAGCCAGTTCGGGCACCACGCCGCCATAGTCTGCGTGCATGGCGACTTGGCTGTAGAGGGCGTCGGCCACCAGGCCGCGCTCGCTGTCGAAGAGGGCGACGCCGGTCTCGTCGCAGGAGGTTTCGATGCCCAGTACACGCATGGGTTGGCTCGTCAGTGCGGGAAAAGGTTCTAGTCTACGTGTTTCGCGCGTTCGGCGGCAGGGTCTGCCACCGCCAGCGGGTGATTCGGTTTGCAAAGCCCTTGGGGCGGGTCTAAACTACTGTGCGCTGCAAGACTGGGTCGTGCGCCCAGGAGTGGTTTGTCGCAAGGTCACGCATCGTCTCGGTTCGCTTCGTGAAACGGGACTGCCACGAGGCCTTGTGACCAAGCTCCGGCAAGGCGTGCGTACAAACCGAACTCAAGTTTCCTAAGGTAGGTGAGTGCTTAATGCCTTCTGTTAAAGTACGTGATAACGAGCCGTTTGACGTCGCGCTGCGTCGCTTCAAGCGTTCCTGCGAAAAGGCCGGTGTGCTTTCCGAAGTCCGCCGCCGTGAGCAGTACGAGAAGCCGACCGCGGAGCGCAAGCGCAAGGCAGCCGCTGCCGTCAAGCGTCATGCCAAGAAGCTCCAGCGTGAGCGCAAGCGTTTCGAACGGCTCTATTGATCCGTACTGAGGTCGGCTTCTGCCTTTGGCGGAAGTCGGCTCAAGAGGGATGCCAAGCGGCCACCACACGGTGGTCGTTTGTTTTTGCGTCTCGGCGCATTCGCTAATCGTCGCGAAGGGTCGCCTGAATGGCCGGTCAGATCCCCCAACGCTTTATCGATGACCTGCTGGCCCGCGTCGACGTGGTCGAGGTGGTCGGCGAGCGCGTGGCGCTCAAGAAGACCGGGCGCAACCATTCCGGTCTCTGTCCGTTCCATCAGGAGAAGTCGCCGTCGTTCACCGTCAGCGCCGACAAGCAGTTCTATCACTGCTTCGGTTGCGGTGCCCACGGCAACGCGCTGAGATTCTTGATGGAATACGACAGGCTGGGGTTTCCCGAAGCGGTGGAGCACCTTGCCGGCCGGCTGGGCATGGAGGTCCCCCGCGAGGGCGCCGACGATCCTCGCGCCCAGGCACGGGAGCGCAAACGCAAGGAGGGGGTCAATCTGCTGGAGCTGTCGGCATCGTTCTTCCGCGAGCGAATGAAGATGCCCGAGGCGGGTAAGGCCCGGGACTATCTGTCGGGCCGCGGCCTGTCTTCCGAGATCATCGGCGATTTCGCGATTGGTTACGCCCCCGACGACTGGGAAGGGCTCAAGCGCCACCTGACCGAGCGCGGAATCAGCGAGGCCGTGCAGATCGAGTATGGGCTGCTGGTGCATCGCGAGGACACGGGTCGCACCTATGATCGCTTCCGCGATCGGGTGATGTTCCCGATTCGGGACATCAAGGGGCGCACCATTGCCTTCGGCGGGCGTGTGCTGGGCGATGCCAAGCCCAAATACTTGAACTCCCCCGAGACGCCGGTTTTCCACAAGGGGCGTGAACTCTACGGCCTCTTTGAGGCGCGCCAGGCAAGCAACCGTCTTGAAAGGCTGGTGATCGTCGAAGGCTACATGGACGTGGTGGCGCTGGCGCAGTTCGGCATCCGCAACGTGGTGGCCACGCTTGGCACCTCGACCAGCGAGGATCACCTCAATCGCCTGTTCCGCCTGGTCAGCGAGGTCGTGTTCTGCTTCGACGGAGACCGTGCCGGCCGTCAGGCGGCAACGCGGGCTCTGGAAACGGTGCTGCCGCTGATGATCGATGGCCGGCAGGCGCGTTTCCTGTTCCTGCCCGAGGGCGAGGACCCGGACACGCTGGTGCGCCGCGAAGGAATGGCCGCCTTCGATGATCGCATTACCTGCGCCAGTCCGCTGTCTGAGTTTCTTTTCGATCAGGCGGCGAGCGGTCGGGATTTGTCGCGAGTCGAGGAGTGCGAGCGTTACGCCAGCCAGGTCCTGACGGCACTCGGCAAGCTGCCTGACGGCATGTTGAAGTCGCTGATGCTGGGTGAACTCTCAAGGCGCACCGGCGTCGACCAGTCACGTTTCGAGCTGCTGATGGCGCGCCAGGGGGCGGCGGCTGGCGAGTCGAGCGATGCGCCGTCGCCCATGGCGGGCGAGACAGCACCCCCGCCTCGGGGCGAGGCGAGGTCGGCGCGCAGCGAATCGTTGAGCCTGGTGGGGCGCGTCCTGCAGTTGCTGGTTCATGAGCCGGGGCTGGTCGAGCGCCTGCCCGACGATGATGGCTGGTGTCCTGAGGACGACGGCGACGGTGGGCTCTGTCGCGACGTGATCAAGCTCTTGCGGGCGGGCCGCTATCGCAGCGCCCAGGTGTTGCTGGCGCATTTTCATGGCACGCCCGAAGGGGAGCGCCTCGCGGTGCTGGTACGTCGGGAGCTGCTCATGCCCAAGGCGACCCGCGGTGCGGAACTGGATGGCTTGATCGAGCACTTCCAGCAGCATCAGCGGCGCCGTTCGCCTCGCGAGGAGTTCGATGCGTTGCTGGACAAGGAGAAGGCGGGAGAGCGGCTGTCTCGCGAGGAAAAGCAGCGCCTGATGACGTTGCTAGGCGAACTGCGAGGGTGATGGTGGCGTCAAAGAAGTAGCCGGAAATTGGCACAGGGGTTGAAATATCTCCTACCATCACCATTTAGAAGACATGGTTATCAGAAGACATAGTTATTGCCGGCACAACCGAACAACCTAACACACCTGACTGACCGCGCAAACGGATCGAACTGGCAGCAAGTGGCCATCTGCCGCTATACTGTTCGGCTTATCGAGTTTCAACGCCTCAGTACTTCAGGTGCTTCATTCTTCTTCGTCGAGATAGGGTTTCTATGGCTGGAAATGCGCAGCAGCAGTCACGTCTGAAGGAGTTGATCGCGCGTGGCAAGGAACAGGGTTACCTGACCTATGCCGAGGTCAACGACCATCTTCCCGAGGATATCGCCGATCCCGATCAGGTGGAAGATATCATTGGCATGATCAACGACATGGGCATCAGCGTCGTCGAGGTGGCTCCCGACGAAGATACGCTCATGATGTCCGATCACTCCACGGACGAGTCTGCTGCCGAGGAGGCCGTGGCGGCCCTAGCGGCGGTCGAAAGCGACGTGGGCCGCACCACCGACCCGGTGCGCATGTACATGCGCGAGATGGGCACGGTCGAGCTGCTCACCCGTGAAGGCGAGATCGAGATCGCCAAGCGCATCGAGGAGGGCACCCGCGAAGTCATGTCGGCGCTGGCCTATCTGCCTGGTGCGGTCGAGTCGATCCTCGATGCCTACGACCACACCCAGGACGAAGAGGCCCCGGGTAGGTTGTCCGACCTGTTCTCGGGCTTCATCGACCCCGATGAAGGCATTCCCGGCGTGGCCGAGGCCGAAGTGCCCGAGCCCGAGCCGGCAAGCGAACTGGACGATGAAGACGAGGACGCCGAAGCCGAGGAGACCGTTGGCGGCCCGGACCCCGAGGAAGCCAAGGCCCGTTTCGAGCAGATTCGCCAGCAGAACGAGGCGGTACAGGCGGCGATGGAGTCGCATGGGCGTGGCGCCAAGGAGACCAAGGCCCAGCAGGCGCGTCTCGCCGAACTGTTTTCGCCGATCAAGCTGGTACCCAAGCACTTCGAGCGCCTGGTCAACCAGGTGCGCATCAGTGTCGAGCAAGTGCGTGCCCAGGAAAAGGCCATCATGCAGCTGTGCGTCAAGAAGGCGCGGGTGCCTCGCAAGACCTTCATCAAGGCTTTCCCGGGTAACGAATCGCGGAAGGATTGGCTGAATGACTTTCAGAAGGCGAGTCCCCGTTATGCTGACCGTCTAGAGCCGCTGCGAGGTGATATCACTCGTGCCCAGCGCAAGATCGCCTTCGAGGAGGCGGTCGTTCAGCTGCCGGTGATCGAGATCAAGGAGGTCAACCGTCGCCTCTCCATCGGCGAGGCCAAGGCGCGCCGGGCCAAGAAGGAGATGGTCGAGGCCAACCTGCGCCTGGTGATCTCGATTGCCAAGAAATACACCAACCGTGGCCTGCAGTTCCTGGACCTGATCCAGGAGGGCAACATCGGCCTGATGAAGGCGGTGGACAAGTTCGAGTACCGCCGCGGCTACAAGTTCTCGACCTATGCGACGTGGTGGATCCGCCAGGCGATCACCCGGTCCATCGCCGACCAGGCCCGCACGATCCGGATCCCGGTGCACATGATCGAGACGATCAACAAACTGGTCCGCACCGGCCGCCAGATGCTGCACGAGATCGGGCGGGACCCGACGCCGGAGGAGCTGGCCGAAAAGCTGCAGATGCCGCTCGAGAAGGTCCGCAAGGTGATGAAG
>DATISN010000255.1:0-1870 GCA_035581765.1 Halomonas sp.
CGGTCATATCTGCCTGCAGATCCTGCATGCCGGGCGTTACGCCTATTCTCCTGACCTGGTGGCTCCCTCGCCCGTCCAGGCGCCGATCAGCCCTTTCATGCCCCGTGAGCTCTCTGGCGATGAGGTGGCCCGGCACATCGATGACTACGTGCGCTGCGCCACCCTGGCACAGGCGGCGGGCTACGACGGCGTCGAGGTGATGGGCTCGGAGGGCTACCTGATCAACCAGTTCCTTTGCCGGCGCACCAACAGGCGAACGGACCAATGGGGCGGGTGTCTCGAGAATCGCCTGCGCTTTGCCGTGGAGATCGTAAAGCGCATCCGTCAGGCGGTGGGGAGCGACTTCCTGATCATCTTCCGGTTGTCGATGATCGACCTGGTGGAAGAGGGCAGCACATGGGAGGAGGTCGTGGCGCTGGGTCGCGCCATCGAGGCGGCCGGCGCCGATGTCATCAATACCGGCATCGGCTGGCATGAGGCTCGCGTGCCGACCATCGTCACCAGCGTGCCGCGTGCCGCCTTCACCGAGGTGTCGCGTCGCATGCGGGCGGAGCTGACGATACCGTTGATCACCACCAATCGCATCAACATGCCCGAGGTGGCCGAAAGGGTGCTTGCCGAGGGGCACGCCGATATGGTGTCCATGGCGCGCCCCTTTCTCGCCGACCCGGCCTGGATCCGCAAGGCGGCCGCCGGTCGCGACGATGAGATCAACACCTGCATCGCCTGCAACCAGGCCTGCCTGGATCACACCTTCCAGGGGCGGCTGACTTCCTGTCTGGTCAATCCGCGCGCCTGCCACGAGACCGAGCTGATCATCGAGCCGGCCGAAACCCCTATTAGCATCGCCGTGGTCGGCGGAGGGCCGGCGGGAATGTCGGCGGCGCTGACGGCGGCGCAGCGCGGCCTTCGCGTCACGCTGTTCGAGCGCGGCTCCGCGTTGGGAGGGCAGTTCAACTACGCGCGACGCATTCCCGGCAAGGAAGAGTTCGCCGAGACGCTTCGCTACTACCGGGTCATGCTGGCGACGCATGGCGTAACGGTGAAGCTCGACTGCGAGGCGACGGTGAACGCCTTACACGGCTTCGATGCGGTGGTGCTGGCCAGCGGCGTGCGACCGCGACACCTGACAATCCCCGGCATCGATCACCCCTCGGTGATGCGCTATCCCGACGCCATCACCCACCCCGAGCGGGTGGGCAGGCGGGTCGCGATCATCGGGGCGGGGGGCATCGGCTTCGATGTCGCTGAATTGCTGATTCACGCCGGTCGGCCCAGCCTCGATGCGGCGACCTGGCGCGCCGAGTGGGGCGTGGACATCACCGTGACCGAGCGAGGCGGCCTCACGACGCCGGTGCCGCCGACGGTTGGGCGTCAGGTCGTGTTGTTGCAGCGCAAGACCAGCAAGCCCGGCAAGGGCTTGGGCAAGACGACAGGCTGGGTCCATCGCGCCTCGCTCCGAAAGCACGGGGTGGAGACATTGGTCGGCTGCGAGTACGTGCGAATCGACGATGGCGGCCTGCATATCCGTATCGATGGCAAGGCGCGCCGGCTTGACGTGGATAGCATCGTGATCTGCGCCGGGCAGGAGCCGATGCGCGATCTTTACATGCCCTTGCAGGATGCCGGCGTGCCGGTGCATCTGATTGGCGGTGCCGACAAAGCTGCCGAGCTGGATGCCAAGCGTGCCATCGATCAGGGCACGCGCCTGGCCTCAAGGCTATGACATCGCGTATCGACAAGAGGGTCGCGCGGCGCTAGCGTCCCGGCAGCGTTTAACGCTGCACAATGTTTCCATGAAATGCCTCTGGGCACTCAGGTTCTCATCCGTAAGGGCTCATGCGTTGATGTACTCGGCAAACCCTTGTCC
>DATISN010000256.1:0-26077 GCA_035581765.1 Halomonas sp.
CCAGGCCTTGATGCCTTCCAGCCATTCGCGTTCCACCGGCTGGAAGCTTGTCTTGCCCTCGCGCAGCCAGCGCCGGCGGTTGGCCTCGCCAATACCGATATCGATGTCCTGGGGCGAGATATTGAAATCGCCCATGATCGCAAGGCGTTCCTCGGGACGGTGATCCTCGTCAAGCAGCCGCTGCAGTTGCGCGTAGAAGCGGCGCTTGTTGGGAAACTTGGTCGGGTGCTCGACGTTCTCGCCCTGCGGAAAGTAGCCGTTCCATACCGTGAGCGGCTTGCCATCCGCCGTTTTCAGGCGCACGCCGATCATCCGGCATTGGGCGTCTGCGTCATCGTCGGGCATGCCGTAACATATGGCCTCCGGCGCGTCGGGGCACAGCGAGGGATGACACAACAAGGCGACGCCGTAGTGACCCTTCTGGCCATGGAAATAAACGCGATAGCCCATTGCCTCCACGGCGGCACGCGGAAATTCACTGTCCTGGACCTTGGTTTCCTGCAGGCCGATCACCGCGGGGCGGTGTACGTCGATCAGCGCCTGCAGTTGATGCAGGCGGGCGCGGATGCCGTTGATATTGAACGAGACGAGACGCATCAGCGGTCGGACTCCTCGCCGCGGGTGGGAGTACTCGGGGGTGCTTCAGGGTGGATGCGAATCGCCTGACCCTCGGTTTCCTGACGAGCCAGCTTGCGAGCCGCCTGCAACTTGCGCTGCTGGCGTTTCTTCTGGGTGAAGCGGCGCGACGAGGTCACCAGATCGGGATTCTCGTGGCGCCACTTCTTGAAATCCTTGCGCTTGCCGGTGCGGATTGTCACCTTGTCGGCCAGCGAACGGGTCTTCTTGCGGCGTGTCATGACGCATGACTCCTTGCGTGTCTGGCGCGCATTCTACCAGCCAGGCCCCTTTCTTCGACAGTTATCCGTCGTTCCGGCTGAGGGTCAGGGGCGCTCTTGACGGGATTGGCTGGTACAATGGCGGTTTATGCCAAACATCCTATCCACTGAAACGGACTAGACAGCAAGCCTATGAGCGAGTCGGAACAGACCACCGCACCGGCCCAGGCCCAGGACCGCAAACCCAAGCGTCGTCGTCGCAAACCGCGCCGTCGCCAGTCCTCTGGCTGGGATCTTCGCCAGTTTCAGGTGCCTGCCGTGGCAGGCAAGTGGCGCTTTCATGACTTCGATCTGCCGCTGCCGTTGATGCGGGCCATCCATGCCCTGGGGTTCGAATATTGCACGCCGATCCAGGCCGAGGCGCTGATTCACACCCTGCTGGGTGGCGATGTGGTCGGCAAGGCCCAGACCGGAACCGGGAAGACGGCAGCTTTCCTGATCTCGATTCTCGCCTACTTCCTCGAGGAAGACGCTCCGAATGCCCAGAAACCGGGCGCGCCGCGTGCCTTGATCGTGGCGCCGACCCGCGAGCTGGCGTTGCAGATCGAGAAGGATGCCAAGGCCCTGGCGCGTTTCACTTCGTTGAACGTGGCCAGCGTGGTTGGCGGCATGGACTACCAGAAGCAGCGAGACAATCTAGGCAAGAACCTCGATATTCTGGTGGCGACGCCGGGTCGACTGCTCGACTTTCACGAGAAGCGCGATATCGACCTGACCCAGGTCGAGGTGCTGGTTCTCGACGAGGCCGACCGCATGCTGTCCATGGGGTTCATCCCCGACGTGAAGCGGATCATCCGTCACACGCCGAAGAAGGAGGAGCGTCAGACCTTCCTGTTCTCGGCGACCTTCACCGAGGATATCCTCGAGCTGGCAAGCCAGTGGACCCACAACCCGGCGCATGTCGAGATCGAGGTCACGGTCGAGAATGCCGCCGATATCGATCAGCGCGTCTACCTGGTCGGCGACGAGGACAAGCAGCGACTGCTGGTCAACCTGCTCAAGCAGGAGAGCTTCGATCGCGTGATGGTCTTCGGCAACCGCCGTGACCTGGTGCGCAAACTCGACGACCTGCTCAGGAAGGCCGGCGTCGGTGTCGCCATGCTGTCCGGTGACGTTCCGCAGAGCCAGCGCATCAAGACGCTGGAAAGCTTCCGCGAGGGCGAGATCCAGGTGTTGGTAGCTACCGATGTGGCGGGGCGCGGCATTCACATCGAGGATGTCAGCCATGTCGTCAACTACACCCTGCCCGAAGATCCCGAAGATTACGTGCATCGCATCGGCCGCACGGGGCGTGCGGGCGCAAAGGGGGTGTCGATCAGCTTCGTCGGTGAGGAAGATGCCTTCTCCTTGCCGGAAATCGAGCGCTACATCAACGACAAGCTGCCCTGCGAGCATCCGCCGGAAGGTTTGCTCTGACGGCCCATGCTTGACGAGGCTCTGAGGGGCGAGATCCAGACAGCCTACCGCCAGGTGCTCGAGGGTCTCGAGCTGACGCCGCGTTATGGTCAGCGGCTGATGATTGCCGAAATCGCCCGTACCCTGGCGGGGATCGAGGCCGACGACGCGGGGCGACGCACCAGCAACGAGCATGTCTGCGTGCTCGAGGCCGGCACCGGCACCGGCAAGACACTGGCCTACCTGCTGGCCGCCTTGCCGGTGGCCAAGGCGCGCGGCAAGCGTCTGGTCATCGCCACCGCCACCGTGGCTCTGCAGGAGCAGGTCCTTCATCAGGATCTGCCTTCCCTGAAGGCGCACAGCGGGCTCGATTTCGACTATGCCCTCGCCAAGGGGCGCGGGCGTTATGTGTGCGTGGCGCGCCTGGATCAGGCCATGGATGGCGGCGAAGAGAACCCCACCCTGTCGCTCTTCGAGCAGTCCCTGGCCAGCGGCGGCGACGACTTCCAGTCACTTGTGCATTCGCTCGGCGAGGCCTATGGCAACGGTCGCTGGGAGGGCGATCGCGACAGCTGGCCCGATGCCATCGAGGACAGCCACTGGCGCCGTCTTACCGTCGACCATCGTCAGTGTACCAATCGCCGTTGTGGCCACTTCGGTGCCTGTGCGTTCTTCCGCTCGCGCCGTTATCTCGACAGCGCCGATGTGATCGTCGCCAACCATGACCTGGTACTGGCTGATCTCGCCCTGGGCGGCGGCGTGGTGCTGCCATCCCCCGGCGACTGCATCTATGTCTTCGATGAAGGCCATCACTTGCCCGAGAAGGCGCTGCAGCACTTCACGCACCGCTTTGCCGTGGGCGGGGCGCTGCGCTGGCTGCGCACGCTCAAGAAATCGTTGACCGAGCTCAATACCGCTCTCGCGGTGCAGCCGACCCTTGCGCGCCTGCTGGCGGGATTGCCGCAGGCCATCGATGCGCTCGAACCAAGGCTGGCGGAGGCCTTTGCCATGGGGCACCAGTTGGCCGGTCGTCCCGACGGTCTCGTCGATGACGAGGCAAGCCGCCACCAGCGCTTCGAGATGGGGCGCATCCCCGAACCGTTGCGGGCGCTTTCCGAGGCGCTGGTCACCATCGTTGCCGAGCTGTCGCGCAGCCTGGAGAGCATGGCCGATATCATGCGCGAGAGCCTCGACCCGGATAAGCACACCGGCCTGCCGCGTGAGCAGGCCGAGGCATGGTTGCCTTTGATCGCCCTGCTGCATGGCAGGGCGGTGGAGGCCCACGCGCTCTGGCGTGCCTACACTGAGGTGGATGACCCGCAAGAGCCGCCCCGAGCCCGCTGGCTGACCCTCGAACGGTTCGGCAGCGAGCCGGAGCTGACCTTCTCGGCGAGCCCCGTCTCGGCGGCGCATACCCTGGCGAAGACGCTATGGGGAAGCTGTTACGGGGCGGTGATCACCTCGGCGACGCTGACCGCGCTGGGGCGCTTCGAGCGACTGCAGGAGCGCGCGGGGCTGGCCAATCGCTATCGCTATCAGCGCCTGCCCAGTCCCTTCGATTACTCCCGGGCGGTATTGAGCGTGCCGCGCGAAGCGGTAGACCCTGCCGATCGTGAAGGGCATGAACGCGCCATCGTGACCTTCGTTGAGGATCTCGGTGAGCGCGAGGCGGTGCTCATGCTGTTTTCGTCGCGAGCCCAATTGCGAGGAGTGGAAAAAGCACTATCACCGGCGCGGCGCGAGCGGGTGTTGGCTCAGGATCGCCTGCCCAAGCGCGAGCTGATCACGCGCCACCGCGCACGGGTCGATGCCGGTGAGGGCAGCATCATCTTCGGCCTGGCAAGTTTTGCCGAGGGCATTGATCTGCCCGGCGAGTATTTGACCCACGTGGTGATCACTCGGTTGCCGTTTTCGGTGCCCGACGACCCGGTGGGGGCGACACTTGCCGAGTGGATCGAGAGCCGTGGCGGCAACCCGTTCATGCGGATCAGTGTCCCCGATGCCTCGATCAAGCTGGTGCAGGCGTGTGGCCGGTTGATTCGCAAGGAATCCGATACGGGGCGTATCACGCTGCTCGACCGCCGCGTGCTGACGCGTCGCTACGGCCGGGCATTGCTCGATGCGCTACCGCCCTTTGTTCGCGAGATCGATGGAGTTCGCCAGGGCGTCTGAAGTTCCTCTCATGACGCTTGGTTACCAATCACCTCCGCCCTGGGGGTAGGGCCCTCGACGGCTGTGTTAGATGGGCTCCCGTACCGTCCTTACGCTACCTCCATTAGCGTGCTCTTAAGCCTCTTGTCCCACCCGGTTCCTTGTCCTAAGCATGACTTAACTCGTCAATCGAGCTCGAGCATATGTGTCACAATGATTCAAAATAATTCGAATTGTTAAGTTTGTGTTGCTACATAGGCAGGGAGCCTTGGAATGCGTAAAAGCTTAATCATCATCGTCTTGTCGCTCACCATTGTTGGCATGGGGATGGGAGCGTTCTTCGCAGGACATGTCGTCAGTTCCTACCGTCTACCATCTCACCAGTTCCTGGATGAGCGCACCCTGGAACTTGTCCGATTCGTTCGAGGGGTGCAGGGTAGCCTGAGTTCGAATGAGGAGACACTTTATTCGAACGAGTTTCAGACCACTTTCCTGAGGCTTCGTGCTGATGGGATTCGTCTACCCGTCGAGCGTAGTGGGGCGGGAGGGGGCATGACATCATTCGGTGATACGGTATTGTTGGTCACTCATGAGGGAAAAATCTTTGCTTCGCGTGCGGCCAATGATCTGCGAGAAACCAATATCAAGACACCGAACAATGGCTTCGGCGAGTATGCCAGGGTTTCAGAGATGCCGGAATACGAGGAGTACAACCATGCCCCCGTATTCAGCCGCTACCGATACAATGATCTCCTTTACTTCGAAACTCCGTCCGGTAGAGGCTTGGCGGTCTCCTACACCGAGTTTGACGGTGCAGCCGCATGTTATCGTAATGCCATAGCCAGCCTGCCGATCGAGGAGGAAGTTTCAGACATCGATCAGCTAGCGGCAGAGCCCCAAGATTGGGATATTCTCTACCGTTCTGAGCCTTGCTTGCCCTTGAAGCGTGAGCGTCGTGCCATCGAGCCTCATATGGCGGGAGGCCGCATGGTCTTTTCGCCCCCTTTCACGCTCTACACCGCCAACGGAGATTACCACTGGGATGGCGTCCGCGGGCCTGAAGCCGTGGCCCAGCGATCCGATATGGATTATGGCAAGGTGGTGAGTATCGATCTGGAAACGGGTGACGCTCGTAATATTTCATCGGGACATCGCAACATTCAGGGCATTACGCTAGATCGTGAGGGCCAGCTATGGACAGTTGAGCATGGTCCTCGAAATGGAGATGAGCTCAATCGGATCGTTGACGGGAATGATTACGGCTGGCCAAAGGAAACCCTCGGTACCTCCTATGATGGGACCCCTTGGCCGATGGCGATTTCATATGGCCATCACGACACCTATACCGCCCCTACTTTTGCCTGGCTACCTTCGGTGGCAACCTCCGGGATGACTCGCGTCGAGGGATTCGATGATACTTGGGATGGTGACTTGTTGATCGGAGGGTTGAACAGCCAAAGCCTGTTTCGGATACGGATACGTGATAATCGCGCCAAGTTTGTGGAGCCCATCCAGATCGGCAAGCGCCTGCGGCATGTTCATCAACATAGTGATGGGCGCCTCGTGCTATGGACAGATGATCATTATCTGATTTATATAACGGTCTCGGACAGTAATACCTTTAACGACTTTGTCGATCGCTTTATCGAGCAACAAGACTATGATGCTGGGCAATCCCGCAGGGTGCGCGATGCCCTGGAAGGTTGCATGCAGTGTCACTCCTTCGAACCCATGCACATCGGTGGAGCTGAACCCAATGCCCCCAACTTGCACCAGATATTCGGCCAGCCCATCGCCTCGAGCGATTATGGCTTCTATTCCGCAACTGGCTTGCAGAATAAGAGCGGGAGATGGACGGCCGATAACCTTGAAGCCTTCCTGGCCGACCCCGAGGGCTGGGCGCCTGGTACCTCTATGCAAGGCGCCGGAATCAAAGATCCCTCTGTGGTTACCGGAGTTGTCAGTCTGCTAGAGGAGATGAGTAAGGACTACGACTGAGTATCCCTAAAGACTTTCAACCCGGCATGTCCCACTGGTTATCGCCCAGTGGCACTGATGATCGAGGTGACATGCCTTCCCCTGAGTGCGGAAGAGAGATAGAGTGCGCCGGAAAGTTTGATGATAGAGATATCGCTGCCGCACAGCGATGCTTCCAATGAAGCGGACTCCTGTAGGTAGCTGGTTGGCTAGCTGCAGGAGCCCGGCTTCGTCGGTCAGAAAGGCCGATGGTAGTGCGGTGGGTAGCTCTCAGGCGGCGGCGCGCTTGAGCAGCACGGCAGCCAGCTTGTCGTTCATGACCTTGAAGGCTTCCTCGGTGGTTTCCCAGTCGATGCAGGCATCGGTAATCGAAACGCCATACTTGAGCTGGCTACGATCCTCGGGGATCTTCTGATTGCCCCAGCCGATATTCGACTCGACCATCAGGCCGATGATGGAGCGATTGCCGTCGAGAATCTGGTTGGTGACGTTTTCCAGTACCAACGGCTGCAATGCGGCGTCCTTGTTGGAATTGGCATGCGAGCAATCGATCATGATGTTGGGCGTAACGCCCGCTTTCTTGAGTTCCTGCTCGGCAAGCGCCACGCTGACACTGTCGTAGTTGGGCTTGCCGCTGCCGCCACGCAGGACCACATGGCCATAGGCGTTGCCACGGGTGCGGATGATAGCGACCTGGCCGGTCTGGTTGATGCCGAGGAAATTATGCGGATGGGCGACCGACTGCAGGGCATTGACCGCGACATCGAGACTGCCGTCGGTGCCGTTCTTGAAACCGACCGGGGAGGAAAGGCCAGAGGCCATCTCACGGTGAGTCTGGGACTCGGTGGTGCGTGCGCCGATCGCCGACCAACTGATGCAATCCTGCAGATACTGCGGCGAGATGGGATCGAGAGCCTCGGTCGCCAGCGGCAGGCCCATTTCCGCCAGTTCCACCAGCAGCCGGCGGGCAATGTGCAGGCCTTCCTCGATCTCGAAGGAATCATTGATGTGAGGATCGTTGATCAACCCTTTCCAGCCGACCGTGGTGCGTGGCTTCTCGAAGTAGACGCGCATGACGATGTAGAGACTGTCCTGGACCTCGTCGGCCAGGCGGCGCAGGCGGCGAGCGTAGTCCAGCGCCGCGTCGACATCGTGGATGGAGCAGGGGCCGACTACCATCAACAGGCGCGGATCACGTCCATCGAGAATCCGCTGTATCGTCTCGCGTCCTTCGATCACGGTGCGCTCCGCCGGCGCGGTAAGCGGGACGGCTTGCTTCAGGTCTTCGGGACTGATCAGGACGTCCTGGGCGAGAACGTTGAGGTTGTTGACTTGCTGCTCGGACATTGTGCTACCTGTTTGGTATCTGCGCGGATGGCGATTGTGAATCAATACGCCTACTATCACCCGCGGCAACGGCAAAAATCAATCATCGGGAACTCGCCCCAGCCCCCTGGGGTCCGAGCGCGGCCATCACCGGCAGGCCGTCGGCTTGATGCAAGCGCGAGAAACGGGAACACTGGGAGTATTCCAGACTCCAGCCTTCGACTATCAGCTGCCCCAGGGCTTCAGGTTGACACTATGCATCTTTCATCGGTCCGGTCGCGACGACAACGCGAGACATCCATTCCCCATCGTTTGCCAGGGAGGGAATGAATGGGCAACCGGGAGACCGACCAACAGCTTGTCGAGCGTGCTCAGCAGGGCGATAACCGTGCGTTTGATCTGCTGGTAAGAAAATACCAGCACAAGATTCTGGGGCTGATCAGTCGTTATATCCACGATCATGCCGAAGTCCAGGATGTCGCCCAGGAGGCGTTCATCAAGGCCTATCGGGCGCTCGGAAAATTTCGTTCCGAAAGCGCCTTCTATACCTGGATGTATCGCATCGCCATCAATACGGCCAAGAACCACCTGGTGTCCAAGGGGCGGCGCCCTCCGGGTAGCGATCTCGACATCGTTGATGCCGAAATCCTCGATCACAGCGGGCGTCTTGCCGATACCGAGACGCCCGAGGCGGCGATGGCTCGCGACCAGCTCGAGGCGGCTGTCTTCGAGGCCATCGAAAACCTGCCCGATGATCTGCGAACCGCCATCACCTTGCGTGAGCTCGACGGACTTTCCTACGAAGACATCGCCAATATCATGCAATGCCCTGTTGGCACCGTGCGCTCGCGGATTTTTCGTGCCCGGGAGGCGGTCGATCACCATATCCAGCCCTTGGTGACCACGACGCGTAACCGTGAACCGGTCCCCGAATGAGTAGAGCGTCAATGGAAAGTGCAAGGATTTTGATGAATGGCTGAACTGTCAGGCCTGCGCGGCGTCAGATGGGGTAGACGATCTGCCAAGGCGGATCAGAACGCGCCGATACTCACGGAGTATTGTGGTGAATGTCGGCCTTTCAAGTTGTCAATGGATACAAGGCGGGGCGCCTTGTGAGTGCGAGGTGTTAAGAATGAGTCAGAACGCACGGGAATCGCTTTCAGCCCTGATGGATAATGAAGGCGATGAACTCGAGCTACGCCGTGTCCTCAAGTCGCTTGACGACTCCCCGGACGCTGCCGAGACCTGGCGACGCTATCATCTGATGCGAAGCATGATGCGGCGTGAGCCAGGTGTCGATGTGGCCACGGACCTTTCGGCAGGCATCATGGCGCGACTCGTTAGCGAACAGCCGCCCGAGCGCGTCGACCACCCGCTGGTGCGTCGCACGATTCCGTTTGGCCGCAGTGCCGGCATCGCTGCGGCTGTCTCGCTGATGGTGATCAGCGGGGTACAGTTCTACAACGGCGCCGGATCGAACGATACCGATCCCTCGCTTGCGGCCGGCGGCGAGACTACACAGGCGGCTCCCGCCTCGCTGGGTTCGAGCGATGGGGCTGGTAGCGTCAATAACCCGACCCGGCCATCCTTGGTCGATCTGCCACTCTTTCAGTCTCCTGCCGCAGGCAACAAGGGCGGTCAGGGCCTGATGACGGTTGGGGCAGGGCAAGGCCTGGGTACTGGCGGCGGGAGCAATGGCGCCTTCTTCGGTAGTGCCGGGCTCGATAATCCCTTGTTCATGGCCCCGAGTCCGCGTCAGTCACAGCGCGCCGATGAGGAGCAGGCACGGCTGCTGCAATCTTACCTCGACCGCCATGCCGAAGGGTCTGCGTATCGCAGTGGCGACACCTGGATGCCGTTGTTGCGAGCCTCCGGCAGTGAGTCTCTGGGGGAGCGCTGATCCCGGCATAGTCTGGTGGCATAGTCTGATATTGGACAGCCCGGCATTGGATAAACCCGGCATTGAATGGACCCCAGCGGATGATTCCATGAGGCAACGCCACATATTCCCCGCCATTCTTGCCGGCTTGATCAGCGGCGAAGGCATGTTCTTCGCCCTCCACGCTTCCGCGCAGGATACGTCCGAAGCCGATCGCGTCGACTGTCGTGAGCTTGAAGAAATGCCCACCCCGGCGTCAGCCCTGGAGTGGTTCGAGCTTAGTCTGTGGGCCAATAACTGCTATGTCTTCGAGGCACGGGCGGTTCGTATCGGTTACGACGGGGTGAGAACGCTGTCGCTTCGTCATGATATTCAGGACGGCGTCCAGCGCGAGGAAATCACCTTCCTCGATGGCCCTCCGGTGGCAGTCGAGCGCAGTGGACGCATCGGGCGCCTTAAGGGCAGCGATGTGACGGATGGCTCCGCATCGCCTTTCGGCATCGTCGACCATCTCGACGATTTTTACCGCTTGCAGCTGGGGGAGCATGAACGGATCGCCAACCGTCGCACCCTGCGGATCGATATCGACCCCCTGGATGGTCTGCGATTCGGCCATCGCCTCTGGGTCGATACCGACACCGGTCTGCCCCTCAAGCAGGTGCTGGTGGACGAGGCGGGCAGGGCGATAGAAACGTTCCAGTTCACTGACCTGGTCACCCCCCGCCTTTATCGGGGGGAACTGGTGATGGACCCGCCTCGCGCACCGCCGGCGGATGCCTGGCGCACCGGCTGGTTGCCGGAAGGTTTCTTGTCTCAAGCGGTTGAGACGGACAGTTCGCGCCACGATGAGGATGTCGTGCATCGTCTGTTCAGTGATGGCCTGTCGACCCTGAGCCTCTTCGTCGAACCGCTTGATGACACCATTTTTCTTGCTCCTGGCATCCATCGTCTGGGTATTTCATATGCCGCTGTGCGGCATCGTGACCTCGGCGGGCAGCGCCGCCAAGTCGTGGCGATGGGAGAGTTGCCGCCCCGAGTCCTGTTGCGTGTTGCCGATACGCTGCAATGGAAGGGCGACGATCAGGCGAAGGCAGAGCCTCGAGCCGCCGAGAAGGGGGTCCAAGCCGACTGATCGGCTTGCGCCTAGAGGCTTTCGTGTTGAGTTGGGTTCCACACCGTTGGCGGCCTGAACCTTTTGGCGTCAAGTTGGTAGAAAAAGAAAAGAGATGAACAACGACCTGTGACACCACCCCTTTCCTCATCTTCGCAGGAGTCCTTGATGAAACCCATGACTCGCTATCTGTCCTTTTGGATGCTGTTGTCGGCCGCATGGTTGACGTCGATGTCAGCCTTGGCGCGTGAGCTGCCCGACTTCACGCAGTTGGTGCAGGAGGCTGCGCCGGGCGTGGTCAACATTTCCACCTCGCGTACGGTCGAGCTTCCGGACCCGCTCCAGGGGTTTGGCGGCCAGGAAATTCCCGAGATTTTCCGGCATTTCTTCGGCGATCGCCTGCCCGCCCCGCCTGGGGCTGTACCGGGGCCGGGGCGCTCCGAGGAGCGTCAGTCGCTGGGGTCCGGTTTCATCATCAGCGATGACGGATACATCCTGACCAATGCGCATGTGGTTCAGGAATCGGATGAAATTCTTGTTCGACTCAACGACCGTCGTGAACTGCCTGCCGAGCTAATCGGTGCCGATGAGCGCACCGACGTGGCCCTGCTCAAGGTAGAGGCGGAAGATCTGCCCACATTGACGCTGGGCGACTCCGATACCCTGCAAGTGGGCGAATGGGTGGCGGCCATCGGTTCACCTTTCGGCTTCGATTCCTCGGTGACCGCCGGTATCGTCAGTGCCATCAACCGTACGCTGCCGCGAGATGCTTACGTTCCCTTCATCCAGACCGATGTGGCCATCAACCCTGGAAATTCCGGTGGCCCGTTGTTCAATCTCGATGGGGAAGTTGTGGGCATCAATTCGCAGATTTTTACCCGCAGTGGTGGTTTCATGGGGCTCTCCTTCGCCATTCCCCTGAACGTGGCGATGGAAGTGGCCGATCAGTTGCGCGATGACGGCCGTGTGAGCCGGGGCTGGCTGGGGGTGATGATCCAGCCGGTGTCGCGTGACCTCGCCGAGTCTTTCGGCATGGAGAACCCTCGCGGCGCCTTGATTGCCGACCTCGACCCCGAAGGACCGGCTGCCAAGGGAGGCCTGAAGGCCGGTGATGTCATCCTCGAGGTCGCCGGTGAAGAGGTGGACCGCTCCAGCACCCTGCCGCGGCTGATCGGGCGTGCCACACCGGGTACGGAGGTGGAAATGTTGGTGCTGCGCGATGGTGACGAGCGTCAGGAGACCGTGACCGTGGGCGACTGGCCCGACACCGAAAGCGCGATGAACGGGGCGCAGCAAGGTCCGGGCCAGCAGGCGCGCCTGGGGCTGGCCGTGAGTGAGCTCGAGCCAGCCGAGCGCGATCAGCTGGGCATAGAGGGCGGGGTCCGGGTGCGTGAGGTCGACCCGCAAGGGGTTGCCGCCGAGGCCGGCATCCAGCCGGGCGACGTGCTGGTCAGCCTCGATAATCGCGCCGTGGAGACGCCGGATCAGCTCGCCGAACTGGCCGCGAACTTACCTACCGATCGGGCCGTCCCGGTGCGTCTATATCGTGAGGGCCGCTCTCTGTTCGTTGCCCTGCGTCTCGCCGAAGACTGAGCGTCGCAAGGCTGACACATCGCGACCCGGCGGCATTTGTCGCCGGGTCGCTGTATCTGGCCGACGCATCCCGCTACAATGGCGCGCATTCATGGCCCTGCGGTCAACAGTTTCCGGCCGTGGCTCGAACCTATCAGGCAGAAGCAATTCGATGTCCCAACTCTCTCCCGCCGAACAGCTCCAGTACATTCGCAATTTCTCGATCATTGCCCACATCGATCACGGCAAGTCGACACTGGCCGACCGCTTGATCCAGACCTGCGGGGGACTGAGCCATCGTGAGCTCAAGGAGCAGGTGCTCGACTCCATGGATCTCGAGCGCGAGCGTGGCATCACCATCAAGGCGCAGTCGGTGACATTGGATTACCATGCCGAGGATGGGCATACCTACCAGCTGAACTTCATCGATACCCCGGGGCACGTGGACTTCTCCTATGAGGTGTCACGCTCGCTTTATGCCTGCGAAGGGGCGTTGCTGGTGGTCGATGCCGGTCAGGGCGTCGAGGCGCAATCCGTCGCCAATTGTTATACCGCCATCGAGCAGGGGCTCGAAGTACTGCCGGTGCTCAACAAGATCGACCTGCCCCAGGCCGACCCCGACAAGGTGGCCCAGGAGATCGAAGAAATCATTGGCCTCGATGCCACCGATGCCTGCCAGGTCTCGGCCAAGACCGGCGTCGGCATCGATGCGCTTCTCGAGCGCCTGGTGCGGGACATCCCGCCCCCCAAGGGCGACCCTGGCGGGCCGCTGCAGGCGTTGATCATCGACTCCTGGTTCGATAACTACCTGGGTGTCGTCTCGCTGGTACGCCTGTTCGAGGGCACCCTGAAGAAAGGCGAGAAGATCCGCATCGTCTCGACTGGCCGGGACTGGCAGGCCAACGAGGTGGGCATCTTCACGCCGGCCCGCAAGGAAACCGATATCCTGCGCGCTGGCGAAGTCGGCTTCGTGGTCGCCGGCATCAAGGACATCCACGGCGCACCGGTGGGGGATACCATCACCCATGCCAAGACCGCCGACGTCAAGCGCCTGCCGGGCTTCCAGAAGGTCAAGCCGCAGGTCTATGCCGGCATGTTCCCGGTCAGCGCCGATGACTACGAGGACTTCCGCGACGCCCTGGAAAAGCTCGCGCTCAACGATGCCTCGTTGGGCTACGAGCCTGAGAATTCCGATGCGCTGGGCTTCGGCTTCCGCGTCGGTTTTCTCGGCACCCTGCACATGGAGATCGTCCAGGAACGCCTGGAGCGCGAATATGACCTGGACCTGCTGACCACCGCCCCTACCGTGGTCTACGAACTGGCCATGAAGAACGGCGAGGTCATCTACGTCTCCAACCCTTCCAAGCTCCCCGACATGGCGGATGTGGAAGAGATGCGCGAACCGGTGGTGCGGGCCAGCATCCTGGTGCCCCAGGAGTACGTGGGCAATGTGATCACCGAGTGCGAGCAGCGCCGCGGCACCCAGCGCGACATGCAGTTCCTCGGCAGCCAGATACAGCTCACCTATGAGCTGCCCATGTCCGAGGTGGTCATGGACTTCTTCGATCGCCTGAAGTCCATCTCCAAGGGCTATGCTTCGCTCGAGTACAATTTCGAGCGTTTCGAGGCGGCGAAACTGGTGCGCCTCGATGTGCTGATCAACGGTGATCGGGTCGACGCCCTGGCGGTCATCATCCACCGCGACCACGCTCACGCCCGCGGCCGCTCCCTGGTGGAAAAGATGAAGGAGCTGATTCCTCGCCAGATGTTCGATGTCGCCATCCAGGCGGCCATCGGCGGCCAGGTCGTGTCACGCTCGACGGTCAAGGCACTACGCAAGAATGTCACCGCCAAGTGCTACGGCGGCGATATCACCCGCAAGAAGAAGCTGCTCGAGAAGCAGAAAGCGGGCAAGAAACGCATGAAGCAGGTAGGCCGAGTGGAAATCCCCCAGGATGCCTTCCTTGCCGTGCTCAAGGTGAATGACTAGGGGCGGAAGACTGCATGGACTTTTCTTTGATGCTGGTGCTGGCGGTAGCCGTCACGGGGCTTGTTTGGCTGCTGGACCTGGTCTGGTTGCGCGGCCTACGCCGCAAACGGCTTGCCGCCACCGAAGCGGGCACCACGGAAGGGCTCGACGAGCCTGCCCGTGAAAAGGCCCTGAAGGAACCCTGGCCGGTAGATTACGCGCGTTCCTTCTTCCCCGTGCTGCTGGTGGTGCTGGTATTGCGCAGTTTCCTGGTCGAGCCCTTCCAGATACCCTCGGGGTCCATGCGGCCGACGCTTGAAATCGGCGATTTCATTCTGGTCAACAAGTTCACGTACGGACTGCGCCTGCCGGTGATCAATACCAAGTTCGTTGACATGAACGATCCCGAGCGTGGCGACGTCATGGTGTTCCGTTTTCCCGATGAGCCTTCCGTCAATTTCATCAAGCGCGTGGTGGGGCTGCCGGGCGATCGTATTCGCTACGAAGACAAGCAGCTTTATGTCAACGGCGAGCCGGTACCCAAGCGCCTGATCGAGGAAGGGCCGACGAAAGCGCCCGAAGAACTGCTGCTCAGGGAGTCGCTGGGTGATGGCGAACACCACATTTATAATAGCCCACGTGCCCTAGGACCCCAGATGCGTGAACTGGAAGTGCCGGAAGGCCACTATTTCACCATGGGCGACAACCGTGACCATTCCAACGATAGCCGTTATTGGGGCTTCGTCCCCGAGGAAAACATCGTTGGCCGCGCCTTTGCGGTATGGATGCGTTGGGACGGTGGATTGCCCAGTTTCACCAGCATTCGTCTCATCCACTGAGCTGCATCATCCGCATGCCCTCGTCAACGATATTTCCTGGAGCTTCGTGAGCACTTCCCTGCATACCTTCAGCCGTCTTCTCGGTCACTGCTTCGCCGATGCGAACCTGCTGGAGCTGGCCATGACCCATCGCAGCTTCGGTGGGCAGAATAACGAACGCCTCGAGTTCCTGGGCGATTCCATCGTCAACTTCGTGATCGCCGAAGCCCTGTTTCAGCGCTTTCCCCAGGCACGGGAAGGTCAGTTGTCGCGGCTGCGCGCCAGACTGGTCAAGGGGCCGACCCTGGCCGAACTGGCTCGCGAGATGGGGTTCGGTGAGCACCTGCGCCTGGGGTCGGGAGAAATGAAGAGTGGCGGCCACCGCCGAGAGTCGATTCTCGCCGATTCCGTCGAGGCGGTCATCGGCGCGATCTATCTCGATGCCGGCATGGAGACGGTGCGGGTGCGTGTGCTCTCGTGGTATGCCGAGCGGCTGGAAGCCATCAGCCTCCAGGACACCCAGAAGGATCCCAAAACGCGTCTGCAGGAGTTCCTGCAGTCACGCCAGGTTCCGCTGCCCGTCTATGAGGTGGTCATGGTGGAGGGCGAGGCGCACTCGCAGACGTTCACCGTGAATTGCCATGTCGAGATCCTCGACACCCATACCATCGGGGTGGGCGCGAGTCGCCGCCACGCCGAGCAACAGGCCGCCGAGCAGGCGCTTGTCCAGCTCGAACCCAAGGGAGCCCGCCCATGACACGCTGTGGTTTCGTGGCCATCGTCGGCCGCCCCAATGTCGGCAAGTCGACGCTCATGAACCGTATCCTGGGGCAGAAGATTTCCATTACCTCGCGGCGCCCTCAGACCACGCGTCACCAGGTGACGGGCATCAAGACCGTGGGCGAGGCGCAGACCATCTATGTCGATACGCCCGGTATCCACATCCAGACCCGCGATCGCAACAAGGCCATCAACCGTTTCATGAATCAGGCCGCCACGCAGGCGCTGCGTGATGTCAACGCGGTCGTATTCCTTATCGATCGCACGCGCTGGACCGAGGAGGACGAGGTGGTGCTCCAGCGCCTCGAGCATGTCCAGGCGCCGGTGATCCTGGCCGTCAACAAGGTCGACCGCCTTCAGGACAAGGCCAGTCTGCTGCCCTGGCTCGAGTCGATAGGGGCGCGCCGTGAGTTCGCCGCGATCGTACCGATTTCGGCCAAGCACGGCACCAATGTCCCGGAGCTCGAAGCCGAGGTGGCCCGTCACCTGCCCGAAAGCGTCCACTATTTCCCTGAAGAGCAGATCACCGACAAGAGCCAGCGTTTCCTCGCCGCCGAACTGGTGCGCGAGAAGGTGATGCGCCAGTTGGGAGACGAGCTGCCCTACCAGATGACCGTCGAGATCGAGGAGTTCCGCGACGAGGGGCGGGTCATCCACATCAGCGCCCTGATGCTGGTGGAGCGACAGGGCCAGAAGAAGATCCTGATCGGCGAGAATGGCGAGCGAATCAAGAGCATCGGTCGCGAGGCGCGTCTCGACATGGAGCGCGCGCTGGATGCCAAGGTGATGCTCAACCTCTGGGTCAAGGTCAAGCGTGGCTGGTCCGACGACGAGAGAGCGTTGAAGAGTTTGGGCTACGATCTCGATTGATATGCAGCCCCAGCCGGCCTTTCTGCTCCACAAGCGACCCTATCGCGAAACCAGTGCCCTGGTGGACCTGCTGACGTTGGAGCATGGGCGCGTTCGCGCCGTGGCCCAGGGAGTGCAGCGCCCCGGCAGCCGCTCGCGAGGGCGGCTGCAACCGTTTGCACCGCTGCATCTGACCTGGGTCGGCCAAGGCGAGCTCAAGCGCCTGCGATTGATGGAGAGCCGTGGTTCGGCCGCCTTGCTGGCCGGTGAAGGCCTGCTCTGTGGCCTCTATGCCAATGAGCTGCTGACCCGGGTGCTGCCGATCGAATTCCCGGTCGGCGAGGTCTTCGCCTTCTACGCTTCGCTGCTCGAGGACTTGCCGCGCCCCGACAAGCGAGCGGCCTCACTGCGCCGGCTGGAAGTGGCGGTTCTCGAGGCGCTGGATTGTCAGCCCCGCTTCACCGACCCCGACGGGCTGGCGCTGGACCCTCAGCAGCGCTATCGCTTCGATGTCGCGTCCCGCGCCTTCATTCCCGGCGAGCCGGGCATCGACGGTCGTACGTTGCGCCTGCTGGCGCGCGGCGACTGGGGCGAACCCGGACTCGGTGGCGCCGCCAAGGCCGTGACCCGCGCCGCGCTGGCGCCACTGCTGGGCAGCCGCCCGCTGCGCTCGCGTGAATTGATGCATCAGCTTGCAGCGCGCCGCCGCCCCCAACCAAACTGATACCCTCGAAATAGCGTCCCGCTGGAGAGACATCATGTATCCCCCCCGCATTCTGCTTGGCGTCAACATCGATCATATCGCCACCCTGCGCCAAGCGCGCGGCACCCGCTATCCGGACCCGATTCAGGCCGCTCTGCTGGCCGAGGAAGCCGGCGCCGACGGCATCACCGTGCACCTGCGTGAGGATCGTCGACATATTCAGGAGCGCGACGTGCGCCTGCTGATGGAAGTGCTCAACACGCGCATGAACCTCGAGATGGCGCTGACCGAGGAGATGATCGCCCTGGCCGAGGCGGTGCGACCGGCGCATGTCTGCTTGGTGCCGGAAAAGCGCGAGGAGTTGACCACCGAGGGTGGGCTCGAGGTGGCCGGCAATCTCGAGGCCGTATCGACGGCATGTCGCCGGCTCGCCGCGGCGGGGTGTGAGGTCTCGTTGTTCATCGACCCCGACCCCGTCCAGATCGAGGCGGCCGCCCGGGCCGGCGCCCCGGTCATCGAGCTGCATACCGGCGCCTATGCCGAGGCCGTTGGTGAGACGGCACGCCGGGAACATGTCAGGCTCGGTGTCGCCGCCGAGATGGCGCTCGAGCGGGGGCTCGTCGTCAATGCCGGCCACGGCCTCAACTACCATAATGTTGAGGCGGTCGCGGCGATCCCGGGCCTTCACGAACTCAATATCGGCCACGCGATCATCGCCCGCGCCCTGTTCGTCGGGCTCAAGGAGGCGGTCGCCGACATGAAGCGTCTGGCCATCGCCGGCCAGGAGGCGGGATTCGTGGCCTCCCTCGAGGAACACGACCATGATCACGACCACGCGCATGGCCCCGGCGCGGTTCACTAGCCCATGATCCTCGGTATCGGCACCGACCTGGCCCGCGTCGAGCGCTTCGAGCGCGCCCAGCAACGCCATGGCCAGCGTTTTTCTCAGCGCCTGCTGGGCGAGGTTGAACTGGTGCAATTCCACGCCCGCGGCGCCCCAGCGGCATTCCTCGCCAAGCGCTTTGCCGCCAAGGAAGCCTTCGTCAAGGCGCTGGGTACCGGGCTGCGCCAGGGCATGCGTTGGACCGAGGTCCAGGTGCAAAGCGATGCGCTGGGACGACCCTCATTGCACCTCTCGGGCAGGGCGCACGAGCTGGCCGAGGCCGCCGGCGTCAGGGCGGTTCACCTGTCCCTCTCCGACGAGGCCGACATGGCCGTGGCGTTCGTGGTACTCGAGGGGTGACGGGTTGCCCAGTGTCTGACGTTGGCCATGGCGGCGAAGAGCTCATCGAGTAGCGGTAACACGGCCGATCGTCCTCGCGAGCGCAGCCGGGTTTCCAGCGTCTCGACCAGCAAGGCCAGTCGCGGCACGCCGCAGTAGCGACAGGCCCCGTTCAGGGCATGAATGGTATCAAGCAGCGCGTCGTCATCCTGACGGTCGATCGCGTCTTGAATGCTCAGCTCACTCTCGGGCAGCCATGATGCCAGACGCGCCAGAAGATCACGCGCGAGGGGCTCGCGCCCACCGGCAAGCTGTGTGCCCAGGGCCATATCGATGTCCGCGAGCTCTTGCTCATCATCCAGGGGCGACTCAGGCGGCGGCTCCAGCGCCATGTTCACCGGTCGTGCCAGATGGCGCTGCAAGATGCTGGCAAGGCCGTTCGCGTCCACCGGTTTGACCACAATGTCGTTCAGACCACTGGCCAGCAGGCGCCGCCGCTCTGCGTCGAGGACATGGGCCGTGACCGCCACGATCGGCAGCTCATGCCAGTCGCCGCCCAGACGACGCAGTGCGCGTGTGGTTTCCACGCCGTCCATGCCTGGCATCCGGATATCCATCAGTACCAGGTCATAGCGCTGCCCCTGGGCCATGGCCAAGGCTTCTTCGCCACTGGCAGCGAGTTCGATGTCGATGCCGGGCTGGGCAATCAATTCTCTCAGCAGCAGGCGGTTGGACTCGGTGTCATCCACCACCAGCAAGCGCAGGACACCCTTGTCGGCTTTCCTTGGCGGCGGCTGCGGCAGCAGGAGGGGGGGCGGGGTCGTTGCCAGCCAGTGCTTCACGGCTTCCCCCAGTGCCGAGCGGGGAACCGGCTTGCTCAGCAGTTCGCCGCCGTGGGGCAGGGTCGGCATCGGATGGTCGAGGGGGCTGGCATTGATCAGCAGCAGCGCCGGGCAAGAGAAGGACGCAAGCCAGCGCTGCCAGGACGCGATATCCTCTTCGTCCAGGGGCTCCTGAGGCAGCCCGGCAATCAGCAGCGACGCCGCAAGATCCTGAGAGGAGCCCTGAGTGGCGACCGTTTCGGCGTCGACCACCCGTGCGCCCCAGCGCGTCAGGAGGTGACGCAGCGCGTGGCGGGTCGCCAGGTGTGGCTCCTCCAGCAGCACGGTCTCGCCGGCCAGCGTCAGCTCCGGCGGGCGTTCGAGATGCTCGTCGCCTTGCAGAGGCAGCGTGAAGGTGAAGGTGGAGCCTTGGCCTGGCGTGCTGTCCACCTCGATCTGGCCGCCCATCTGTTCGACCAGCTGGCGGCAGATGGTCAGGCCCAGGCCAGTCCCGCCGAACTGCCGGGAATGGCTGGGTGCCGCCTGGTGAAACGCCTGGAAGAGTCCTTGGCGATTTTCCGATGACATGCCGATACCCGTATCGCTGACGCTGACTCTCAAGCTCACGCGCCCACGCTCGGCCTGTTCGACCATCACGCGCACCAGCACCTCGCCGCGTTCGGTAAACTTGATGGCGTTGTTGACGAGGTTGGTCAGGACCTGACGGATGCGCAGCGGGTCACCGGTCAGCGTCGCGGGCACGTCGTCGTAGACCAGCCCCAGCAACGCCAGGCGCTTCTGGTGGGCCTGGGGCGCCTGCAGCCCCAGCACTTCATCGACCAGGCTGACCATGTCGAGCGGCAGGTGCTCCAGTTCCAGGCGGCCGGCCTCGAGCTTAGAAAAGTCAAGCACGTCATTGACCAGCATCAGCAGGTTGTCGCAGGCTCGCTGCACATGATCGAGCCATTCGCGCTGGCGCGGTTCGAGTCGCGAGCGCCCCAGCAGCCGGCAGAAGCCCACGATGCCGTTCAAGGGCGTGCGAATCTCGTGGCTCATGTTGGCCAGAAACTCGGACTTGACCCGGTTGGCGTCAAGCGCGCGGCGATGGGCGAGGTCGAGCTCGATGTTCTGGATCTCGATGGTTTCCATCGACTCCTGCAGCTCGGCGGTCGCCTGCTCGACCTGGCGATGCATCTGCTCGCGCGACTCAACGAGATGCTCACCCAGCGCATTGATGTGCTCGTTCAGCTTGCGCAACTCCAGCGTGGAAGCCTCGGCGAGTCGAGGTGGCACCTTGCCCGAAGAAAGCCGCCTGAGTGCTTGGGTGGCGGCGTTCAGCGGCTCCACTAAACGCTGGCTGGCGGTGTAGGCGATCAACCATAACAACAGGCCGAACATCAGCAGGCCGAGCGCGGCACTGGCCAGGCGCCGGTAGTTGGCCACGGCCAGCGGCAGGGCATCGACATCGACGACGAGCCAGTTCGCCGGCGCGCCAACCTCTCTACCGGCCGAAGGGCTTGCCGTGAGTGGCATCTGCAGCTGCCAGAGGCGGCCATCCGTGACCAGCCGGCGTGCGGTCTGATCGGGCAGCGAATGGCCGGTTTGCAGTCGTCCGCGCTCCATCAGCGGGGCGCCGTCGGCATCACGCAGACCTACCGCGCGGACTTCCGGCAGGGTGAGCAGCCGCCTGCCCAGTGCCTGCATCGCCGGGAGGTCGCCGCGATTCGCTGCAGAGGCGAGTTCCGGCGCGAGCAGTTCGGTGGCCAATGACAGACGCTCGCGAAGTCGCTGTTCGCCTCGCTCGGCCTCCACCATCAACATGACGGTGGCCCCGACGATGAGCAGTAGCATCGGCAGGCCCAGCAGCAATAACAGCAGTCGGGTCTTGATCGACATTGGCGGCCCTTCGACGGGAATGGCAGCCCAGTATGCCACAGCCGGAGCGGATGCCTGTCCAGCCCGTAGCGGCAGGGATATAATGCTGGAAGGACGTTTCCAGAAGGAAGGTTGCATGCAGTTTCCGACTATCGAGGACACCGTTGGCCATACGCCGTTGGTGCGTCTCAAGCGCATCACCGCAGGGCGCGGCAATACCCTGCTGGCCAAGCTGGAGGGAAATAACCCCGCCGGCTCGGTGAAGGATCGGCCGGCGCTTTCCATGATCGAGCAGGCCGAGGCGCGAGGCGACATCGCCCCCGGGGATACCCTGATCGAGGCGACCTCCGGCAATACCGGCATCGCGTTGGCCATGGCGGCGGCCATCAAGGGGTATCGCATGGTCCTGATCATGCCCGAGAATGCCTCGGAGGAACGCAAGCAGGCCATGGCGGCCTTCGGCGCGGAGCTGATCGGCGCCACCAAGGCCGGCGGCATGGAAGAGGCGCGCGATATCGCCGAGGCCATGATCGCCCGGGGAGAAGGCAAGCCGCTGGACCAGTTTGCCAACCTCGACAACCCGCTGGCGCATTATAAGGGAACCGGCCCCGAGATCTGGGAGCAGACCGGCGGCACCGTCACCCATTTCGTCAGTTCGATGGGCACTACCGGCACCATCATGGGCGTGTCGCGCTATCTCAAGGAGCGCAATCCCGAGGTGCAGATCATCGGCCTTCAGCCCGAGGATGGGGCGAGTATCGCGGGCATTCGCCGCTGGCCGCCGGAGTACCTGCCGAGCATCTTCGAAGCCAGTCGCGTTGATCGCACGCTGGACATCGGCCAGCACGAGGCCGAAGTGCATATGCGCCGCCTGGCCCGGGAAGAGGGGATTTTCGCCGGGGTGTCCTCGGGCGGCGCCCTTTCCGGGGCCTTGCGCCTCGCCGAGGAAGTCGAGAATGCGGTGATCGTGTTCATCGTCTGTGACCGGGGAGACCGTTACCTTTCCACCGGCCTCTTCGCACCGGAGGTGTGAAATGGCCGGGTTGGGCAAACGGCGTCCCTCGCGGGCGCGCTCGGGGGTGTCCGGTCTCCAGGGCCGCCGCACCTCACGGGTTGACGACACCGCTTCGACGCGCTCGGCAGAAGACGGCCTGCTCATCGAGCGTCTGGCGCACGATGGGCGGGGCCTGGCGCATAGCGCGAATGGCAAGACGCAGTTCGTCGACGGGGCACTGCCCGGCGAGCGGGTCGACACGGCGATTCATCTGACTCGCAAGCGCTATGACGAGGCGCATGTACGGCACGTGATCGAGGCCTCGCCGGACCGGGCGACCCCGCCGTGCGTGCATTATGCCCAATGTGGGGGTTGTGACCTGCAGCATCTGGCCATCGAGGCACAGCGTGCCCACAAGGTGGCGGTACTACAGGAGATGCTCGCGCGACAGGGCATCGAGCTGACCCAGGTCCCCGCGCTCATCGCCACCGACGACCAGCACTATCGTCGCCGCGCCCGTCTCGGGGTCAAGGTCAACGCCGAGGGCCGGGTGCATTTCGGTTTTCGCGCCCGGCGCAGCCAGCGCCTGGTGGATATCCACGACTGCACCATCCTGGTGCCGCCCCTCACTGCCCTGCTGGGACCTTTGCACCATCATGTCGCAACGCTGGAAGCGCCGCGGCAGTTGGGTCACCTGGAAATGCTGGAAAGTGACCAGGGCGTGGTGATCGTGCTGCGACAGTTGAAGGAGCACGCCGCCGACACGCGTCGCTGGCACACCTTCGCCGAGACGCACGGCCTGCATCTCGTGCGCTGGCTGGGACGTGACACGCCTGTCCTTGACTGGCTGACGCCGGCGCCCGCGCTGACCTATCGTTTGCCCGGGCCGGGGCCGGGGCCGAGACTAGAGAGCGAGCTGACACTGGGCTTCGCTCCGGGCGACTTCCTGCAGGCCAATGCCGCGGTCAACCGACGGATGATCGAGACCGCCATGGGCTGGCTTGGCGATATCGACGGTCGGTCTTGGCTCGACCTGTTCGCCGGGGTCGGCAATTTCAGCCTGTCGCTGGCCGCGGCAGGTGCCACGGTGACCGCAGTAGAAGGTAACCCGTCGATGGTCGAGCGGCTGGCCGACAACGCCCGCGTCAACGGGCTTGAGGTGGCGGCACGCCAGGTCGACCTGACACAGGCCGGGACCATCGCGGCACTGTTGAGTGACTTTGCACCGGAGGCGGTGCTGCTCGACCCGCCCCGCGTCGGCGCCGAGCGTGTCTGCCAGGCGCTGGTCGATGATCCGGTCGCGCGTGTCTTGTACGTTTCCTGCGATAAGGCGACCCTGGCCCGGGATGCGGCACGGCTCGTGCATGGTGGATACCGCATCGTCCATGCCGCCGTGGCCGACATGTTCGTGCACACTTCGCATTTGGAATCCATGCTGCTGTTAGAGTACCCACGGAAGCAACGGCAGCCGCAAGGAGCGAGACCCGATGGTAAAAGTCCGTGAAGACCAGCCCCTGACCGAAGAGGGGCTTGTCGACATCGGTCAATGGATCGAGCGGCTTCAGGAAGACGTCAAGTTGCGCGATGCGACCGAACTGCGCGAGGCCTGCGAACTGGCCCAGCGGTTGGAACAGGACACCGACAAGTCGCAGAGCACCTGGCGAGGGAATCGATCGAGCTTTCGCATGGGGCTTGAGATGGCCGATATTCTCGGCGAACTCAGGCTCGACCAGACGACCCTCGAGGCGGCGGTTCTCTACCGCGCCGTACGCGAGGGATTGATCGATATCGAGGCGATCGGCAAGCGCTTCGGCAAGGAAGTCGCCGCCCTTATCGAGGGTGTGCTGCAGATGGCGGCGATCAGTGCTTCCCAGCTACCCAGCCACGGGATGAATCAGCACGACCAGCAGGACAACCTGCGCAAGATGCTGGTCACCATGATCGATGACGTGCGTGTCGCCCTGATCAAGATCGCCGAGCGCACCTGCGCGCTTCGCCAGGTCAAGGATGCGCCGCGGGAGAAACGCCAGCGGGTGGCCCGCGAGGTGTTCGACATCTACGGCCCCTTGGCCCATCGGCTGGGCATCGGCCATCTCAAGTGGGAACTCGAGGACCTGTCCTTTCGCTATCTCCATGAGGAGGATTACAAGGCCATCGCCCGGCAACTGGCGGAAAAGCGCCTCGATCGCGACCGTTATATCCACGACGTGGTGGAAACGCTCAAGGGAATGCTCGGAGCCCAGGGGATCGCGCGCTACGACGTCGATGGCCGCGCCAAGCACATCTTCTCGATCTGGCGGAAGATGAAGCGCAAGCGCATCGATTTCTCCCAGGTGCATGATATCCGGGCGGTGCGCATCCTGGTGCCCGAGGTGACCGACTGCTACACGGTGCTGGGCCTGGTGCACTCGCGCTGGCATCACGTGCCCAATGAATTCGACGACTACATCGCCAATCCCAAGAAGAACGGCTATCAGTCATTGCACACGGCGGTGATGGGCCCCGAGAACAAGGTGCTGGAAATCCAGATCCGCACCTTCGCCATGCACGACGAGGCCGAACTCGGCGTCTGTGCCCACTGGCGCTACAAGGGGCACGACACCAAGGGCAAGAGCGCGAGCTACGAGGACAAGATCGCCTGGTTGCGCCAGGTCCTCGAATGGCAGGATGAGGTCGGTGAGTTCGGCGATCTGCGTGAGGGCCTGTCCAGCGATGTGGCGCCGGATCGCATCTATGTGTTTACGCCCGACGGCCACGTCATCGACCTGCCGCGTATCGCCACCCCGATCGATTTCGCCTACCGGGTGCACACCGAGGTCGGGCACCGCTGCCGTGGCGCCAAGGTCAATGGGCGGATCGTGCCGCTCACCTTCAAGCTCAAGACCGGCCAGCAGGTCGAGATACTCACCGCCAGCAAGGGCGGTCCCAGCCGGGACTGGCTCAATCCCGGGCTCGGCTATGTGCGGACCTCGCGTGCCCGGGCCAAGATCCAGTCCTGGTTCAAGCACCAAGCCCGTGACCAGAATCTCGAGGAAGGCCACGCGCTGTTCGAGCGCGAGATGAAGCGTCTGGATGTCGAGGGCATGGATCTCGACAAGCTGGCGCGCCAGGTCAACTACACTTCGCCGGACGACATGTACGCGGCGCTGGGTGCCGGCGATCTGCGCATCGGTCAGGTGCTGCGCCAGGCCCAGCACCTGTTCGGCGAGAGCGACGATCATGAGCAGTTGGACCGTTTGCTGGCCAAGCCCCGCAAGACGCAGGGGAAGCGTGGCGCCGACGAGATTACCGTGCTGGGGGTGGGAAACCTCAAGACCAGCATGGCCAACTGCTGTCATCCGGTGCCTGGCGAGCCGATCGTCGGCTTCATCACCCAGGGCCGCGGGGTCACCGTGCATCGTCAGGACTGCCCCAATATCCTGCAGCTGCGCCTGGACGAGCCCCAACGCATCATCGAGGTGGAGTGGGGCGAGCGAGCCCGCACCCAGTATCCCGTGGACATCGAGATTCAGGCCTGGGATCGTTCCGGTCTGCTGCGCGACGTGACCGGCGTGCTGAGCAATGACCGCGTCAACGTGCTGTCGGTCAACACGCTCACCGATACCGATGACGGGATCGCACGCATGACCATCACGGTCGAGGTCGATGGCCTCGAGACGCTGGGGCGGCTGTTTGCGCGCATCCAGCAGCTCTCCAACGTCATCGAGGTGCGGCGGCTGCGCAGCGGTGGCAAGCCCGG
>DATISN010000257.1:0-5998 GCA_035581765.1 Halomonas sp.
TTCCTGCTTCCATTCCCACACCTTGTCGATGAAGGCGTCGCGGCCCAGGTCGAAGCGCGTCTTGCCTTCCTCGGCGGCGATCTTGCGCTCGACCAGCATTTGCGTCGCGATGCCGGCGTGGTCGGTGCCGACCTGCCAGAGGGTGTTGCGTCCCTGCATCCGCCGCCAGCGGATCAGGGTGTCCATGTTGGTGTCCTGGAAGGCGTGGCCCATGTGCAGGCTGCCGGTCACGTTGGGCGGTGGAATCATGATCGCGTAGGGCTCGCCGGTGCCGGAAGGCGCGAAGCGGTTGTCGGCTTCCCAGCGCTGATACCCGCGGGATTCGCTCTGCTCGGGTTGGTACGTCTTGTCCATGGAATCGGTCGGCTCTGGCGTGTCGGCGGCGCGCTGGGCATCGCCGGCAGGTGGCAAAAATGGAAAGGATTATACCCTCTGTGCCGGGGCGCCGTCATGGCGCTGCTCTGTCAGGACTGATGGTGAGAGTGACGGCAGCGCAACGATCCCGGGCTAGCCCTTCAGGTGGTGCGGCGTGACCGGATAGCCGCGCTTGCGGTAGGTCTGCCAGCACTCGCGTTTGGCGGTGAGCACGTCCTGATGCTGGTTGATGATCTCGGCGACCCGTTCGAAGCGCGAGAACCATTCCGGAATGCCCGGATGCAGGTTGAGCATCGCCTGGACATCGAGGTCCGGCGCCGGCGGGTCCGTCCAGCCGATGGTCACCGGCACGCTGTCGGCCATGTCGCTGTCGAGCAGGGCGTGGGGCAGGTAGGCGTCCGGGCGAAAATTCCATAGTCGCTCGTCGAGGTCATGGGCCATGGCCTCGTCCTCGGCGTGCAGGTGCAGCCGATAACCCTTGCGATAGATCGTCTCGGCCAGCCGGCAGGCAAAGTCGAGACGCGCCTCCAGGGTGGTATCGGGGAGGATGTAGAAATCGACCTGGGTCATTTACAGCTCGTTGCCGTTCTCCACGCTACGGGCCGCTTCCTCGCGGTCGAGCAGGTATTGGGTCAGCAGCCCCACTGGACGGCCGGTGGCGCCTTTCTGCTTGCCGGAATGCCAGGCGGTGCCGGCGATGTCCAGGTGCGCCCAGGGGAACTGGTCGGCGAAGCGCGAGAGGAAGCAGGCGGCGGTGATGGTGCCCGCCGGCTTGCCGCCGATGTTCGCCAGGTCGGCGAAGTTGGAGTCGAGCTGTTCCTGGTACTCGTCCCACAGCGGCAGGTGCCAGGCACGGTCCCAGGCGGTGGTGCCGGCGTCGAGCAGGTCGAGCGCCAGGTCGTCGTCGTTGGCGAGCAGGCCGGTGGCGTGATGGCCAAGCGCCACGATGGCCGCGCCGGTGAGGGTGGCGATATCGACCACGCTCGCCGGCTTGAAGCGCTCGACGTAGGTCAGGGCGTCGCACAGCACCAGGCGCCCCTCGGCGTCGGTATTGAGCACCTCGACCGAGAGCCCCTTGAGGGTCTTTAAGATGTCGCCAGGCTTGACGGCGCGTCCGTCCGGCATGTTCTCGGCCGAGGCGACGACGAAGACCAGGTTGAGCTTCGGCTTGATGGCGAGGACCGACTTGACGGTGCCGAAGACGCTGGCGGCGCCGCACATGTCGAATTTCATCTCGTCCATGGCCTCGCCGGGCTTGAGCGAGATGCCGCCGGTATCGAAGGTAATGCCCTTGCCCACCAGCACGTGCGGGGCGTCGTCGGGACTCTCCGCACCTTGGTAGCTCATCACGATCAGCCGCGACGGCTCGGCACTGCCGCGGCCCACGGCGAGCAGGCTATTGGCGCCCAGGCGCGCCAGCGCCTCTTCGTCGAGGATGTCGACCGACAGCGCGCCGCTCGACGCCTCGCCCAGGGCTTCGGCCTGCTCGGCCAGATAGCGCGGCGTGCACACGTTGGGCGGCAGATTGCCCAGGGTGCGCGTGTAGGCGACTCCCTCGCCGATGGCGTCGCCGATGCGCGCGCCTTCCCGGGCGGCCGCGGAATCGCCGCTCTCGCTGACCAGCAAGATCACCCGCTCGAGGCGCGAACGCGGGGTCTTCTCGGACTTGAACTCGTCGAAGCGGTAGACGGCGCGATGGGCCGCCTCGGCGACCATGCGGGCCTTCCAGCCGCAGCCGCGCTCGGGCAGCGGGACGTCGGTGAAGGCCACGGCGGCATCGTCCACCGGCAATTGCGCCAGGGCGGTGAAGGCGGCGTCCAGCGCCTTGCGGAAGGCACCTTCGCGGTGCTTGTCGCGCTCTCCCAGGCCCACCAGCAGCAGGCGCTCGGCACCGATGCCCGGCGCGAAGGGGATCAGCTGGACATTGCCCAGCTTGGCCTCGAAGTCGCCGCGCTCGATCAACTGGCCGATCAGGCGCTCGGTGGCGTCGTCGAGCTTGGCGGCGGTGGGCAACAGATCGCCGTCCTTGAACACCGGTACCACGACACAGGCTGTCTCGGTCTTGACGGGGTTGGCGGTCTGAACTGGGAATTCCATGGTGTCTCCACAAGACAAGCGATAGGGTTACGGTCCGAGCGGGGGATAACCCCGCTCAAGGGTTACCAACGCTCAAGGGTTACAAACATTAGGGGGAATCTGGATAATGCCGGCACTCGGCCATGTCACGTCAGTGTACCCAACGCATGGCCCGAATGCATGGAAGGCCGCTGCATGATCATCTTTCGTTACCTGACCCGCGAGATCCTGCTGACCATGATGGCGGTTGCCGGCGTGCTGCTGCTGGTGATCATGGGCAGTCGCTTCATTCGCTACTTCAGCAATGCCGCCGAGGGCGAGATCCCGGCGAGCATTCTCGGCACCCTGATGCTCTTTCATCTGCCCGGGTTCATGGAGCTGATCCTGCCGCTGGCGTTCTTCCTGGGCATTCTGCTGGCCTACGGGCAGCTCTATCTGAACAGCGAGATCACCGTGCTGGTGGCCTGCGGGACCAGTCCGCTGAAGCTGCTGCAGGTGAGCCTGGTGCCGGCCGCCGTGGTGGCGGTGCTGGTGGGGCTGTGCAGTTTGCTGCTCACGCCGGCCGGCGCCCTGCAGAACGAGATAATGATCGAGGATCAGCGCAGCAAGATCGATTTCTCGGCCCTGGCGCCGGGACGCTTCCAGGACTTCGGCGGCGGCCGTACCGCCTATACCGAGGCCTACAACGACGATCGCACCCGCATGCAGAACGTGTTCATCAGTGAACGTCAACAGCGCCGCGATGGCACTCCCGAGAGCGTGGTCACCCGCGCCGATCAAGGCTATCAAGTGGTCGACGACGAGACGGAAAGCCGTTTTCTGGTGCTGGCCGACGGCGAGCGCTACAGCGTCGAACCGGGCATTCATGAGGCCGAGCGACTGATCTTCGAGACCTACGCCGTGCGCCTGTCGCGGGCCGAGGATCGCGCCGAGCTGTACTCGCCGGAGTACGCCACCACCGCCGCGTTGATCGATGACGCCGACCCCGAGGCCCAGGCGCAGTTGCAGTGGCGCCTGAGCATGCCGCTGATGGTGTTCGTGTTGACGCTGTTGGCCATGCCGTTGTCCCGCGTCAATCCGCGTCAGGGTCGTTTCGCCAAGCTGCTGCCGGCGATCTTCCTGCACATCGCCTATCTCAGCCTGTTGCTCGCCGCCCTGGATGCCATCGGCCGCGGCAGCCTGCCGGTGGCGGTGGGCATGTGGCCGATACATGCCGGGTTTCTGGCCCTCGGCCTGACGATGATGGCCAACGCACAGCGCAAGGGGATGAGCGGATGATCACCGACCGTCTGGACCGTTACATCGCGCGCCACGTGCTAGGCGCCATCTTCGTGGTGCAGGTGGTGCTGCTGGGGCTCGACCTGGTGATCACCTACATCAACGACCTGGGTGACATCGAGGGCGACTACGGGGCCTTCGAGGTCTTCGTCTACCTGCTGATGCGCCTGCCCTGGCGCTTCTATCAGTATGCCCCCGTGGGCGTGCTGATCGGTGCGCTGATCGGGCTCGGCACCATGGCCTCGAGCAACGAGCTGACGGTGATGCGCGCCGCCGGACGCTCACTGACCCGCATCCTGTGGGGCGTGATGAAGCCGGTATTGCTGGTCGTCGTGCTGCTGCTGCTGGTCGCCGAGTACGTCAGTCCGCGAACCGAGCAGTTCGCCAGCGCCTGGCGGCTGGAGCAGGTGCAGGGGGAAGGCGCCGTGGTCACCCAGCGTGGCGGCTGGCAACGCGAGGGCGACAGTTTCTACCGCTTCGGGGCCATTCGCGCCGACGACACCGTGCTCGACCTGACCCGTTACCGTTTCGAGGGGCAGCAGCTGCGCGAGGCCGTCAGCGCGCGGCGGGCGGTGTGGCAAGACGATCAATGGCTGCTCGAGGAGGCGGCCGTGACCCGCTTCGAGGAAGCGAGCACCGAGGTCGAACACCACGACACCCTGGTCTGGGAGACCGAGCTGACGCCTGCTCAGTTGGGCCGCTTGCTGCGCGAGGTCGAAAGCCAGGCGCCAAGCGAGCTGTGGGCGCTTTCCCGTTACCTCAGCACCCAGGGACAGGAGGCCTCCGCGCCGTTGCTGCATTTCTGGCAGAAGCTGCTGTTGCCGCTGACGTTGGCCTCGCTGGTATTGGTGGCGGCGTCGTTCGTGTTCGGGCCGCTGCGCACCGTGGCCGCCGGCACCCGGGTGTTCTACGGGGTGATCACCGGGCTTTCCTTCAAGTATCTGCAGGACCTGCTGGCCCCGGCATCGACGATATTCGGCTTCTCGCCGGCCTGGGCGGTGCTGGCGCCGACGCTGATCTGCGCGGTGCTGGGGCTCTATCTGCTGCGACGTACCGGCTGAGCCGGCTGCGTTGCCTTCCGCCCCATCGGGGGCGTCACCTGACTCGCTAAGGGCTTGCCATGCAACGACGCTTCGACCAACTCGACGACGTCTGGCCCGCCGGCCTCGGCCGGCGGCTGGGCGCCATGCTCTACGACGGCTTTCTGGTCGCGGCGATCTGGCTGCTGGTCACGGCACTGCACCTGGTTACGGTCCGCCTGGTGCTGGATCTGCCACCGGAGGAGGTCGGTAGCGGGCTGGCCCAGGTACTGTCGTTGCGGGCGCTGCTGATGCTCAGCGCCTTTGCCTTCTTCGTTTTCTTCTGGGTGCGGGGCGGCATGACGCTGGGCATGCAGGCCTGGCGGCTACGCGTGCAGACCCTCGATGGCGCCTCGATCACCCTGGTCCAGGCGCTGGTGCGCTTTCTCATGGCCTGGGTGTCGCTGGCGGCGCTGGGCCTTGGCTACTGGTGGGTGCTGTTCGACCCCCAGCGCCGCAGTTGGAGCGACATCGTCTCGCGCAGCCAGGTCGTTGTGCTGCCCAAGCCCGATAAGATGCGACAAAACATTGGCCGTTGATCCCGGTCGGAATTTGGCATGACACATAAACAGGACAAAAAAGGTCCAGATTCCTGTTGTAATACACCATGCGAATCATTTACATTTGACATCACGGTCTTCGGGTAGCGCTGACGAGCGAGGTGAGGCAAATGTATGTCTGTATCTGCAAGAGTGTGACGGACCACCAGATCCGCCAATCCGTCGAGGATGGTGCGCGCAGCTGGCGCGAGGTGCAGGCTGCCACCGGCTGCGGCACCCAGTGCGGAAAATGCGCCTGCCTTAGCAAGGACATCACTCGTGCGAGTGTCGTCAGGGAACTGAACGCCGCCACCGCCGATCTCGCCTACGCGGTGTGATCGCATGATTGCCTCACCACGCTGCCTTTCCCCGAGGCGGCGTCACGCGCCGCCAGGCGCTTCGTGCTCTTCTCGACTTGCGCTCAATGAGTTCCCAGGCGGCGCCTTGACGACTCCCAAGCTGTTGTCATGGTTGGACTTTTTATGTTGACTAGCCAATACTAGGCTGAGTCATTCATACTGAACGGCGCAGCGCGGATGCCGGCAGCGCCGGCCTCAGCAAGTCCTCGACACCCGACCGCGACAACCACGGAGCACGACGATGAAAGGAGATATCAAGGTCATCGAATATCTCAACACCGCGCTCGGCAAC